>CABVSA010000084.1 GCA_902500805.1 uncultured Nitrospira sp. | reverse complement strand
ATACACCGATTGGAAACGAGATCTTCGGAACCAGTCCCTTGCCTCTCTGGTTCTTTGGACCTCTGGTACTCGGAGCTCTGACACTCTTGCTGGCAGAGGAGGGACGAAAGATAATCGTGAACCGACGTCATCGCAGAGCAAATCCCGGAACGACTCAGATCGTGAGCCCATCATGACCACTGATTCACAAAAACCCACTCGCTATGTTCCTGTGGATGAAATCATTCCCCACCCCGAGGCCTCGACACCAGAGCGGCGACATTCCAACCCGTCAGCGGTACAGGAATCGGTAACTGCTATTGTTCCATTTCCTGTTCGACCGAGTCGATCCCGTCTACCGTGGCTGATCGGCATCATGTTCATCGTGTTCATTGGGGGAGGAGGAATATGGTACTGGTGGGCCTCCGGAACCCCTCCTATTCATTACAAGACACTCCCGGTCGAGCGTGGACCGATCACGGCGATCGTAACCGCGACCGGCACGATCAATCCGGTCGTCTCCGTGCAGGTTGGTAGCCAGGTCTCCGGAAAGGTTGCGAAACTTTTTGCTGATTTCAACTCCAAGGTGACAAAAGGACAGATCTTGGCACAGATCGATCAAAAACCGTTCAAAGCCCGTATGAGCCAAGCTCGTGCCGCCGTCAAAAGCGCAAGGGGAAATCTCTCAAGATCCACCGTCTTAGCGATACAGCGCAAGCGAGAGTTCGATCGTATGGCGGCGCTGCGACCGCAGGCGTTCGTCTCACAGGCAGACGTGGACCTCGCCGAGACGAACTACCGGGACGCCGCAGCCAACGTGGAGGTTGTGCAGGCGCAACTGGATCAGGCTCAGGCGGCGCTCGCTTCAGCGGAATTGGATCTTGGCTATACCACGATTTACTCACCGGTAGACGGCATCGTGGTGTCCCGAAACGTGGATGTCGGCCAAACCTTGGCCGCAGCCTTCCAGACACCGATCCTGTTCGTGATCGCCCAAGACCTCACCCACATGCAGGTTAACGCCAACGTCAGTGAATCCGATATCGGTGGTGTCAAAGAAGGAACAGAGGCGAATTTCCGAGTGGACGCCTATCCCAAACAATTCTTCGACGGCGTGGTGACGCAAGTACGTAACGCACCGATCAATATTCAAAACGTCGTCACTTATGACGTGGTCATCACCGTGCGCAATCCCGAGTTGAAATTGAAACCGGGCATGACGGCAAACGTGACAATCGTCACGGCACGGAAAGAACATCCCCTCCGTGTTCCCAACGGCGCTTTGCGCTTCAGAATGCCCAACCTACCGACCGACAGGAAAACCACCCGTGTCTGGGTGTTGGACCCCAATCACCAACCTCGCCAAGTGGATGTCTCGACGGGCATCACGGACTCGCTCTCGACAGAAATCCTGGATGGCTCGTTGAACCAAGGCGATCAGGTCATCGTCGGAATCGAGACAGAAGAAGAGCAGCTCCAAAAGAAATTACCGCCCGGCTTCGAACCGGGCCGAGGTCTGAGATGACAGAAAACAAGAGGTAATCAGCTATCAGCATTCAGTTGTCAGCCTCGGATCGGGTTCAGATTGCTGGAGGCTGAAAGCTGACCGCTACTCGCTATCACCATGTCCTTCTTTTGGCTTACCCTTCTATCAGCTTTCCGTATTCTCAGGCGTAACCCGTTAAGAGCCGGCTTGACGATGCTGGGCATTATCATTGGAATCGGCGCAGTCGTCGCCATGATCAGTCTTGGTCAGGGCGCGACGGCTTCGGTACAGGCAGAAATCTCGAGCCTGGGCACCAATGTGCTGATCGTCATCCCGGGAGCCACGACGGTCGGTGGTGTCCGGGGTGGGCTTGGATCAATTTCGACCCTGACGGTCGACGATGCGGAAGACATAGAAAAGAAGATCGCCGGTGTGACGACGGCGATGTACGGGACACGCTCGATCCTCCAAGTGATCAGGGAGAACAAGAACTGGAGCACGGTCGTCTTCGGAACCACTCCCGTCTTTCCGGATATCCGAAACTGGCCCATTGCACAGGGAAACTTCTTCACGCAATCAGATCTTGATTCTGCCGCCAAGGTCGCTGTCCTGGGGAAAACCGTCGTCCAGAATCTATTTGAGCCGGGAGAAGAAGTCGTAGGAAGTGAGATCCGTATCAGGAATGTTCCGCTCCGGATCATTGGGGTCCTGACATCGAAGGGCCAATCCATCACGGGGCAGGATCAAGATGATTTCGTTGTCCTTCCCTTCTCAACCGCAGAGCGCAAGGTCTTTGGGACGAAATTTCTGGGAACCGTTGGAATCATTTTAGTGGCGACTGGCACCCGCGACGACATTCCCGCCGCAGCCGACGACATCAAGGAACTGTTGCGGACGAGACATCGTCTGCACCCATCGGAAGAAGATGACTTCACGATCCGGACCATGGAGGACATCGCGAAAACCATCGCCGGCACGAGTAGAACGATGATGGTGATGCTGATGAGCATTGCATCGATCTCTCTGATTGTGGGCGGAATCGGTATCATGAACATCCTCCTGGTTTCCGTCACGGAACGGACGCGGGAGATCGGCTTGCGAATGGCGGTGGGCGCAAAGCGCGCGCACATCCTGCTGCAATTCCTCATGGAAGCCCTCATCATGACCGCGATCGGAGGAATGCTCGGCGTTGGGACAGGAATCGGGATCGCTCGGCTGCTCACCACCGTGATTGGATGGCCGACCATCATCAACACCCAAGTGGTGCTCGCCGCGTTTCTCTTCTCGCTCGTCGTCGGACTCTTCTTCGGCCTCTACCCGGCAAACAAGGCGTCGAAGCTGAATCCCATTGAAGCGTTGAGATATGAGTGAGAGTGCCGAACGATCGATAGAGACAGAGCTAGACGATGAGGATGACCTCTACCTCGCCGGTTCGGCGGGCTACTCTCAACGCCACTTCGTTCTCATGGCGATCAAGCACGAGATCAAGACGTGCGGTTCCGACTGAGAGGTTCCGAAGTTCGACCCGTTCGAGAAACGGCGGAAGAACAGGACTTACAAACTGCACGAGTCCTCGAGCCCCATCAATCTGCAATCCAAGACAAGCCTGCAAGGCTTGAAAACCGGCGCCGGCTGCCCAAGCTTGTGGAGCGCAAGCCACCGGATAGCGTGTGGGACTTTCACCCGGACGACGAGGGAAGCCGCAAAAGAGTTCCGGCATTCGATGGAGATCAAGAAAGAGGCTGGCATCGAAGAGTCCGGTGAGGACCTTCATCGCCCCTTCCCTATACCCGTAGGCCGCCATCCCTGCTGCAATCAGCGCGTTGTCGTGCGGCCACACCGACCCGTTATGGTAGGACATCGGGTTATACCGCGTCTCTGAGGTCGCCAGCGTTCGAATCCCCCACCCGCTGAACATCTCATCGGTCAGAAGCGTACGCGCTGTGCGCAACGCGCGTTTCCTCCCGGCAATCCCACCATAGAGACAGTGACCGGCATTGGAAGACCGCACGAGACAGGGTCGCCCCCGGCCATCCAAGGCCAAGGCATAGGAACCGAGCTTCTCGCACCAGAATGCCCGCTCAAAGCGCTCTTGAAGTGCGGCGGCTTCCTTCAGCAAGCGTTCAGCCTGATCAAGTTCCCCGAAGACTCGAGCCAGGCCTGCCGCCGCTTGCTTGGCCCGATAGACATAGGCCTGGACCTCGCACAATGCGATCGGGCCCTCTGCAGCCGTTCCATCGGCGTGGAAGACCGCGTCGTGGGAATCCTTCCACCCTTGATGCACAAGGCCATTCGCCGACTGCCTTGCGTAGGTGGTGAACCCCATGCCGCCAGGATCACCGTCTTGATCGATCCACCGAAGCGCGAGCTGAATATGAGGCCACAGCTTCTCCAGGAACGTGCGATCCCCGGTCCGCTCGTAGTAGGCACAGGCCAACACGATAAACAGCGGTGTCGCATCCACACTCCCGTAGTACTTCCCGAATGGGATCTCCCCCAGTGTTGCCATTTCCCCTTGGCGAGTCTCATGCAAAATCTTTCCAACCTCCGCATCCCGTTCCGGCCAAACCTCCGTCGCCTGGGTAGAAGCCAGAAACCCCAGCACGCCACGAGCAAGCAATGGGTTCATCCATAACATCTGAAGCGCCGCAATGATCCCATCCCTCCCGAATGGGACACTGAACCAAGGAACTCCTGCATAGGGGTAGAGCCCTTCCGTCGTCTCCGAGATCAGCATGTGAAGGTCCGCGAGCGATCGGTTCAGCCAGTGATTGAATTGTTCATTTGCCGTATAGACATGGGCATTGTGGGATATGGCATCCGTGAGGGCACGATTGGCGTGATGGTACGCACGCTCGTAGGTGAGTCCTTTTCTGTTCTGGGGCTTCCCGATTTCACAGGAGATAGCAATCTCCCAGGTCAGGTCTGCATGTGGACGAAGGGACGATTCGATGATGAAGCCGTTTGATGTCACTCGCTTCGGGGTTGGAGTGCACTGAATGGAGGTTCGACGGACGATCCCATCCAGTCCCTTGTACCCAAACACGAGCCCGTTCTTTGAGCGAGCCGTCTTGAGTCGTGCCCCACGTCGCTCCCGTTTTCGGCCTCTCGCTTCGAAGAGATCGGCGAAATCTGCATCCAGCGCAATCGTAATCGCAAGCGGAATGCTCTGACTTCCATAGTTCTGAACACGAAAACGTTCGTACCACGTACCTTGCCAGAGAAACCGCGTACGGCACAGATGGACGGTGCCACGTTGGACGACCTTCTGCCCATCACGCATCAGATCCGGGTTGGTGAGGTCGACCGTGAAGAGCGCATTGTCCTCCTTCACGGTGGCGCTGAGGAGCATCGGGCGCTGACCTTGCATCAACAGTTCGGACTGTGACAGGAATCGCGTCCCTTCATGATATAGACCCTGTGGACCGGGAAGCACCTGGTGCATATCGCCGTATCGATCAAACACGGCAAAGGTCTCTCCATGTTTCAGGACCTCGGTTCGGCCATCGGCCAGAGACGATGAGGCAAGGATATAGTATTGTTCGTTCCAGCGGATGATATCGTTCATGAACGGTTCCCTTCATACTCGGCACTGGCTCGGCTCATCCGCGTGGCGACCAAGGCCGTGATCATCAGGACAAGTCCGATCCCGAGCACTCCTGTTTCTGGACCTTGCTGTTCCGTGATCCACCCAAACGCCGAGATTCCGCCGATGGCAGCGGTCATGGCACCGGTTCCATAGAGTCCTAGGACCCGCCCGATCATGTGGCTCGGGGCCAGTTCCTGAATGATCCCCCAGGCGATGGGAGTAAACACCCCCATCCCACACCCAATCAGTCCCATAAGAACGCCGGCAACATACGGATCAAGCGTCCAGGTTAAGCCGCTCAGAGCGAGACCACTCAACATACTTGCAGCCATAATCAGTCGCATACGATCCTTGACCATCCAATCGGTCACCCACAGGAGCGCGATCGACGTCACGAGCAACCCCATGCCCAGCGCGGACCATAAATATCCAACCTCGACCGGCCCCAGCCCAAGCATCTTTCTGGCAAAAACCGGGAAAAGTGCGGTCAACGCGCTGGTACCGAAGGTATACAGGGCAGCAGTACCGGTCAAGAGTAACAATGCCGGTTTCGTGACTACGCCGTACCGAAATCCTTCGATCAGATCTTGCCGCAGAGTCGGTCGCGCCCCGAGTGAGGGACTCGTCGCCGCCGTGTTTTTGAAACGGACAAAGGCGAGACATGCCGCTGAAATCAAGTAGGTTGCGGCGTTGATACAGAGCACCTCTTGTGAGCCATACGCAGCAATACCGAGGCCACTGATCGCGGGACCAAAGATAATTCCCAAGCTCGTGGTGCCTTGCAGAAGCGCATTGGCAGCGGTGAACTGCGTTTTGGGAACAAATGCCGGTACCGCAGCCGTCAGGGCCGGGCCAAAGACCGCCGTGGACATCGCGTGGAGAAACACCAGCACATACAACAGCGATACCGTAAAGGATTCCACGGGGATGAGACAGGGGATCACCCCGATTAACAATGCGCGGAGAATATCGCTCGTGATCAGCAGGACTTTCTTTGGAAGCCGGTCGACGTATACACCGATGATAGGGCCGAGGACGATCGGAGGAATTGTTTGCAGCAGCCCGATGATGGACGTCTTGAGCGGTGATCCAGTGACGGCATAGACAAACCACAGGAGGGCCAGGCGGCAGACTCCGTCACCGATCTGTGAAATGAGCTGTCCCCACCATACCAGTCCGAAGTCCCAAGTCAGAAGGAGAGGGCGATTGTCGACCGAGAGTTGACGGGCATGCGCCATTCCAGAAGGAGCATCTGCCAGGGGGCCTGAGGAACCCTGCATCAGCTCTCACCCTCTAGGTGAATTTTTTCGGTATTGACCGCTCGAACGCCAGGCACCTGCCGAGCCGTTTCAGCAGCTTCGAGGGCAATGACTTGAAAGCGAACCGTTCCATTGAGCTGGACAATGCCTTCTTCTGTTTTGACATCAAAGTTTGCCGATTTCAAGGTCGCGCTTTTCGCAAAACGTTCCTTGATGAGAAGCGTGAGAATTTCATCCTGTTTTTTGAGCAACGCTTTCGCCAGATCTTTCTCCACATTGAGCTTGTTGGTGACGGTTTTCACCCCACTGACCGCCTGCGCAACTTCTGTCGCGGCAGCTTTCTCTTCTTCATTCGAGACCCGCCCGCTGAGTGTGACGACTTGTTTGTCTTCCTCGACCTCGATCTCATAATGGAACAGCCGTAGATCTCCCATGAGCGCAAGTTTAACGGATAGGATTAATGACCCCACCGGCTTCTTCGCCGCCGTCTCCTTTTCCTTGGGGTCGATATCTGGAGGAGGTGGGAGATCGGCCTTGAGTGCCGGAGCAGGTGCTCCCTGTGGCTTGGTCTCTCCTAACGGCTTGGACGTAGTGCCATGACCGTCTGTCACACCTGAGGAAGAGGAGGGACGTGCAGGAATCTTTTCGACCATACCTTCCTTGCGATCCGTCGCGGATTCAGCCCTGGTCGGCTTGGACTCCGCTGGTGATTTATGCGGCGTAGGTTGAGAATCGGAAGAAGCCGGTGACGGCTGCTGCCGTACTGCCGGTTTTTCCGGTATGACCTCCTTGTGCTCGGCTGCGGCCTCACCCTTCACGGCAGGGACAGCTGCTGGTTGTGACGAGCTTGAGGCCGGTTTTTCAGACACGCCTTCCTTGCGATCCGTCGCAGATTCAGCCTTGGTCGGCATGGTAGGCGAAGATGCTGGCTTGGTCTCCGTTGGCGACTTGTGCGGCGTGGGTTGAGAGTCGGAAGAAGCCGGTGACGGCTGCTGTCGTACTGCCGGTTTTTCCGGTACGACCTCCTTGTGCTCGGCCGCCGCCTCACCCTTCACGGCAGGGACAGCTGCTGGTTGTGACGAGCTTGAGGCCGGTTTTTCTTTTTCCGGCATGCCCTCCTTGTCATGCCCGTCGGATGCTTGCGAGCCTGTTCCTATCGGCCAGAACATGAGTAGACTGAGAACAATCACCCGTGGAAATTTCATGGCCATCACGCAAGCCCTCCCCCTGGGACCTATCCCCGTGAATATATCTGTGGAGTGTCGCGAGGCATTGTAACCCGCCCTCGGTCCTCTGTCATCTGCGCGGAGCTCAGAGCCCCCCCTGATTCTCAGGGGGGCTTCCGGCATATCAGACCTCAAACTTGGCGAGTATCTGCAAGGGTGTGACGAATGGTGCAGCAGTCTGCTACGCAGCAAAGGATCCGCGCGAAGGAACGACCAGGGTCTGTGCGTGCGACTTGTAGAAGCTGAACAACCACGCGCTCGCAGCAGTCATGAGGAGAATAAGGCTGATACCTCCAAGGCACGTCGCCGGACCAATCGTATCAGCCGCCCATCCAAAACCGGCCATTCCGGCCATCGATGCGGCCATACCTCCCGTTGCGAAGCTCGTAAAGACTCGACCGAGGAGATGCGTCGGCGTCAACTCTTGAAGCATGGTCCACACCAACGGAGTAAACATGGCCGTACTGCCTCCGATCACGGCGATCAGCGCCGCCGCAGCGACTGGAGCATCGAGGAATCCAAGTGCCGCTACGGCAAGCCCACCGATCGCCAACGCACCCGACATAAACCGCAGACGCCACGAGACATCTCCCTGCGTCACCGACGTCAGACTGAGAGACGCCAGCAACATTCCCACGCCGAGCGCCGACCACAGCCAACCGAGTTGGACCGGCCCCACACCCAGAACCTCCTTGGCAAATACCGGCAGTAGAAAAATGAAGGCACTGATACCGACGCTATACAACGTCGCTGTCAACATCAGCATCAAGACCGTCTTTTGCTCGACAAATACGAAGCGGAAGCCGGCCAGTAAGTCACTGGTAATACCACCCGTCAACCCATTGCCGGTTGCGCGGCTACGATCAAGTGTTTCGTGCATCCGAATGGGAAACAAACAGAGCGCAGAAATGAAGAACGTGGCGGCATCAGCATACAGCACGTTTTGCGCCCCAATCAGAGCAATCCCCAACCCACTCACGGCTGGACCAACAAGCAGGCCTACATTCGTCGTGGTTTGCAGAAGTGCATTGGCCGCCACCAACCGATCCTTTGCCACGATCAATGGAACAGCGGAGGTCAATGCTGGCCCGAAGACCGTTGAAAAGATCGCCGTGGCAAATACCAACACATAGAGCCGATCAAGCGTCAACGCCTCCATTGCGTAGAGCACTGGGATCAGGAGCACCATCAAGGTCCGAAGGAGATCCACACCGATCATGACCGGCTTTTTCCGGACGCGATCTAAATACACGCCGATCAGCGGCCCAAACAGCAAGGGGGGCAGCGTCTGCAGCAGTCCCACCACCGTCATCTTGAGTGCCGATCCGGTCATCTCATAGACAAACCAGAGCAGCGCCACCTTATTGAGACTGTCGCCGATTTGAGAAATCGTCTGCCCGGCGAAGAGAAATCCAAAGTTTCTCGTTTTGAGTAACTCCCAGCCATGGCTACGGCGAGTCGGAGAGTGAGCCTCTTGTGAGTCAATAGCTGCATCAGACATGTCGGCTCCCTCCGTTCACTTTTTGCGCCACCGCTTGCACGGGCGCGCCTTCGAGGATTCGCTCATACAACGCCACATAGTCACGCGCCATCCGGTCGGCAGTAAACCGTTCGTCGAACGCCGCACGACAACGTCGGCGCTCTAGGAGGGCTACCTGTCCCACCGCCTCGACCATCTCATCTACGGTTTCACACACGAAGCCGGTTGACCCATGATCGATGATTTCTGGAATGGATCCCCGTCGATACGCCAACACCGGCGTTCCGCAGGCAAGCGCTTCGATCAACACCAGACCGAAGGGTTCCGGCCAATCATAAGGACAGACCAACGCCATGGCGTTTCCAACAAAGTCGTTCTTTTCAGCATCGGATATCTCGCCGACAAACTCGATCAGCGGGTGATTGAGCAACGGCTCGACGGCGGCCTCATAGTACACACGATCCGCAGGATCGACTTTGGCGGCCATTTTCAATGGAATACCGGCCCGCTTCGCGATTTCAATCGCCTGATCCGGGCGCTTTTCAGGGGAAATCCGGCCAAGAAACGCCAGATACCCCTCACTCTTCGGATGGAAGTTGTAAAGATTGCGTGGCAGTCCATGGTGGATGGTCCCGGCCCAGTTAGCCCAAGGGAGCGGTCGACGTTGAGAGGCCGAAATGGAGACCAGCGGCATTTCGCTAAACTCACGAAAAATCGGCTCCAGCTCCGGGAGATCCAGACGACCATGCAAAGTGGTCACCATGGGGACGGCATTCCGACGTGCAACCGGGAATCCCAGAAAATCGAGATGGGAGTGCACGATGTCGAAGTTTCCGCTCACGCCAAGCGCTCGTTCCTGCTGCATAATCAGCGGAGCATCTCGATTGAAGATTCCGGTGTTCAACCGCAGCGCCTGCGGGCAAATTGCCTCCAGTTTGGCACTCGTTTCCGAATCGCCGCTGGCAAACAGTGTCACATCATGCCCCATTGCGACCAACTCTTCCGTAATGTACGACACAATTCGCTCCGTCCCACCATACAGTTTGGGCGGAACGCTTTCCCACAGCGGCGACACCTGCGCGATTCTCATGTCTTGTCCTTTCTTACACTGATCATCGACTGGATAACTGAGTCATCCGTCAATTTGTGAGGTGAATAGAGACCGGGTTGATTGTCAGAAATAGAATTTCGACCTGTTGTGTATCCATGAATCGCACATCATCCGCTCTTCCCCTGACTCATGAAGGTCATGTTACTCAGCACCTCTTTACAGACTCAACGGACAAAAGTTCATGAGCTCCGCGCCAATATGTCCACTCTGGGCTCACTTGACTCCTCGTCGGTCCCATGGTTGGTCACATGACGATCTCCGTGAGACGTCAACGTGACGGTCACGACGAGCATCGACTTAGTGATTCAGTCGAGCCTCTTTGATGATCTTGTCCCCTTTGATTTGCTCCAAGAAAAGATCTGGTGGGACCGGGGGGGGAATGATCTGAACCTCTTGCCAGCCTTCGTTCAAGGATCCTTTATGCCCTTTCATCCCATTCACCCACTGATCGATACTCTCTTGACTCGTTCCTTCGCTGAAGGTAACCCAAAAGAGAAACGGTTGCGCCTGCGTGTTCTGACGGCTATCGGCAACGGGCACGAGTTGATGTTTTCTGGCAACATCAGCCTCACGCGCCACTACGCGTTCCGGATTCTGCTCAACAGCTTTCGCGACGTGCGCGATCGCCATCTGCAATTTGGCCGTCAGTGTTCGGTTGTGCTCCTCCAGGCCGGCGATTTGCTTGGATAAACGCTCGTTGTCTGCGGCGAGACCGTGAATCGCTGTTTCAAACTGCTCTTGATCCACTACCCCCCTGCCGACAGGAAGCTGGACCGGACGATCTGCCTCACGCTCAGTACTCTCCTGCCTCTTCTCGATCTCTTCCTTCACCATCACGACACTGGATGCCACAGATTCCTGTGTAGACGAAAGCCTGGCCATGGTTTGGTTGAGCAACGTCATCCCTTTCTCTTGAGACTGGAGCGCGTCTCCCACCTTCGTTTGCATCAACCTCAACTCACGGAGTTGCTTCGCCAACTGTTCTACTTCGGCGATGGAGGCCGTACGAAGCGCTTCCGCCTGCGCAGTCGGTGCCACAATATGCTCTGGTGCGATCCAGATCATCACACGGTCAGCCACGAGGCCGATGACGGCAGTCGCCAAGAGTACTTGCGTAAAGGCCACCGTTCGGATTCCATACGCCATCGTGGACGCCGGACGCCGGACCATCCATCTGTCCGCAACGTCGGCGAGGATGGTCCAGGTTCGATTCCAGAAACTTGGGGCCGGAATGAACACCGCACTGAGCGACCCGCCCTGCACCGTATTTTGCACGCAGAGTTCGACCGTATTAGCTGAACACTGCACCCGAGCCGTCCGAAACCCAGACTCGGGAGCGACCAGCCCCCCCAGCAATCGTCCGTCTTCGGTCCGAAGCTGTACCGTTTCAATATGATCAACACCGTGCACATGCAGTGTCGCCTCGATCTCCGCTCCTTTGAGTTCACCTACGCGCCGCTCATTGACATACACCTGTATAGGATCCAACAGACCACGAACCGAGTGGCTCAGTCGTTCGCTCCTCAAGTCAAGGAGTTGCGATCGATAGAGTTCCAGATCCTCTGCCTGAACCATATATCCTCCTCCGCTCCTCTTTCCTATTTGACGTATTCACGGGGACACGACAACCGTGGGACAGCCGGGCCTCATTCTTTACGGCCGCACCTGCAACTCCAAACGCGGTTTTTCAGCGGACGACTCGCTGGATCCCAATCCCCAGGCCGTCTGCATGCAGTCCAAACAAAGGGCCAAATGCCAAATCCGATAATCGCACCCGTATCCCTGAGAAAACATCTCGCCCCATTGTGATCGTGATAGACAGGGATAGTGATCCGGTTCGCTCTTTCGATAATGCCCCTGTGCTACGCGGATGAGCCGCTCGGCCTCGCTATTGAACCGCTGCCGCTGTCGCTGCCGCTGGCTCTCCAGTTCCACCAGCTCCGCCTTCGTCAAACCCATCTCATCCATCGTGCGCTGCCAGCCGCTCTCACGCCACCGACGAAAGTTCTTATAGATGCGTTGGCTCTCAAGCCCATTGAGCCCGGTGACGGCGATGACATCCCCTGCACCCCATCCATAGGAGTGATGGTACAACGCAATCAAGGCATCTCGGCTGACCACCGCCCGTGCGACCAATCCATCGAGAAACCGCCCAAGCGGTTTCAGCAAATCCGGGTGATAGCAAAACGGTTCCGGTTTGCTATGCTGTTTCGCGACCAACGAGTCAAACAAGAATAAAGGCCGGCACGGGACTTCCGTTCGTCCACAGACGAGAAAACGTTCCAAATATTCTGATCCCCACCGTAGCGCAAATTTTTCATGTTCGATGTCGTCGTTCCACTGACCGGTTTCCCTCAAGAAACGCTTTGTATAACCTGCCGCCCGATCCAACAAAATCGGCAAGGCCTGCGCCACAACCTGATCGAACTCATCCGACGTCGCAACCACCTCTTCCAGGCGGCTCACCGTTGCTGTCCGATCAGCAATTATGTGGCTCTTCCTGAGCGTATTTTGCATCGTCGCCATACCTATTGTGCCTGCAGTGACACGCAGGGAGCATTGGACAAATATGTGTTCTGAGCGTTGGTTTTGTCCGTTGTACCCAACATCCTCATTCTGGTACAAAACTACCGTTTACGATTCTTCCGATTGAAGCTTTCCCACCATACGGTAATTCATCCCTTCAGTTTTCTGCAATCCCTCCCCTTTTCGGCCAAGAATGAATGATTCGGAATCCGATATTGTTATGCTTCAACGCACTATTTTCGGCATAGACCCGAACACCTCTCCGCTAGCTTGGTTACAGAGCGGCGACGAGATGATGGAGCGTCACGAACCTTGCTCTAAAGATACTGACCGAGGTGTCTGTACGTTCATAACACTCCACAGCCTCATCAGACCTACGAACTGATGGCTCTTTTACGCCCGGGCGACGAATGATCCCAATGCCTTTTGCCGTCGAACCCACTTGACCCCTTCGACGACGGCCAGCGGGAGCAACCCCATGGCCACCATCAGCTCCCAATCCTCTATGGGTAAGGATGCAACCTTAAAAATGGGTTCCATGACCGGAATGGTCAGAATGCCAACTTGTAAGGCAACCGATACCCCCACCGCCCAGAGGAGGGCACGGTTGCTGGTCACCCCCACGTGGAATAACGACCAGCGGTCGCTCCGGCAGTTGAAGGCATGCACTAACTGAGCAGCGACCATCACGGTAAACGTCACCGTTCGAGCCTGGTCAATCGGCTGCTGCCAGATAAACAAACTCAGCGAGAACGCGCTCAGAGCGATCACCGCCAACAGTAGCCCTTCTCCGGCGATGGCCCACAGCCTGCCACTTTCGAGTAGGCGCGCCTCTGTCTTCCGCGGCGGCTGCTGCATCAGATCCGGCGCTTTCGGATCGACCGCCAGGGCGAGAGCTGGGAAACCGTCCGTCACGAGGTTCATCCACAGAATGTGAATCGGCAGGAGCGGAAGCGGCAGACCGAACAGGGTCGCAAACAGCATCACGAGCACCTCGCTCATATTGCACGACAAAAGAAAATGCACCGTCTTCCTGATGTTGTCGAAGATACCCCGTCCCTCCTCAACCGCGGCGGCGATCGAGGCAAAATTGTCGTCCGTCACGACCATGTCCGAGGCTTCTTTGGTCACATCGGTTCCGGCAAGACCCATCGCCACACCGATATCCGAGGCCTTAATCGCCGGCGCGTCATTGACCCCATCACCGGTCATGGCGACAATCGCCCCGTTTCGCTTCCAGGCCTGGACAACCCGGAGCTTATGCTCGGCAGACACCCGGGCATACACCGTCACACGCTCGACCTGCTGCATCAATTGCTCGTCGGTGAGACCATCAAGCTCAGCACCGGACAAGGCCATGTCGTCGTTGCGTTGCAAGCCCAGCTCGCGAGCGATCGCGACCGCGGTCTCCTTGTGATCACCGGTGATCATGGCGGTTCTGATGCCGGCTTGCCGGCAGAGACGCACTGCCTCTGTGGCTTCAGACCGCAAGGGATCTTTCATCGCGAGGAGCCCGAGAAAAATCAGATCGCGCTCAATGTCTTCATCCGCATGCACCTGCGAGCCGAGAGGCTTATAGGCGACGCCCAGGACCCGGAGGGCCTGCTGAGCCAACGACGCATTGGCGTCGCTGATCTGTTGCCGATGTGCTTCATCAAGTGCCTCGATCCGTCCTTCACGCGTGATACGTGCGGCACAGCGTGTTAGTAAGACATCGGGTGCTCCTTTGCTGTACGCCTTGCGGCCTTGCTCCGTTCGGCGGACGATCGTCATCATCTTCCGCTCGGCATCAAACGGGATTTCCCTCTCCAGTGATCCTTGGCCCTCCAATACAGCCTTCGTGAGACCGGCTTTTGCGGCAGCCACGAGCAACGCCCCTTCTGTCGGATCACCGATGATCCGCCAGGTCCCGTTCTCCTGTTGCAACGTCGCGCCGTTACACAACACTGCCGCTTCCAACAACTGTCGCAGCCCAGACGGCAGGCATGAGGGGTGAGGCGTAAGGGGTAAGGGGTCTTCGGAAGTCGTTTCACGTTTCACGTTTAACGTTTCACGAATGTGTCCCACCGGTTCATACCCTTCGCCGGTGACCTCGAAGGTTTCGCTGCCGACCACTAACTTCGTCACCGTCATTTCATTTTTCGTCAATGTACCGGTCTTGTCGGTGCAGATCACGGTGGCGGAACCGAGTGTCTCGACGGCAGGAAGTTTACGAATCAGCGCATGTCGCTTGGCCATCCGCGTGACACCCAACGCCAGTGTAATCGTCACGACGGCGGGAAGCCCCTCTGGCACAGCTGCCACCGCCAGGCTGACCGAGACGAGGAACATCTCCACCAGCGGCTCTCCCCGGAGGGAGCCGAGCACGAATACGATTGCGACAACCGTGAGCGCAAGCCACAGAAGTGTCGAGCCGAATTGTTCCAATCGTCGCTGCAACGGCGTTTCAGCACGCTCCGCCTCAGCGGCCTTCTGAATCAGAGCGGCGATCCGACCCAGCTCCGTACCCAGACCGGTCGCCACCACCAGTCCACGAGCCTTACCGGAGACAGCCACGGTGCCCATGAAGACCATGTTGCGCTGATCGGCCAAGGGGACATCGGTTGCCTCAAGCCGCTCTGCCTGTTTCTGCACAGGTGTCGATTCGCCGGTGAGGGAGGCCTCTTGCGCTTGGAAATTCGTCGTGTAAACCAAACGCGCATCGGCTGGAATCCGGTCCCCGGCTTCAAGAACAACCACGTCTCCCCTGACCAGTTCTCGAGCCGGGATGGACTGCAGCACGCCGTCGCGGATGACCCGGGCCAGAGACACCGACATCTTGCGCAGTGCTGCCAGCGATCGCTCGGCTCGAAACTCCTGCACAAACCCCAGCACTCCATTGAAAAACACAATAGCGAGAATCGCCGCTGCATCGATCCAGTCTTCCAACAAACCGGAGACGATGGCAGCCCCAATCAGCACCCATACGATCAGACTGGTGAATTGGGAGAGAAAAAGTTTCAGCAAGGAGGGAGGTGGAGCTTCGGGTAACTCGTTGGGGCCGTCTTGCGCCAACCGGCGTGCCGCATCATCGATCGGCAGACCACAATTGAAGTCGGTCTGGAGTTCCTTAGCCAGCGCTTCTGCCGGCCGGGCATACCAGGCTCTCGCGTTCACTCTCCCATTCGTTACCTGCAATGTCTTATCCATACGTCTCGTCCCCCCCCCTCAGTTCTCAGCAGGGGGCATGCCAAGCGGAATGCAAACTAGGAGGCATCTTTCTGCTGTTCGCTGTAGCGTAATGCCACGTGAACGGAGCATCATGGTGGCCAAATGCAACAGGAAGAATGAGAGGTGCAAAGAGGGGTTATCAGTGTGTCTTCTGAAATTTTATCGGCAAACTCTCTCTTGTACGTCGTTGTTCGCCTCTCGCTTTTTCGATCCTGGATTTCAGGTTTCGAGTTCAACGTTTCAAGTTGCGCAGAAGTCAAAAACCTCGGACCTGAAATAGGAGGCTCGAAACTTGAAACGGTTTGCCCCCTATGTTTCACGCCTCACACGATTGAAAGCGACACGAGAACACAGCTGACAGGTCTTCTCAACAACCTGCTCATCACCCGTTAAAGAGCAGCCAGAGGCCCAGAACATAGACGATGATCATCAACAAGCTATCCGGCTCGATCAGTCTAAACCGTCGTTCCGTACGGTAGATGATTCCCATCAACCCAATGTTCATCATGACGATCGACCACAGGGCTGTGAGTGCATGAGTGGAGCTGACGGTACTCAATAGTCCCCCCTGTTGATAGGCGAGATCAGCAAAGAAGAACGCCGCCATATTGAAGGCGTTGCTGCCGAAGAGATTACCGACGGCCAGATCGA
>CABVSA010000083.1 GCA_902500805.1 uncultured Nitrospira sp. | reverse complement strand
ATTTCATGGGCGTACGGCTGGTTGTAGATAGTAAGGACACCATAGTTATTCTGTCCGATCTGATTATATTGAGGCGATTTTGCGTTCGCTCACCAGAATGCCACAAGATCAAACTAGTCGGTACGATCCTATTCAGTGTAAGTGTGTGAAATTGAAGGAGTCATGACTCACGAACAACGGTGATCGGTGGCACCAGGCTTGCTCGTTCGATGAGGTGTGTTAGTATGCCGACAATCCAAAGTTTGATACGCTGGCCGAATCTACCTAACATTTGACTCATCAAGGAAGACGTGGGATTAACTTCCCTTTCAGAAGCGAATCCATTAAGGAGGACCCATAGCATGGCGAGAAGAGTAGCCCTTGTATCGATAGCCCTCACTCTATCACTGACGGCAGGGTGTGCGGACCCACCAACCCAACAGGTCCAAGAGGCTGAAAAGGCACTGAAAGAAGCACAGGAGAGCGGGGCGGCCACGTACTCTGCGGAGGAATACGCCAAGCTTGAGGGGACACTGGCGGCCATGAGGAAAGAAGTCTCCGATCAAGAAGGGAAATTCGGACTGTTTCGGGACTACGGCAAAGCGCAACAGCTCTCTGCTTCGGCCAAGGCCGAAAGTGACCGAATAAAGACCTCGTCGGTTCAAAAGAAGGAAGAGGCCAAAGCCGCAGCCTTGCAGGCTCAACAGGTTGCAGAAGAGGCTGTGAGAGCGACCCAAGATCTCGTTGCCAAGGCGCCGGTTGGGAAGGATCGGGCTGCGGTGGAAGCGATCAGGAACGATGTTGAAGGCTTGAAGTCATTGCTCAAGCAAGTTCAAGCATCAATCGACAAAGAAGATTTTCCAGCTGCCCAAACTCAGGCCAAGGCCATTCACGATATGAGCCAAGCTGTTTCAACCGAAATACAAAACGCCCTTGCCAAAGTAGGGAAGGGCAAGCCCGGACGGAGAAGATAATCACAGTATGGAGGGTGACCGAACACATAGGGTCCTTGCCGTAGTTCTCTTCTGTACGGCCGGCTTGGTCGGTTGTGTGCAAGCCGTTCCTCCGGACCTAGTTGCCGCTGTAGAAGCCATCGATCACGATCTCATTGTCCTGCGCGCTCCCGAAACCGCTCCCGAAGAGTATGGTCAGTTCGTTCGGCAATGGGCGCTGCTAAAAGCACGCACCCAACTGGACGACGACGTAATCCGTTGGCCCTGGGAATCAAGCGAGCTTGAAAGTGAGCTCCGCTGGCTCTACGTCATGGGTGAGCGTACCGTGTCGCGACTGCACGATCGGCAGGTCTCGCAACAAAGTGTGATGCAAGCGAAGGTGATGCGCCTAGAAGCCCAGCTTCGCAACGTCGCAGCCAAGGTTGAGGCGATTGACGGACGCATTCTGCTCGGAGAAAAAGGCATTCAGGCCGAACTTCTCGTCAAACAGGCACGATCGTTTTTCGAGCAAAAAGACTACATGCGCGCCATGCAGGTGGCGGAGAAGGCCGATCACGCCCTCAAAGTACAAACGTCTGTACTTAGTCAAGAATTGGGGCGTTACGCTGACGAGAATCGGATCATCTATTGGCAGACCTTGGCCAAACAGACGATTGATTGGTCGCGCATGCATCAGGCAACCGCCATCGTGGTCAGCAAGGCCGAGCGAGAGCTGAGTGTCTATAAGGGTGGTCGGAAGGTGGTATCCTATCCAGTACGCTTAGGGTTCAACGGCATGCTCGAAAAACAGTTTCAGGGAGACGGGGCCACTCCGGAAGGGCGCTATCGTGTGACCGACAGACGGGGACCAGGCCAAACGCAGTTCTACCGAGCATTGGCTCTAGACTACCCTAATGTCGAGGATCGACGACGTTTCCAGCTTGCAAAGCGGTCGGGGAAAATTTCTCCGTTCAAAAGTATCGGCGGTCAGATCGAAATTCATGGTGCAGACAATGAACGGCTGGCGCAGACTCTCGGGTGCGTGATGCTCGATAACTCCAATATGACGGTTCTCTATGAGAGCGTTCCGGTTGGGACACCGGTTACCATCGTCGGTGCGTTAAGCAAGCAAAATGCAGTTGCATCGGCATTAGCGCAACTCGACCATAGCAAAGAAGAAATCTGAGCGTAGACCAATGGGGCGAATCCTTCTTGCAGCGTTCGCAGTCATTCTCATCCTCCTCCTGGCGATGTATGCTCCGACGACCACCTCTCCCACATCCGGTACAAGTCATGAAATTCATCCGACACCAGTTGAAGATAAAGCCTCCCTTCGTACGCTACAGGCCAGATATAAGACGCTTTCCAAACAGCTGGCTCAACTCACGCCTAACCAGCCTTATATTTTGGTAGATACAGCCCGAAACCGACTCTATGTGAAGCGTCAGGATGAAATCGTTCTTGATGCCATTGCATCGACTGGCAGCGGGACGATTCTTGACAAGCCCGGTGAAGGCAACAATCAATGGGTGTTTGACACGCCGCGAGGGGAATTTCTCGTCAAATCCAAATTGACCAATCCCACATGGATCAAGCCGGATTGGGCATTCGTCGAAGAGGGGCTCGCCGTTCCACAAAATGCTGTGGACCGTGCCGAACAGGGAGTACTCGGTGACTATGCACTCGGGTTCGGTAAAGGATACTTCATCCATGGGACGCTCTATACCAGGCTATTGGGAAAGAACGTGACGCATGGGTGCATTCGGCTCAACGACAATGATCTGAAAGGTGTCTACAAACTCGCTCGAGTGGGAACACCGATCATGATCTTTTAATCCACTGAGAACGCGCAGACATTGACGATGAACTTCTGCGCCATTCTTCTCCTGCTCGCACTTGCCACACCAGGGTGGGGAAAGGAACCCGAAGCCTTTCCCGATCTGAATCCCAATAACCTGTATGAACTCAAAGAAGCGACACGTGTTCTGGAAGAAGAGCTCAAACTCGCGGCCCGTCCGCAGACGTATCTTCTCATTGATCTGAGTGCGAGCGCGATTCTCATTAAAGGTCGCGGAATCGGTCTTCACCAAATTCCCATCGCGACATGGTCGTCAGGACCGCAAGAGGCCCTAAAAGGGGTCCATCGCTTGATGGCACGGCCACCCGTCGTGAGGAGAAAGATTGAACCGGGTGCAGCTGTCGAGCAGGAACCGATTTCTGTCGCGGACATGCCGACTGACTATGTCCTGACATTTACGCCGCCTCTGAGCCTGACTGTGGTTCCATCTGTGGCCAACGACGGTCTTTTCCGGAGTGCTGTCCTGCTCGGAAAAGTCGGATGGCATAATATGCAGGATTGGGTCGCTCAGTTCTTTGCTGACCAACCTGTCGAGCCCTCGTCCTCTCTGCGGTTGACCCTCACAGCCGATCATGCCCAATCGTTGGCATGGTCTCTCGTCGATGGAATGGCGGTTGTCATTCGCCGTTCTTCAGATAAATAGGAATACATAGCATGTCGTTCAGGTTGTCTTTTTGTCGATGATTCCATAAGATACAAAAACGAATCGTCCCGATCTCAGCAACATCCTGTTGAACTAGGAGGTCGATGTCTATGCGCATCAGCGACAAGCTGCCGCCGTTGTTCCGCGCAACCGTCCAGCCAGTCCTTGAAGTACTGAATCGTGATCAGGTGATCGAACGGATCTGGTCGAAAGACCATCGGCTTTGGAAACCGGATCCCAAGGAAATTACTGATCGGTTGGGGTGGTTGACGGTCCAGGACCAGATGCGTCAACAGGTCGAGCTCCTACAGCGCTGTGTGGCGGATGCAAAAAAGCACAGTATGAAGGATGTCGTGCTGCTGGGGATGGGCGGGAGTAGCCTCGGACCCGAGGTTTTTCGTACGGCGGTTGGACCTCAGAAAGGAGCCCCACGACTATGGGTGCTTGATTCGACGATTCCGGGGTGGATACGCCAAGTCACCAAGGCTATCTCTCCGGCACGGACGCTCTTTCTGGTCGCGAGTAAATCCGGGGGAACCATCGAAGTGATGTCGCTCTTCGCACACTTTTGGAAACTGGTGACGAAGGCGAAGGGGAATCAGGGAGGGAACCAGTTTGTCGCGATTACTGACCCAGGCACGGGTTTGGAAAAGATGGCGAAAGACTATGGGTTTGGTGAGATTTTCTCCAACCCCGCTGATATCGGTGGACGCTATTCCGTCCTGTCCCTCTTTGGGTTGGTTCCGGCGGCCCTTCTTGGGGTGAATATTCCCAAACTCCTGGACCGGGCTGCCGGTATGGCTGAACGATGCCGGTTGTCGACAAACATACAGACCAATCCCGGCGCGTATCTGGGTGCCGCGATGGGCAGTCTTGCGAAGACTGGCCGTGATAAGGTGACGGTCATTGCGTCACCGTCTCTCACCACTTTCGGTCTCTGGGTTGAGCAGCTCCTCGCAGAAAGTACAGGCAAGGAAGGGACAGGCCTCATTCCCATCGCACAGGAACCGGTTCTGAAACCGACTGCGTATGGAACCGATCGATTCTTCGTGTACCTCAAGTTGAACAGAGAGAAAAACTCAGCACTCGATCAAGCCGTACAAGCACTGGTGAAGGCTCATCAGCCGGTTCTGCAATTTAATCTCCGTGATTGCTATGATCTGGGCGCTGAGTTTTTCCGATGGGAGTTTGCCACGGCAATTGCGGGCCATGTCCTGGGCATTCACCCGTTCGACCAACCGAATGTCCAGGAAAGCAAAGACAACACGAATCGAGTGCTTGAGACCTTCCAATCGACAGGGAGGTTGCCGGCTCAACCCAACCATCAGCCGAAGGAAGTGGCGAAGGCGTTGGCTGGGCTCCTTCAACCAGGAACATACCTGTCGGTGCTTGGATACACGACTCCAACCCGTCCTCTCGAAGCAGCTGTCGGTCGGCTCCGCCGTGCACTCATGTCTACATACTCCGTGGCCACGACATTTGGCTACGGACCGCGCTATCTCCACTCAACGGGACAACTCCACAAGGGAGGACCGAATACCGGTGTGTTCCTGGAATTAGTGGATCGCAGGGCTCCTGATCTGCCTATTCCTGGGAGACCATTTTCATTTGGAACCTTGGCGAATGCCCAGGCGAGCGGCGATCTCGAATCACTCCGTACGCACCATCGGCAGGCCATACGGGTTCAATTGGGAAGAAATCCCGTGACCGTCGTCGATGCGATCGCAGCAGCGGTGATGGGGACTCGCGGGTCTGGTCGGCGTACAGGAACGAGGAAACCTCACCCGAAGACGCGGCGTTGATATGGCAGGCATTCCGGACATCCGCGTTGCGGGCTCTGTTCAGGATTGGGCACACCAGGCTGCTGCGTTCATTGCCTCCGTCAGTGAACAGGCCATTCTGGCCAATGGGCGGTTCATCATGGCCCTTTCCGGAGGCTCGACTCCGAAGACACTCTATAAAACCCTCGCATCGCCAAACTGGAAGATCAGGCTTGATTGGAAGAAGATCCATTTTCTATTCGGTGATGAACGCTGCGTTCCTCCAGATCATCAGGACAGTAATTTCAACATGGCGCAGGCCTCGCTTTTTCACCCGTTGGCTATTCCGCCAAATCACATATTCAGGATGAAGGGCGAGGGTGAAGACCCTTCACCTGTCGCCCGGGAATACGAGCAGACCATCCGCCAACTAACTGAGACTCAACCGCCTGCAATGCCTCGGATCGACCTCGTTCTGTTGGGTCTGGGTGACGATGGGCATACAGCGTCGCTCTTTCCTGGGACATCTGCCTTGCAGGAGACAAAGAAAATCGTCACCGTTGGCGAAGCTCCCACGGGGATCCGATCCCGCCTGACGTTGACCCTAGGTGTGTTGAATCAGGCAGCTATGGTACTGTTCCTCGTGACCGGCAAGGGCAAAGCCGACATGGTCCGTCGGATTCTCGAACCGACATCCGAAGAGGATCGGTCTCTGCCCGCTGCTCAGATCACTCCAGAATCCGGACAGCTTGTCTGGATGTTGGACCAAGCGGCTGCAGCAGGGTTGACAAGGCGACGGCCACAGTAAGGAGATATATGATTCTCGCGGGAGATATTGGAGGAACAAAAACAAACCTTGCACTCTATGAGTGGACGAACGAGCGGGTGGCCCCGATTCGGTTGGAGAGTTTTCACAGCGCCGACTATACCTCGCTGGAGGACATCCTGTCGGAATTCCTTACCCCACCGGAACCACCAGTGGCGCTGGGCCTGGGCGAATCCAATATCAGTGAGAAACAAGGGCCACAGACCACGTCAGAGGCGAAGGTCACAGCCGCGTGCTTCGGAATTGCAGGACCGGTCATCGACAACCATTGCGAGACGACCAACCTCCCGTGGGTCGTGGACGGACTCACGATCGCAGATCGATTTGCAGTTCCTCGCGTGCAGTTGCTCAATGATTTGGAAGCCACGGCGTATGGCATCCTGTCGCTTCGTCCGGATGAATTGGAAGTATTGAATGCCGGCAATCCACCTAAGAAACGACAAGCGCTTGCCCTGATTGCGGCTGGGACAGGATTGGGCGAGGCGATTCTATTTTGGGACGGCAAATCATATCGCCCGATGCCGTCAGAAGGAGGACATGCGGATTTCGGGCCGAACAATGATCAGGAAATCGACCTTCTTCGGTATCTGCGGAGCCAATATCTCCATGTCAGCTATGAGCGAATTTTGTCTGGGCCAGGGCTCCACGCGATTTATGAGTTCTTGCGCGATACGAAGAAAAATGAGCCGACATGGCTCATGGAAAAAGTGAAGGCCGGTAATCCGGCGGCGGAAATTGCCCAAGCCGGTCTCCAAGGCCAAGCGGAAATTGCCACGCAGGCATTGGAACTTTTTGCGTCAATTTATGGGGCAGAATCCGGAAACCTTGCCTTGAAGGCGCTCTCGCTGGATGGGGTGTATGTGGGGGGTGGGATTGCGCCGAAACTCATTACGAAACTCAAAGATGGGACTTTTATGAAAGGATTCCTGAACAAAGGCCGATATAAAAAATTGCTCAGTAAGATGCCGGTCAAAGTGATCATGAATCAGCAAACGGCTCTGCTGGGTGCAGCGTCCGTAGCCAGTGCCCTGTCGCCTAAGCCAGCATCATGACCTCCGACGATCTCGACCAACTCAAAAAAACGGCTGCAACCGAGGCAGCAGAATTCATCCGTAACGGGATGGTGGTTGGACTTGGAACCGGCTCCACGGCCAAACATATGATCCGAGCCTTGGGGGAGAAGGTTCGGGCTGGTATGAGCCTGAGAGGGGTTCCGACATCTCAGGAAACGGCAGCTTTGGCGAAACAAGCCGGCATTCCCCTCCTCGACGCGGACAACCGATGGGAGATCGACGTCGCCATCGATGGGGCTGATCAGGTCGATCCACAGTTGAATCTCATCAAGGGTGGAGGCGGCGCCCTCTTAAAGGAAAAAATCGTGGCGGCCTCAGCCAAACAATTCATCGTGGTCGTGGACCACACAAAACAAGTTCCAATCCTGGGTGGGTCCTTCCCGCTGCCCATCGAAGTCATTCCCTTCGGGTGGGGAAGTACCGCAAGAGAGATCGAATTGCTCACCAAGAGCCGAGTTGTGTTGCGCGAGCGGAACGGAGGTCCATTTCTCACCGAAGCCGGCCACTTCATTGTCGATGTCCATCTCGATTGCATCACCCAGCCAGGAGAACTTGAAACGGCACTCAATTTGATCCCTGGCGTCGTTGAAACAGGCCTTTTTGTCGGGCGGACGGATGTGCTGATCATCGGCACCCCCCAAGGTGTTCGTACGGTGTCTGCGCCTGGGAAGTAGCCTGTTGCTCAGTCGGCGTCACCTTCTCCTGATTCTCCGTCGATACACGCGCTTCCTTCTGACCATCCCGATAGCGTATACATTTCCTCCAGCAGCAGTCACCCATGCCACGACAACGACCAGATCAAAAGGTGAAGACGTTATGCCTAACGAGACTCAGACGGTAGACCCTTATCGACTGCCGCGCCATGTAGTTCCGACTCGGTATGAGCTCCGGCTTGAACCGGATCTCACAACCGCGACGTTTATTGGCCAGGTGACGATCACCCTCACGGTACACCAGACAACACAAACGATCATCTTGAATGCTGTCGATCTCGTCATTGATAGCGCGCGGCTGGAAGGACAGAATGGGCATCGAATTGAAGCGACCACAGAATTAGACTATTCTTTCCAACGGGCCACACTCTCACTCGGAAGGCCCATTTCACAAGGTGCTTGGAAGCTCTACCTCTCGTTCCATGGGGAACTGAATGACCAGCTCCGTGGATTCTATCGCAGTACCTACAAAGACCAGTCAGGAACAGTGCAGACGTTGGCCGCCACGCAGTTCGAGGCGACCGATGCGCGTAGGGCCTTCCCATGTTGGGATGAGCCTGATTTCAAAGCGGTCTTCGCCACGACGTTGGTGATCGATCCACAGCTCACGGCTGTGTCGAATGCCGCGATCGTTTCCGAGTCGACGGAGAACAATAAGAAGGTCGTCCGATTTGCCGATAGCATTACCATGTCGACCTATCTGGTGGCCTTCATCGTGGGACGGCTTGCGGCGACGAAACCTGCTTATGTTGGGAAGACGCCGATTCGACTCTGGACGATTCCTGGCAAGCAGCCGCTCACCCCCTTCGGGCAAGATATCGCGGCAGCGTCGCTCAAGTTTTTTGAAGACTACTACGGGATCTCCTACCCCGGAGATAAGCTGGATCTTCTCGCAATCCCGGACTTTGCATCAGGGGCCATGGAAAACCTCGGCGCAATTACGTTTCGGGAAACTGCGTTGCTTGTGGATCAACGTATGGGAACACATGCCGAGCTTGAACGAGTGGCCGACGTGGTGGCGCATGAAAATGCCCACATGTGGTTTGGCGATCTTGTCACCATGTCTTGGTGGAACGGGCTGTGGCTCAACGAAGCCTTTGCGACCTTCATGGAAATGCTGGCGGTCGATGATTGGAAGCCGGAATGGAAGCGATGGGAGAGTTTCAGTGTTGCACGAGCCGCCGCGTTCTCAGTCGACGGGTTGGTGAGTACGAGACCGATCGAGTACCCAGTGCGTGCCCCTAAAGATGCAGATGCGATGTTTGACATCTTGACGTATGAAAAAGGGGCATCGGTCCTTCGGATGTTGGAGCAGCATATCGGACCCACCGTATTTCGTGATGGGGTACGACAGTATCTCCGCACCCATGCCTATGGCAATGCTGATACGAAGGATCTGTGGACGTCGCTGGGCGCGGTGGCTCATCAACCGGTTCCTGAGCTGATGGACGGGTGGATCTTTCAGCCGGGTTTTCCATTAGTGACGGCGGAAGTGCAGGGGAGTCAACTGAGGCTCTCGCAGCAACGATTCACCTATCTCTCGCAGGAATCGACCACTCAACAACTCTGGCAGATCCCGATTCAGATTCGTTTCACTATCAGAGGTCGTACGGAACATCACAAGCTGCTGTTAACGGAACGGGAAACAAATATCGACCTCCCGGCTGGCGTCACCTCAATTTTTGTCAACGAAGGGGGCCATGGTTTTTATCGAGTCCGCCACCAAGGGGCGCTCCTACAGCAACTCCTTGATCAAGGCCTTGAGCGCCTGGCAGCCATTGAACGATTTGCCCTCGTCAGCGACGCCTGGGCCACCACCATCGCCGGGGTGACACCACTGCCGGAGTACCTACGGCTCACTACCGATTTCGAAAGTGAACGAGACAGGAATGTCTGGGCGGTGCTGCTGGAGTCCTTCTCTTTCCTGAACCGGATCATTTCAACTGAGGATCGCGCGGCGCTCGAGACATTTGTCTGTACTCGAGTAACGCCAGCAGTCACGGAATTGGGTTGGGATCCCAAGCCTGGAGAATCAGATATCACGAAACAATTGCGCGGAGACCTGCTCGGCGCTCTCGGGAAGCTCGGCAATGATCGAAACACTCAACAACAGGCTGCGGAACGCTATCGGCAATACCGGACCGATCCGACAACCGTAGACACGAACGTCGTTCCCGCCCTGGTTAGTATCCTGGCGCATACAGGAAACGAAGCACGGTATGAAGAGTTCTCCGAACGCTATCGGACTGCCTCGACTCCACAAGAAGAGCGACGCTATTTGTTTTCGTTAGCGGCCTTCTCTCATACAGAATTGCTCGGTCGTACGTTGGCTCGAACGATCAATGGTGAAATTCGTACACAGGATGCGCCATTCATCGTGGGAGGCCTCCTGACGAACGTCTATGGTCGTGAACAGGCTTGGAAGTTTGTCAAGACCAATTGGGATCAGATGGACCGACTTTTTCCGAAACAAGGCCTCAGGAGGATGTGTGGCGGCATCGTCGGTTTGGCAACCTCGGAGCTTGAGGAAGACGTGCGCAGCTTCTTTATCTCTCGCAAGATCGATCTGGGTGGAAAAACGCTGGAGCAGTACTTGGAACAACTCCGCGTGGCTGTCGCATTCCGTGAACGGGAGAGTGCCGCACTGCGGGCGTCTCTTCGGTGTCAACAATCAGGAGTCTCATCATGATCAAGCATATCGCGTTTACCATGTATCCCGTGACCGATATGGCGCGAGCCCGTCGGTTTTATGAAGACACGCTCGGTCTCCGCTTAACGCGGCGTGAGGCGAGTGAGTTTGAGTGGGTCGAATACGATCTCGACGGTGGAACCTTCGCCCTCACGGACCTCAAGCAAGGAGGGGCACCCAGCGCCGAAACCGGCGGGAGTATCGCCTTCGAAGTCCAGAATGTGGATCAGATGGTGGAACAATTACGCGCGAAGGGCGTACGCGTAAAGCTCGAACCGCTCTCAACACCAGTGTGTCGCCTCGCAGTCATTCTCGACTCCGAAGGTAACGCGGTTACGCTGCATCAGGTGACGCAAGTTTGGTAGGGTCTTCGGCAGAGCGCACATACAGAGGAGGAGGCGTCGATTCCCGTAGTGCGAAGATGTGACCGGTGATCTGTTACCTGCTATCACTCGTGCCGCAGGACGACCAGCGGAGGTTGCCCCAGGATTCGGTAGGTACTAAAAAAACCGACCAGCACGGTCAGTATGACGGTCGCGGCACAGCCCGATGCCAGAACGGTTGGTTGAAGACTCCAGGAAAGATCGAACACGGTCTCAAGGACTGCCCAGGAGAGCATACTCGCCAGTACTGTCCCCAATAGCCCACCCAATGCACCCAGGAGAGCATATTCAACGGCAAACGACTGAGCAATCACCATTCTGGTTGCTCCCAAGGCTTTGAGAATAACCGATTCATACAGGCGTCGATAGCGAGTCGCCGCCAATGCTGCCGCCATCACGAAGCAACCGGACAAGACACAAAACAGGGCCACTGCACGAATGGCCAGAGAGAGTCGGTCGAGCACTCGCGCGAAGCTGTCGAGCATGTCACCCATGTTAATTGCGGTCACGTTCGGAAAGGTTGTGACGACCGCCTGCTGTACGGCGACCTCTTCGGAGGGTGATACATGGACTGTCGCCACATAGGTATGTGGGGCTCCATCCAGGGATCCCGGGGAAAAAATCATGTAGAAATTCGTGGAGAAGTTTCCCCACTCCACCTTGCGAATGCTCCCGATCTCTCCCGCCACGGGAACTCCTTGAATATCCACCTCCATCGTATCCCCGACCGTGAGACCGAGCTGCGTGGCGGCCTCCTCCTCAATCGAAATCAGCGGCTTGGTGAAGGTCTGCCCAGGTTTCCACCACTCGCCCGCGACAACCTGGTTATCTTTTGGAAGCTCCTGAAGGAACGTCAGGACATACTCGCGTGTGAGGTACCATTTTTTTCGCTGTTCCTTCTTGGCCTCGGACTTCTCCTTTTGCTCTTCAGCCTCGGACAGCGCTTCAAGCTTGATGGGTTGGCCTTTGATCGCAGCGAGCCGTGATCGAACCAGTGGCGTTAAGTGAGGAGCCAGGTCGTTGGTCTGTTGATGCATCAGACGAAGAAACTCTTCGGTCTGATCGGGCTGAATATCGATGAAAAAAAAGGTGGGTGCATCAGTGGGCCGGTTCTCGCCGACTTGCGCGAGGAGCGATCGCTCGACCAGTGATACGGTCGTGACGACCATCACTCCGATCCCGATGGCAATGGTGATGCTGACCGCTTGGCTCCCGGGTCTCAGCACATTCCCCAGCGCTTGGCGAACAATGAGCGGGTCTGGTCTTGGCCATCTTGTGAGGGCACGGAGCAGGACGCGGGCTGCAAGCCCCAATAGCAATACGGCGCCAGTAAAGGCTGCGATGAAGAGCACTCCCACTCGCCAGGAGCCGGCTTGCCACATCGAGAGGAGAGCCAGGCCCAGCCCAATCCCGATCGACGTGATGGCTTTCCATCGATCAACCTCTCGCCAAGCCTTCCACCATGGGCACATGTTCTGACTTGTCGTAGGAGCCATGGGGACGATCTCACGTCGAAAAATTCGAGCCGGCTTCACTTCACGAATAGTCAACAGCGGCCACAAGGTGAACAGCAGTGTGGACAGCAGGCCTAAGGCTAACCCCTTCACTAGAGGCACAAGCGAAATGCTCATGCCCCCCTCGGCCAATCCCAGTTGATCCAAAAGATCCGAGGCCATCAAGACGGCAATCATCCATGGAAGCCCTTGCTGGAGTGCGACTCCAATGACCAGCCCGATCAGACTCCCGGCGAGACCGAGCATCATGGCCTGAAGGGCATAGGTGCGGATGATTGTGGGAGAATCAGCCCCGATCGTCTTGAGGATGGCAATGGTCGTCAACTTTTCTCGGACAAAGGCATGCACGGAGGTCGCCACTCCTAGCCCACCGATGAACAACGCAGTCAACCCAATCAGGCCGAGATAGCGGGTCAATTGGTCCAAGAATTGTTTCAGTTGCGGTTGGGCGTCCTTATAGCCTGACACGCGGGCGGCGTCCGATTCCAGCCGCCCCCGTAGCTCATACAGGAGCGGATCGGCGGGAAGATTGGACGGGATCTTGACCAGATACCGCTCGCGTATGCGACTGCCCACCTTGACCAGCTCAGCTGCCTGAAGACCTTCTCGAGACATCAACACTCGGGGGCCGAGGCTGAAGGCGTTGGCCATACGATCCGGCTCAGTTCTGACCACCGCAGCGATCCTGAAGAATCCCTGGCCAATCTTGAGACAGTCTCCAATCCGGATCCCCATCTTGATCAAGAGCGACTCCTGGACGACCACACCAAAAGTGGCTCGGTCCTGACACCGGCCTGATTGCAGGCCAAGAAGCTCTGCCAAGTCGCCCTGTGGGTTCACGCGAACCTGGCCATAGAGCGGATAGCCTGGCTCCACAGCCTTCAGTTCCACAATTTGTGTCGGCGGTCCGCTTGTGGAGGAGTCGGTCCTAGCTGCCATCGCGATCAGTTCACTGACATGTGTGAGCGATATCCCCCGCGAGTTCAATGAGTCCAAGACCGTCTGACCTTGGGAACTGACAGGGTGAGAGAGTCGGACCTCAAGATCGCCCCCCAAGAGGCTCCGCGCTTCCTTGTTGACTGTCTTCTCCACTTCCGCTCCAAAGAGCGACACCCCGGTCAACGCACCCACGCCAATGGCGATGCAGACTAAGAAATAGACAAAGTGCCGCCAAGCTGAACGTGTCTCACGCCACGCCATGTTGAATGTGAAGGGAGTCATGAGCGAAATTCTGAGGAGAGTGCAGAAGTTGGACGCTCGGTTCCGTAGGAGGGATTATCGTCACGTGTGTGGTGAGCGAGCCCATCAATGGGTTCTACAGGTGACGGCAAGGTATCAGATTCAACACGCCCGTCGCGAAGAGACAGTACCCGTTGCATCGATGCTGCGAGCGCGACATCGTGTGTCACAAGGACCAGGGTGGTCCCATGATCGCGATGCAACGATAGTAGCAATTCCACGACCTGTGCCCCGGTGGCACTGTCGAGATTACCCGTCGGCTCATCGGCCAGGAGGATCGGTGGTCGACAGGCAAAGGCTCGTGCGACTGCGACACGTTGCTGTTCTCCTCCAGATAATTGGACCGGATAGTGCCTCATGCGGTCGGATAATCCGACGGAGGAGAGCAACTCTGCTGCCCGATCTCTGGCTCGTTTCTCCCCGTTCAATTCCAAGGGCACCGCGACATTCTCAACGGCCGTGAGGGTAGGGATCAGGTGAAACGATTGGAAAATATACCCAATGTTTTCACGACGAAATTGTGCCATTCGGCTCTCGGTCATGGTCGTGATATCGGTTCCATCCAGAGTAATCGCCCCGGACGTCGGTTGGTCGAGCCCGGCCATCAGCCCTAATAGCGTCGACTTTCCGCTCCCGGACGGTCCCACAATAGCCACCGACTGTTGAGCGGGAATGATAAAACTAATGTGATCGAGAATCGTGACAGTCTGCCCAGCTGCAACTAAGACCATCGACACCTGTTGTACTGAAATCATGCCAACCTTCTATTTCTGCAGAGGAGACGATAACCAGAGTGATAGTATACTGCCTGAGATGTAGGTGCGAGTGATGAGATAAGTTATGCCGCTCCGAAGGATTTGTCTTCTAATCACGTTCACCATCGTCACCGCAACCTGGTACCTTACACCAGGCAAGGCTTCTTCCTCCATGCCGGATACCAGACCGCGTATCGTGGCTTTTGGAGACAGCCTGACGGCAGGGCTTGGAGTACCAGCCGAAGAATCCTACCCGGCCCAATTGCAGCGTCGCCTAGAGAACCTCGGCTACCGCTATCGGGTCATCAACGCCGGGGTGAGCGGGGACACGACCGCTGGAGGGCTGCGCCGTGTGCCGTGGATCCTCACGAATAAACCGGACCTGGTGATCCTTGAATTGGGTGCCAATGATGGACTGAGAGGACTCGGTGTCGATCAAACCCAACACAACCTGCGTGAGATCATCAAGCGGTTGCAAGAGGCCGGTGTGGGGGTCGTATTGGCTGGGATGAAATTGCCGCCGAATTATGGCCAGGACTACCTCGCACGGTTTGAAGCAATCTATCCCTCGCTGGCCAAGGAATACCGGCTTCCGCTGATCCCTTTTTTTCTAGAGGGAGTGGGTGGATCTCTATCCCTCAATCAGGCTGATGGGATTCATCCGACCGCGAAGGGCTACGCGTTGGTCGTGGAACAGGTGCTCAAGATACTGAGTCCGCTACTCAACGCACCAGTGAGCCGGCAGTGAGACAGAATGTGTCATGGCAAGCAGACACATCTTCCCCATCCCTGAGTAGACGGGGAAAGACTGTCACGGGTCAATCGATCGGGATCTTAGGACTTCTTGAAAAACGTGTCGTAGACACCGTAGATGAGCACGATCGCGATCAGGACGTAATACAGGCCGGTGATTCCGCTATAGTCCGGTGGCCCTTCCGACACATTTGCCATCGCAGGCAATGCCTGGACCAGCAAGGCCCCGGTGAAGAGTCCGGTTCGTGAAAATAACTGCATCATCTCTTCCCCTTTCTAAATCCACAGAAGACAAAAAGTGGGCGCATTTTACTGGACATTGAGGGGATGGTGCAAGAGGCAGCCCCTGATGGGCAGAAAGGCACGAAGAAGAGAGAATAACCCGTTATGGGTGAGGGGTCGTCTTGGCTACGGCTTGAAGCTCGTCGGCGACTTCCTTAAAAGATGTCGCCACCTTGTCGAAGTGTGAGCCTTTCTCAAGAATTTCACGAGCTGCCATACGAATTTGCTCATCATATTGTGCCACCTCGTTCGTCAACTCTCCCAGTTTCGTGAGGGTGGCCCGATATGTGTTGACTTCGCGCTCAAGATCACGTGAGGTCGTCTGGGCTGTTTTGAGTTCTGCCACCGAGGCCTGGAGTTGTTGCGTGAGGCGTCCAGCATACGCCTTGCGATCTCGTAGTTCAGCCTCTAGGGTCGCTAACACATCCTCTGTTTCCCGGCGTCGATCCTCCAGGCTCTTGATCGCAAGGATCCATGCGGAAACCTCTCCTGCTTCAATGACAGGCGAAGGGGGCAGCGGCTGTTCTTTTTCAATGGCCTTCATCGCTGGCTGCAACCATTCCACAAATTTCAGGATGTCGCTCAGTTTAATATCGGCGACGGACGACTGCAAGGTCAAAGGTGACGGTTTGTTGGAATGCTTGGTCTGTGGTCGCGATGGAGATTCTTTCTGGATGCTCGAGGTGGCGGACTCTTGCGGGGTGCTCCACCGATGATACTCCAGTAAGACAGCGATAGAGTGGCGACACAAAGGCTCTTCTGGTACGGAGCAGGAGCATGAGGAAAGGAGGTACCCGTCTCTCAGGTTGACCTGTTGCTCGTAGAGACCGGCGTTGCCGATGACGGTTGATGAGATCTGAGAATCACTTGCTTCGGCGATGCGGACCCTCTTTTCCGTCACGTATTGGCAGGCAACGTGATAGGCGGCAGCTTCCGAGACCGCTTGAATCATTTGTGGAACCAATAGCTTGAGTCGTTCAGCGCTGCAGGGAATTCTGTTTGTCATGGGGGGGATCCTTGATACTCCTCTAAAGGCCATGATGGCGTCAGTTTGACGACCGACCTGGAGAGTGTCAATTAGTCTTTAGTAGCGTGCCCCTTTACCGTAGGGCAGCGGGCAACAGATGGCGAAATGAGACTACTTGCAAGGCTTGGTGG
>CABVSA010000082.1 GCA_902500805.1 uncultured Nitrospira sp. | reverse complement strand
GGCTGACCAACAACGTCTTGTCCATCGCCCAGCAGTTTGTCACGGACCGGTTCTTCCTTAGAAATCGATCAGTGGCTCTGACTACGGATGAGCCGAGCAAGCAAAAGTGAAGTTCCCTGGGCCGGTCTCATACGATTAGGCGTCACGACTATGGTGGATCGTGCCGATCGACGGAGCGCCTGAGGACACAATTTGTGCCATTGCAACCCCGATGGGTGAGGGTGGCATTGGGATCATCCGCATTAGCGGCCAGAATGCGACAGCCATCGCCTCCAAACTTGTGAGGCTGCGCACAAACGGATCTCTCGATACCCTTCCCACACATACGCTGCATCTTGCCGATATTGTCTCTGCTCCTCATTCTGAGTCAGCCGGTGATTTAGGGCCATCAATGACCGGGGAGCACATCATTGACGAAGGTCTGGTGGTCTATATGAAAGGCCCACACTCGTTTACAGGAGAAGATGTGGTGGAGTTCCAATGCCATGGAAGCACGACGGTACTCCGCCGCGTCTGTGAATCCTGCGTCGCAGCTGGGGCTCGATTGGCCCAACCTGGTGAATTCACGAAGCGCGCTTTCTTGAATGGTCGCCTGGATCTGTCTCAAGCAGAGGCGGTCTTAGATACCATCAAGGCAAAGTCGGATTTTGCGCTTACGATCGCCCAACGGCAGCTGCGTGGAGATTTAGGACGGTATATACAGGCACTACGCAGCGCGCTTTTATCGCTGACGGCACGGATCGAGGCTGGAATCGATTTTTCAGACGAAGATATTTCTTTTGTCACGCGCGGTGAGCTCCGAACTGCCCTCCAGAATATTGCGCGTCAGATACGAGAGATGTTGGACACCGCCCAAACGGGTCGGGCTTTGCGCGAAGGGATACGAGTAGTCCTCGCTGGCCCTCCCAATGTAGGGAAATCAAGCTTGCTCAACAGCCTCATTCATGACAATCGTGCGATTGTTACCGATATCCCCGGGACAACGCGCGACCTCATTGAAGAAACCGTGATGTGGAATGGACTTTCTATCACATTAGTAGATACCGCTGGTTTGCGTGACACAGTCGATGTCGTTGAGCAGGAGGGAATCAAACGATCCAAAACCGCCCAGGCACAGGCGGACCTCACGCTGTATGTGATTGACGCTGTTTCAATTCAGAAGTGCGGGGTTCCTGAGTTTCCCTTCCCGCTGGTCGAGCCTAAACAACTCGTCGTTCTAAACAAAATCGATGTGCTGGCTCCATTCACGCTGCAACCCCTGTCTGAAGAATTGGCACACCGTTTGTGCCAACCCATTCTCCCAATTTCTACAAAAACTGGTGAAGGTCTTGATGAACTGAAGACAGCCATCACCTCTCGTTTTCTCACTGGATCCTTTGAAGCCTATGAAGGGGTGGTTATCACGAATGTCCGTCATCGTGCTGCCTTGGAGCAGGCAACCACTGCGATTATGCAGGCTTTGTCTTCCATCGAGGGCGGAGGGCAAGCTGAACTTCTGGCCGTTGATCTCCACGATGCGGCTGATGCGTTGGGAGAGATTATTGGGACTTTGACGTCGGATGATGTACTTGAACACATTTTCGCACAGTTTTGTATCGGCAAATAAGGAACGGATATGGCACAGACCTTCGACGTGATCGTGGTAGGAGGTGGACATGCCGGCTGCGAAGCTGCTCTTGCTTCCGCCCGCATGGGGGCCATGACGTTACTCTTGACGATGGACCTTTCTCGCATCGCTCAGATGTCGTGCAATCCAGCCATCGGTGGAATTGCGAAGGGACACCTCGTCAAAGAAATCGATGCACTCGGCGGTGAGATGGGACGTAATACCGATCAATCCGGTATCCAGTTTCGATTCATCAATACGAGCAAAGGGCCGGCAGTCCGAGCCTTGCGAGCCCAGTGTGACAAATCCCTGTATCGACATGTGATGCAACACACTCTCAAATCAGAACCCCTACTGACGATGTCCGAAGGTGTCGTCGATCGATTGCTGGTGCATGGTGGAACCGTGACTGGAATTGTCACCGGGTCAGGCGAGACGATTTGTTCGAGAGCCGTCATTCTAACATCGGGTACTTTTCTTAAGGGACTTATCCATATCGGTTTACAACATTTTCCGGCTGGTCGGGCGGGTGAAGCCTCGGCCGAACACCTTTCTGATTGCATGCGAGATTTAGGATTCGAGGTGGGCCGACTGAAGACTGGAACACCTCCCCGCTTGGATAAGGAGACCATCGACTTCTCAGTAATGGTTCCCCAACCCGGCGATACACCCCCTCCTCCATTTTCCTATCGCACACAGTCCATTACCACCAGGCAGATTCTTTGCCATTTGACGTATACGGGGCAGGCAACACACGATCTGATTCGACAAAACTTGGATCGGTCTCCCCTGTACAGTGGCATGATTGAATCCACCGGCCCTCGCTATTGCCCCTCCATCGAGGACAAGGTGGTTCGTTTTGCCGATAAAGAACGGCACCAGATTTTCATCGAGCCGGAAGGCCTAGACTCCAACGAATTCTATCCAAACGGGATCTCAACAAGCCTGCCCGTCGATGTGCAAGCCGCAATCCTCAAAACAATCCCCGGGTTAGAGCACGCGAAAATACTTAAGCCTGGTTATGCGATAGAGTATGACTATTTTCCTCCTCGGCAACTGTACCGAACGCTTGAAACCAAATTGGTGACAGGGCTTTATCACGCAGGTCAGATCAATGGAACGTCCGGATATGAAGAGGCAGCTGCACAAGGTTTGGTAGCTGGGATCAATGCTGTTCTCAAAATCCGAGAACGTCCGCCATTTGTTTTAGATCGCTCTCAGGCCTACATCGGCGTACTCGTCGATGATCTCATCACTAAAGATGCCTATGAGCCATACCGGATGTTCACTTCGAGAGCTGAATATCGATTGCTACTCCGACATGGGAATGCCGATCTTCGCCTGATGGAGATCGGATACGGTGTCGGTCTTATCTCACAAGCCGAATATCATAAATTGCTTCGCAAGAGGGAAATGATCGAGTCAGAGATTTCAAACCTCCAGAGTTCGAGACCTCAATTTACAGAACAGATTAGCTTTCGGACGAGGGGTACCTACCTTGAAACTGCCTCTTCGGTCCAATCCATGGCCCAGCTACTTCGCAGGCAAGAAGCTCGTTATCATGAGCTTATGAATATTTTTGACCTACAACCAGTTGATGACGACATTGCCGAGGAAGTTGAGCTTCAAATCAAATATGAGGGATATATACAGAGGCAAGTGCGGCAAGTTGAAAAGTTTAAGAAACTTGAGAAAAAATTGATACCCATTTCATTTGATTACGACATGGTCTCCGGATTTTCGCATGAAGTCCGTGAAAAGTTTAATCGCGTCAGACCGGAGACCGTCGGTCAGGCATCACGAATTTCTGGAGTCACCCCAGCCGCTATTTCTCTACTTCTCGTGGCAATTGAAAAAGGAAGGCGGCAAAGTCACCATTACAACGATCAACTTCATGAAAATTCTCAATAGACACCTTTTCTATTGACCTCCTCTCGGTATCAGCGTAATTGTTCCACGTGGAACAACATGGGACCCTCGAACACCTACTCCATGAAAGCTCAAGTGAAATTGGCGTCGAGATTGAACCAGATCAAGCGCGGCAATTCCTTCTCTACCTGAATCAGTTGAATATTTGGAATCAATCGTTCAATCTCACTGCGATCACGAAAGACGATGAAGTGGTCGTCAAGCATTTCATAGACTCTCTCGCTGCGCTGAAAGCTGTAGAGATTGGAACTAAGGCTCACATTCTCGATATTGGTACTGGAGCAGGCTTTCCAGGTATTCCATTAAAAATCGTTAGACCAGATCTTTCCATAACACTGGTTGAACCAGCCCACAAGAAATCAGCCTTCCTGCATTTTATAGTTGGCCTTTTACAGTTGAAATGCGTGAGCGTTTTTCAAGGAACCATTGAGCGATTCAATAGCACAGGTTCTGTCACAAGGCCGTATGATTATCTGACAACTCGAGCGCTCAACCCGTCACTAATTTTTCAGAATGCACAGAACTTACTGATTGAAGGCGGTAAGGCGATTATTTACTCGGCTAGGCCGTTTGATAGAACATTGTTACCCGACGATTGGAATTTTGTAGGCGACTATACGTTCGAATTGCCCTATGCCCATGGGTCTCGAACGATCACTATATTTTCGTATCGTGGCGAGTTGTCCTCTCACGTTGTTCCACGTGGAACATAAATTTGGCTTAGGAGTCTTTTCGTGGGAAGAGTTATAGCGGTTGCTAATCAGAAAGGCGGGGTAGGAAAGACGACCACTGCCATTAATCTTTCAACAGCGGTTGCCCTTGAAGGAAAAACTGTATTGTTGATTGATATAGATCCACAAGGAAATGCAACAAGTGGCCTTGGCATAGACCAGAGAACGTTAAAAGGGAGCACCTACAGCTGCCTCGTCAAAAACAGCACTATTCACGAATCAATAATAGAAACAACAATTTCTGGGCTCAATATCTTACCGGCTAATGCCGATCTCGCGGGTGCTGAGGTGGAACTCGCAAATCTCGATGGTCGTGAAGGTCATCTTCGATCACTGATTGCTGAAATACGAGACCAATACGATTTTATCATTCTTGATTGCCCACCAGCACTTGGTATTCTGACCATTAATGCCCTCACAGCAGCCAATTCTGTGCTCATACCTGTTCAATGCGAATACTACGCGATGGAAGGCCTGACCAGACTCGTCGGAAGTATCGAGCTTGTCCGTCAATCGTACAATCCTGGTCTAGAGATTGAGGGTATCGCCCTCACGATGTTTGATTCGCGAATCAGTCTTTCTCGGCAGGTGGCAGACCAAGTACGGTCTCATTTTTCGCATAAGGTATACCAGTCCGTGATCCCTCGCAATGTTGCACTTGCAGAAGCACCCAGTTACGGTCGGCCGGGAATCCTCTATAACATGGCATCCTCCGGGTCACAGTCTTACGTATCATTAGCTAAGGAGTTTATTGCGCATGGAGAAAAAGGCTCTCGGTAAAGGGCTCGACGCGCTATTGCCCCCAGCCAGGCTGGGCAGAGCTGAAGACTCGGCCGATGTCCAACGGATTCCGATCGACCAGATTGTGCCGAATCGATATCAACCGCGGCAGACATTCCTTCAGCAAGAGCTTACTGAACTGACGGCATCCATCAAGGAGAGCGGCGTTATTCAGCCCATTATGGTCCGCCGGAAGGGCGATGGCGTCTATGAGTTAATTGCTGGAGAACGACGCTGGCGGGCCTCCAAAGAGGCCGGACTTACCGTCATTCCCGCCGTACTCAAGAATTGTACGGATCAGGAAGCCTTACTCCTTGCTCTGGTCGAAAATCTCCAACGTGAAGATTTAAACCCGATGGAGACCGCTCGCGCCTATTCACGAATGATGAAAGAATTCGGTCTGACCCAAGAAGCCGTCGCCGCCAAGGTAGGCCGGGATCGGTCTTCAGTGGCCAACTTTATCCGTTTAACCCATCTCCCCCTCGATCTCCAAGGACTTGTGGAAGGAGGAACTCTTTCCACCGGTCATGCCAAAGCCCTTCTCAGCCTCTCCACCCCAGAAGCGCAGCTCCGGATTGCAAAACTGGTGACAGCTGGAAATTTGTCAGTTCGGCAAACAGAGAAGCTGGTCGATCAATCCATCATCGCGAAACAGCCCCTCGCGCGGCCCCCTCGAACCACACAATGGAGAGATCTTGAAGACAGATTACAAAAGCGTCTTGGCACCAAAGTCACCCTCCACCCCCGCGGTCAGGGCGGGAAACTCGTGATCAACTACTTCTCGTCCGAGGAACTAGATGGGGTTGTCGAAGCCCTCTTGGGTTAATACTCAGCCCGAGCCTTTCTCCCCCTCCTAAACCTCAATATTTCACCCACCCCTGCTCACCCACTAAATATCTCCCCCAAACCAACCGATATGGAACATAACGGCACCGCACCGTTTGTTCTGTCAGGGGGCCAGCCACATTGTGAGAGGAGGAGATCGTATGTGGAAAGATAAGCAAGATGGTAGACGCACGGATGATAACGACTTAGATGCCATGAGCTCGGCGCTCGATACGCCACGGCCTGACACCGGGCATGACGTCAGCGCATTCGTCGGTAAAGGAGTCGTGTTCAAGGGAACCATCTCGTATAACGGAACCGTGCGTATTGACGGAACTCTAGAGGGGGAAATTCATACAGACGGCATCTTACTCGTTGGCGAAGATGCGGTTCTGAATGCCAAAGTCACGGCCGGAACTATCGTCTGTAAGGGCAAGATCACCGGCGATATCACGGCACGAGAAAAGATGAAATTACGAGCGCCTGCGGTGATCAACGGTGGAGTCACCACTCCAATGCTTTCCATGGAAGAGGGCGTCTTATTCAACGGAACGTTAGAGATGGAACAACAAGCCCGTCCCGTTCACAAAGATCTACCACTTCATTCTCTTGGGACCGGTACCGAGCCACCCGTTCGCCGGCTGACCGTCTAGCGGAATATAGTGTCGGAGCGGTGAGCGAGGGATACGCGGCAACCAGGTCAACGCTTCCTGGCCCATGTACCACGTTCACCACTCCCTTGACCCCGGTCTTGTCACAAGGAGCAGAGAGCACGCATGTGGGCCATCGGAGAAAAACAGGCAACCGACACCCCTCCCAACGACAACTTTACTTTTCTCAGTAAGGGAGTCGATTTTCGTGGCATTCTGAACTTTGACGGAACCATACGAATTGACGGTCGAGTGGAAGGGGAGATCACCACCAGCGGGACTCTCATCATCGGGGAGCAAGCCATCGTGAAAGGGGTAATCTCGGCCGGGGTCCTTATCACCAGTGGAAAAGTCAACGCCACCATCTCAGCAACGGCAAAAATTCAAATACAAAAACCAGGCATCCTCATTGGCGATATCCGTACACCGGGTATTTCTATCGAAGATGGCGCTCACTTTCATGGCATGTGCGATATGGGGGCCCATAAATGGGTGGAAGAGCACTCCGCATCCAAAAACGCTCATGACGCCACTATCTACCGGGGGAAAACTCGTTCCACCAGCCTCTAGCCGACATTATTCAACCGCTTCGTAACGAACCTGCTTGGGCTACACATGTCATGAATCATCGTACCTCGTTCGTGAGGAGGAACCACATACGTTCTTCCTGTCTTCTTTCACGTTTCACTGTTCGGCAGTCACATGGCCCTGCATGTTATCAACAACCGGACGATGCCCAACGGAGACAGTCACCTCACCAGGGAGCAAATTGGAATAGAAGCACTCCCCGATTAAGTGGCTAGCCCTTTCCCCTAGACACTCGGTACAATACCGTTCCTATGACTCGGAAATCTGTCCTACTAGGCATGAGCGGTGGAGTTGATAGCTCCGTCGCCGCAGCATTACTCGTCCGGCAAGGCTATGACGTCCATGGTATCACTCTTCAGGTGTGGGAACATGAAGACGACTCCGTCGTCACATCAAAGAAGTGGCAAGAACGAGGCTGTTGCAAGGTTGGGATTGCACGGCATGTCGCGAAGCTTCTCGACATCCCGCACGAAGTCGTTGATACCCGACACACCTTTCGTCACGCCGTCATTGACGACTTCATCCAAGGCTATACCACCGGCACGACACCCAATCCCTGCGTGCGTTGTAATGAACGGGTGAAGATTCATACCCTCGTTGACCTCGCGCTACAACGCAAAGTCGACTATGTGGCAACCGGGCATTATGCGCGATTGCATGCCCACCGAGGATTCTCCGTCCTCTCACGGTCCGCCGATCTACGAAAAGATCAAACATATTTTCTCTATCGTCTCCGAGCTGAATGGCTGCCTCGCCTCCTCTTTCCATTAGGAGGGCTGGAGAAGGCCGCTGTCTGGAAAGAAGCCGAGGCACTGAGCCTGCCCGTCGAGGAACTCAAGGAAAGCCAGGAGATCTGCTTCGTGAGCCAGGGTGATTATCGAACCTTTCTCGAGCAAGAAGCGCCACATTCCCGGAAACAAGGATTGTTTACTGACCAGGAGGGTCGTCCCCTCGGGCAACATGACGGTATTGCATTCTATACACCCGGCCAGCGTCGAGGCCTCGGTATCGCCACAGGCCAGCGCCTCTACGTTCATCAGGTTCAGCCTCTAACCAATACAGTGGTGCTCGGACCCGGCGAACGACTTCACTCAGAATGCACCGTCGCTGACCTGAATATGTTTGCTCCCAATTTCCCCGCCCACAGCGCCGACGTTCACGTGAAGGTTCGTTATGCAACGCCTCCTACCCTCGCGACACTCACAGCGCTAGACTCATCAGCCCTACATGTCCAGTTCCACCAACCGCAACGAGGGCTAAGCCCCGGACAATCGGCAGTGTTCTACAGTGGAGACGACGTTCTTGGTGGCGGTATCATCCAACCCTTCCCACCCTCATAAATGAAGCCGTGCTTCTTGACTTGTCCCTGAATCTTCAGATAGCCTCGGGGAGTTCAGGTGCGCAATCGTACCACTCCGTCATGTCATCGACAGACACAGTGGTCTTTATTGGTCAGAGGGCATCATGTTCGGTTCATTTGGTTGGATGGAACTACTCCTGATCCTGATTATTGTGCTGATCATCTTCGGTGCAGGAAAGCTGCCCCAATTGGGGGAAGGCCTCGGCAAAGCCATCAAGGGTTTTAAGAAATCGGTTCATGAAGCCGACGCAATTGATATCACACCAGGGGAACAGCCTTCACAGGGTGAGCCTCAGGTTAGCTCTGCCGCTCAGGTCGGTAATCACACTGGACCTACTCCAGCACCCAGTAATGCGACCACCCAACCCAGTCAGGTGAAACAAGGCTAACAGCCCACCCCCGGTGGATGAATAAATGACGGGGCGCCGTCAGACGATAATCGCAATAGCCAATCATGTTTGGACTGGGCGCAGGCGAGATCCTCATCATTTTGATCATCGCCTTTCTCCTATTTGGACCCAAAGAACTGCCGGAAGTCGGCCGCCAAGTTGGTAAAGCCATCAAGGGCTTTAAAGATACGGCTGATGACCTTCGCAAATCCGTCGAGCCGGAACTCAACATGATACAGCAGGAAGTCAAAATGGTAGAGCAAGACCTTCAAGCCTCTCTCAAAGAAGCCGAAGACGAACTCACAGCAGAACCCAAGGCGGGAGAGGCGGGTCCATCATCATTGCCTAAGTCTGGTCCTGCATGACACCAATATAGGATCACACTCCCCCTGATCACCCACATAAAGGAGAAAGGCAGTCGCCACACCGACATCTCGTAGATTCGCACTCATCAAGATCTTCATGACGATGGTTGGACACCCTGGCCCAGCTGTTCTCCCCCCTCGGGTTCGTATGCAACTCCCTTGGGCTTTTGAGACCGCAACCAAATCCACCTGACGATGAGAGCACCAGACGGTATCTGCCTGTCTAACGACACGATGGACAAACTGCATGGCATGGGAAAACTAAAGAAGCCTCGACATGGGAAGATACTTTTTGTCCCATTCCTAATGATGGTGACCAATCTCATCGCAGGTCATTCCACAGCACAAGCAGCCTTCCAACTCCCAGAGGGAGAAAAAATTACGAACCCCATTGTCATCGGCCGGGGCATTCCCCAAAAAGAGGCCTATGAGCCGTTCGATCCAAAGATCGGTCGTAATTTCAATCTCAAGAACCTCTGGATGCGCGCAGACCTTCGCGTACGTCCTGAATTCCGTAACAACGTCTGCTTCGGGGGTGGAATCGGCGCCGGTGGTAATTGCAACACCCTAACCGCAACTGCCCTTAGTCCAATAACTGGCACCGACAACGATCAGTTCGTCCAGCAGATGACTCGTTTGGGAATCGGGTACGATCTCTCCCCGGATGTCAACTTTTACCTTGAGTTCATTGATTCCCGTACCTGGGGAGGAAACGGATCGCCAGTCGGAGCTGGAGGTGGGGGCGGTAATGGGGACCCTATTATTCATACCTGCGGCTCAACACCCAGCACAGGGGGCAGACCCGTTTGTTCACTTGGTATACGAGCCGGTTACATGTTGATCCGAAACCTTGCCGGCATACAGGGCCTCGGATTGAAGGCCGGCCGGCAGTACATTGTCTTCGGTGATCAAAGCCTCTTCGGACACTTCGATTGGGCCAACACAGGCTTCTCCTTTGATGGGGTAATGGTGCAGTACAGCCACAGTATTATGGATACCCATGCTGGCTGGTTCAGGACGGCAGAAACGGATCTCCTTCAAGGTGCCCCACTTGGAAGTGGAAATCCAAACATCGTAGGAACAGGCCAGGCCAAAAATGCTGCAGGAGATGCAGATCTATTTATTCTCTATAACCAGATTAAGGCCGTTCCTGGTTTCCTCATTGAACCATTCTACGTCTATTACAAAAATAATCTCGGTGGCGGAGATATCTCTGCACAAGGGCTCGGCACCCCAAAACACGGCAATCAGACACGCCATACCTTAGGCACCCGCGTGGCCATGAAAAAGGGCTCCTTCGATGCCTCCAGTGAAGTCGTCTACCAGTTCGGACAGATGGGCGACACCGCTGCCAGTGCCAGCAGCCTATGCGGCGATCCTGGTGGGGAGGGAAAGTGTTTGCACATCAACGCCTGGGCAACCAGAAACTGGATCGGATACACGGCATTCAATTTGCCAGGCAAGCCTCGCATTGCCTTCAATTTTGACTATGCATCCGGCGACGGCCGTGCCAATTGCACGTTAAATGGTGCCTATGGCGATTGCAAAACAGCCAACACGTTTGAAAACTTCTTCCCCACGAATCATATTCATATGGGATACATGGATGTCATGGCGTGGAAAAACATGATGAGTTTCTCGGGTAACTTCCAAGCGCGCCTGACTCCAGACGACCATATCGAACTGTGGTACACCAACCTGCATCTTGCCAACGCCAAGGATAACTGGTATCGCGCAAGCCAGGGTGTCTATGTGTTCTCACGACCTGATAACACCGTGACCCATATCGGTGACGAAGTAAGCTTCGTCTGGACTCACTTCTTCATGAACGGCATGGTCGCTTTTCAAGGCGGCTATGGCCATCTGTTTCCCGGTCCCTATATTTCCCATAACTTGGGACGCCGTGCTGTTGGCCAGGACTGGGCCTACGCGCAGCTTTGGATCAACTTCTGAGGAAGTAGCCAGAAGATCCGTAGCATAAGCAAACCTCCCGAAGTGTGTCGCGGGTTTTTGTGAACTCGTCGCTGCGAGATGGGAAATGGGAAGGGCCTGTGATCAAGATTCAGGCCTGTTTACTGCCTCGTTCCTCACGCTGAGCACCCCGCCACCTTGAGAAACCACTCCTGCAGTTCTCCGTAGGTTTGCGTTACTGGAAACGACGGGAACTCCTTCGGCAAGTGGTCCGGCGGCCTGTAGAAAAACCCTTTGTCCGCTTCACCTAACATCCCAAGATCGTTGTATGAATCCCCCGCAGCTATGGTAAAGAAATTCAAAGCCTTCAGAGAGGCAACTGCGTGCTTCTTAGGATTCTGCATCCGCATGTGGTAGTTCACGATTCGGCCAGTAGGGTTGATTTCCAGTTGATTGCAGAAGAGAGTGGGAAACCCAAGCTGTCGCATCAGGGGTTGGGCGAATTGATAAAAGGTGTCGGATAAAATAATCACCTGGCCCCGTTCACGCAGCCAGACCAGAAAATCCATTGCCCCGTCTAACGGACCCATCTTGGCGATTTCCTCTTGTATGTCGTGGATTGTCAATTCATGCCGATCGAGTATGGCCAACCGTTGCTTCATCAGTTGGTCATAATCCGGCATCTCCCGGGTGGTAATCCTCAACTCCTCAATCCCTGTCTTAAGCGCAACATTGATCCAGATCTCAGGAACGAGCACACCTTCCAGGTCTAAACACACGACAACAGGCTTCTGCATTCCGTTTCTCCTCTCCCCCGGCAACCCTCTGTCTTACGACGATCAACTGCCAGCGGTCCTCCCGTCATCCGAAAATGACTGGCTCAAGAATCGCCAGACCTTATCCAATGCTTGGTCGAAAAGCTGAGTCCCCTTCCACATTCGATCGGTCGATCCTGCATGTACCTCTGCCCAATCCAGAGCCAGCGGAAGTGGAATCAACCGTGTTGAGGTGTTGGTCAAGTCTTGCCACAACAATCCCAGAACCGTGCTGATCCGCAGTGGTATGGAAATGGTGTCCACTGGGTTCGCGAGAAGATTCTCACAACGGTCGGCAGGAGACGTCACCAACAATTCACGACAGGCAGCGGGGCGCTCATCATAGATGGTGCAGACTTCTTCTTCCAAAAATGGACAGGCCAGCCGCAGCGCGTAATACCGATGGTTCACTTCATCTGCGATTTCGTCGCTGCAAGGAACAGAAGCCTCGGACAGCTCCGAGAGTTGTTGCCAAATCCCGGTGGAGAGCAAGCGCACTTTTGTCTCAGCAAAGCGGGCCATGATCCTAGACTGTTGTTCGACAGGGCGGGAACGAACCCACGTTCGTACCGAAAACGCTTCCGGTGCGGACAGGGGAACCAACATTCGACAGCAAGCTGCACAGCCTTTTTGGCACGACGGTACCCGCCCCTCCTCACCCATCCGTGCAACTTCCAGGGCTTGGGCCTCCTCGCCTAAACGTCTCATGAGAGGCACAATAGACGTAACAGGAACGAACCCGGTGGGCACATCAACGGCCGTGGTAATTTGGCCGGCAGATGTGTTTAGAGAAATCTCGAATCGCTCATTGCGCTGGGAATTCATCGATGCAACCGCTGTGAAAGAAGATCCACTCCTCCGCTTACCTCGGCATAAACAGTAATATGCGTCTGTCCGACGAATCAAGAGCTCGAAGTCAGCCGTCCATCAAGCCATCGTGCGCATAAGACTTCTTTCTAAAACCAGTGGATCTTTCCCGTCACGCACAGCAGATCCTACCGGTTCAATCATCGTACCCCAAATGGACTTCCATATAAGGCCATCTTTGGGTCTTGCGGGTCTGACGAAAAGGAGTACAGTTTACAATGCGCGGGTACACTGACCCTGCCGTCCATGAGATAGCCAATGAGAGATCGTCGCTCATATCGAGGCAGCGAGGTGTACCCCCGCCCAACCACCACTCGCTTCTTCCGGCCCCAAACGAAGTTATCCTGCTCAGCTCAGACTTCGCTCACCCCACGATTCTAGTCCATCAGCTTGCTCCTTCTTCGCAGAAGCTCGATAATGGCGCATGGGATCGCCGAAACATTTCTCCGGTCATGTCATCGGACTACTCAAAGAATACATGCAGGATCTCGTCGACCAGGCGGCTCAAGAAGCACGCTCACAAGAACAGTTTGGCTTTACGACTACACCGTACCGGCCTGACCAGGCCATTTCTGATCTCTTGGCCCTGCTGGACGACCGTATTGAATCGGAAGGCGTCCAAGTCGGATTGCCTGATGGCTTTCTCCACGACGTGTGGAATCTCTGTAACGAGGGCCTCTCGCCAATCTCGGACCGTGTCTGGCTGGAGGCCAATCTTGACGGCCAAAGTCCGAGAAAGGCGATCGTGAGGGAGCTGACCTATCGTGCCCTGATCGATTTTATCGATACTAATTCAGGAGAAGGGCATTGAGCCTACAGGGCACGGATGTCTGTCCGTAGTTCAGGTCTAGTACACCACCAGATTGAACACACTCATGTAGAGGATCGTGTGAAGGGAGCGATAGGAATGGTTCCTAAAAGGTATTGGTTGATGAAATCCGAGCCCACGACGTTCTCGATCGACGACCTCGCACAAGCCTCCGGCCAGAGAACCTGTTGGGATGGGGTGCGTAATTATCAAGCTCGCAATTTTATGCGCACAATGGCGGTCGGTGATCACGTTCTGTTTTACCATAGTAACGCTGAGCCCCCGGCGATCGTCGGCATTGCAGCAGTCGTCAGGACCGCCTATCCGGATTCAACACAATTCGATAAGAAGGACAAGCACTACGACCCGGCAAGCAAGCCTACCGAACCAAGGTGGGACATGGTCGACATCAAATATGTCAGAACATTCTCGAAGCCGTTGACATTGGACGACTTGCGGAAAGACCCTCAGCTCAAAGGGATGGTCCTATTGAAAAAAGGCTCTCGGCTCTCAGTTCAGCCGGTCACCTCAGGCGAATGGAAACACATTCTGCGTCTGGCGGAAGAGTGATCGGAGGGCGTCTTAAATACTGGCCTTTCCATCGTCCATATACCGATGTTGCCAGTCCAACCACGCATGACCGAGCTCGTGAGCAAGGATATACCGTCTGCGGGTCACGGGAAGCCGTTTTCGTACATAAATGGTTTTCGTGTCATCATCCCAAATCCCGTCGGCATTGGGATCACGTTTGTCCATCTCGGCATCGGATAGCTGCCGAACTGAGATGCGATAGCCAAACGGCAAGACAACCTGATTAGGAATTCGGAGCATCGTCTTTCGCTCTTTCAACATGGTCCCCATGGTCCACTCCCTCTTCTTCTCTCTGGTAAATTAGCCTACCACAAGCAGATAGCTCGAGTGTTGGCCTATTTCTTCTATAATATTAATATGTTGTAATATCACACGAAGAAACACCGCTATTGGAACTTTTATCCCCTCCACAGCGTCGACCCTTTCCACCACGCACGGCAATTGTGTATGATCGACGTATGGAATCCCCTGTGGACTATGATGTGTTAACTCCCTGGCCGACATGGGTCTCCCTTGTTGGCGTCAAGATTCGGAACCGTGGCGAAGTCAAAAAGTTGGGATCAAATGGGCTGCCCTTCTCGTACGGTGACCCCGTCTTACTCGAGGCCGACGGTGAGGTGACCTACGGCATCGTCTACACGACGCCCTACTCAGCCCCGTTTACTCCCCCTATGCGAGCCATGAAATCCATCTTGCGCAAGCCGGACTCTGAGGAGGCCGAGTTGATTGCTCGACTGGAGCGCCTCTCGGATGAAGCTGCCAGCTATTGCAAAGCAAAAGCTGCCGATCTCAAGGTCCGCCTTAAACTGGTCGAGGTCTATGGAGCCATGGACCGCCGACAGCTCACCTTTGTCTATACGGCGGATGAGCGCATCGATTTTCGAGAGCTCGTGCGTGACCTCGCACGGCGGTTTGGATGTCGAATTGAAATGCGCCAGGTCGGGGTCCGTGAGGAAGCTCGGCGGCTGGGTGGAATCGATACCTGTGGCCTGGTTTTATGTTGCGCATCATTTCTCACCGACGTGAAACCGGTCACAGCGAAGCAGGCCAAGAAAATGGACCTACCGATCGATGATCCACGCCTGCTCGGCGTCTGCGGGAGACTGAAGTGCTGTTTAATGTTTGAGATGATGGATGCCCAGGGAAAGATTCCGTCTCAAGCCCAACAACTCATTACTCCGACCAAAGCGAACTCGCCTTCTTCTCCGGTCTTACCATCGTAATTCGCACCAACCCTTCCCACACGTTTGGCAGCTCTTTTTTCTTGAAGTTCTTCGAATCCTTTTCAGTCATATGCTATCTAATACCCTATCGAATACTGAGATTGTTCTTTGCCTAGATGGGCTAGGAGAGGGCTGCTCAAACTGAGGAGGAGGTATTCCAATGAGACAAGGACTTTTAGCGGCATTTGCACTGGTTGCCATCGGATGTAGTAGCCTTGCCACGCAAAAAGCCGTGAGCGGGGAACCAGCCGGTCCGGCAGTCGGATACGACATTCATGTTCAGGCGCCTCATATGATGGCAGATGGAACTCCAGGCGGCCCGTTCCATCATTACTGCAAGGGTATTTCCGATAAGATTCTCCAATGTCTGCTCTTCGAATCCACCGATCCAAAGGCTCCGCTCGTCGCGGTCGAGTACTTCATCGCCAAGGACCTCACACGCAAGCTCCCGGCCATTCAATGGCATCGGCATTTCCACGACCATAAAGTGGAGGTCGCAACCGGACGAGTTCAAGTGCTGGATATGCCTGCTGACCAGGCCGCCAAGGTCGTAGAAATAGCTGCAGGAACAGACGGTATCGTGTACCAACTGTGGCAGCATGGCCAGGAGTTCCCTGATGGAACGGTGAGTTTCCCGCAGTCCTTGGGACACAAATTCCCTGGATATTCAGAGAAATAGACTCGTCATCTGCAGCGGGTCGGCCCCGTCCACGGAGGATCAGGCCGACCCCTGTCGTTGAGTCGATGATCCTGCCAGATGATACAACGAGAGAAATCGACATGAATGCGTATCTACTGCTCGCGCTACTATTGGTCCTAGGCTCGCCAGCGATGTCCGCCTTGGGGGCTGATGAAGCAATCCTGAAACCCCGAGTGCCCGTGGACCAGCTCCAACAGGTAAGGACATGGAAGAATCCGCTACCGGCTACCGAGGAGACGATCGACAAAGGGAAAAGGCTGTTTGAGGGCAAAGCGTTCTGTGCCACCTGCCATGGAAGAGACGGCAAGGGACTAGGAGCGGACATTGAGCCGGGAACGCTCAAAGGTCCGTTGCCTCGAAATTTCACCGACAAGGAATGGCAGACGGCTAGAACCGATGGTGAGCTTCTCTGGATCTTGAAGAACGGCAGCAAAGGCACAGCGATGGCGCCATTTATCCCGCTGATTCTGACCGAAGAGGAAGCCTGGCAGGTCCTGCTCTACGTGCGCTCGTTCGGTCA
>CABVSA010000081.1 GCA_902500805.1 uncultured Nitrospira sp. | reverse complement strand
GTGTATGTTACCCATTCGGTATCGTTGCCGATCGCGACGGAACGCTGCTGGTGGCGGACACGTTCAATCATCGTATTCGCGCATTGACATTGGAGTAGACGCTGCATGCTGAAGAAGAAACAAGGGTATACAGTGGCCATCCTTGGCGCAACCGGCGCGGTTGGCCAGGAGACCTTAGAAATATTGGAGGAACGGCAGTTCCCGCTGGCAAGTCTGAGACTGTTTGCCTCCAAGCGATCTGTGGGCGAGATCATGGCGTGCCAAGGTAAGGAGTGGACAGTTGAGGAACTGACGGAGTCCTCGTCGTTCGATGGCGTCGATCTGGCCTTTATCTCCGCGACGGATGCGATCAGCAAGGACTATGGGCAGCGATTGGGCGCCGCCGGGATTGCCGTCATCGATGATAGCGCCGTATTTCGTATGGATGAACAGGTCCCGCTGGTGGTTCCGGAGGTCAACGCGGCGGCATTGCGGGACATGCCGCGGGGTATCGTGTCTATTCCGAACTGTACGACCACCCCGTTGGTTATGGCGCTTAAGCCGCTTCACGATGCGGTAGGGGTCAAACGCGTGGTGGTGACGACCTTCCAATCCGTATCGGGAACCGGGTCGGCGGCCATGGATGAGTTGATGGACCAGACAAAGGATCTCTTGGCGTTTCGTGACATCACAACCAAGGTCTATCCCTACCAAATCGCCTTTAATCTTTTGCCGCACATCGGCTCATTCAACGAGGGGGGCGATTGTTCAGAAGAGGTCAAAATTGCGAAAGAGACTCGGAAGATCCTTGGTGCGCCGAACTTGAGGGTGACTGCCACAACCGTACGTGTGCCGGTGCTGCGGTGTCATTCCGAAGCAATCAATATCGAATTGGAGCGTCCATTGAACGCGAATGAGGCACGTGCGGCGCTCGCGGCGATGCCTGGCGTGCTGGTCTACGATGATCCGGCAAAGAAACTCTATCCCATGCCGCTCGATGCGACGGGGAAGGATGAGGTGTACATTGGCCGAGTGCGGGAGGACGAATCGATCAGCAACGGTCTCAACCTCTGGGTGGTATCCGACAATCTTCGCAAGGGCGCGGCGCTTAATGCGATTCAGATTGCAGAGTGCTTGATAAAGAGCTGACACGACGTCATACAACTGCGGAGCTGAAAGATTCCATGGTTCAGAGGGATCGCGAGTGATACCGGAATGGACCACCCTTGGGAAAGTCCTCATTGGAATAGGGTGTGGGATCGTTGCGCTGGGAGTATTGCTAGTCGCCCTGGACCGGATTCCCGGTTTTGGAGATAGCCTGAGTTGGCTCGGTAAACTGCCTGGTGACATTTCTATCAAACGTGAGAATGTCAGCTTCTACTTTCCTATCGCCACCAGTATCATTCTCAGTGTTCTTCTGAGTCTGCTATTCTATATTCTAGGATGGCTCTTCCGAAGATGACAGCAGCACGGCTCTGGGCCGGTGCCGCGGGATTGGGAATCTGTCTGGGGTCGGGCATGGTGCCTGAGGCTCAGGCGGCGCAGTCGATTCGCGTGTTGTTGGCTTCTGATGTTCAACAGCTGGAAATATCAAGTGATCAGGCTCTTTGGGTGACGGACGAACAGAATCAGGCCTGGTCTTATCACGCTGCTCTGCAGATCAAAGTACGTGGCCATGCACTGATCCTCAACGGAAAGCCGGTGGTGACGGATCGACTGACGATACGGGCAGGCACCCATGACCTCACCATGTGGCTGAATGGAGCCGGGAAGCGATCTATGGTGCATACCGGCGACGAAAATGGCGCTCTCCACGTGAGCGGGATAGTCCAGCTTGTTCGGCGAGGGAAAAGTCGCCTGCTCGTCAACCGTGTTGATTTGGAGGAATATGTCAAAGGTGTGGTGCCGGCCGAAGTCAATTCAACGTGGCATCCGGAGATGCTGAAGGTGCAGGCCGTTGCGACCAGGACCTATGCGCTGTACCAGCGTATGATGAATGCCAATCGAATGTATGACGTGGTAGCCGGCATTCAGGATCAGGTCTATCGTGGGCGCCAAGGGGTCGATGCTCGAGTGATCGCGGCAGTGGAATCCACCAGGGGGATCGTGGTGACTCACCACGGTGCGCCGATCTACGCCGCATTTTCGTCCACGGCGGCTGGTGTGACGGAGGATGCGATGACCGTGTGGTCAAAGGACCTTCCCTATTTGAAGGGAGTAGAGTGTCCGTTCGACATTGAGTCTCCCTATTATCAGTGGAGGGCATCGGTGAAGATCGAGACGCTCGAGAAGAATCTTCGGCAGCAGGGATTTCAAGTGGGGTCGATTTCCCATGTCGCTCCGCAGTCATACAGCCGTGCCGGACGAGTGGCGACATTGCGAGTTATGCACTCGAATGGGGAGTTGGTGATACGAGGTGAAGATCTCCGTAGAGCGGTAGGATATACGATTGTTCCCAGCACTCAATTTAGCGTTCAGTCGATCGAACAGGACCTTGTCTTTTCCGGCTACGGAGCCGGTCATGCGGTCGGCCTTTGTCAGTGGGGCGCAAAAGAATTGGCAGAGTTAGGCTATTCGTTTTCGAGCATCCTGAGTTATTACTATCCCGGGACAGAACTGGGTGATGCTGCATTGACGCACTCACGGCCTGTTCCATCAATGCCTCCCTCCTAATGTACCTGTCTGAATTCGATTTTCCCTTCGATCCTGCTCTGGTTGCGTTGCAGCCGGTGAGCCCTCGCGATCGTGCGCGGTTACTGCTTGTTGATCGAGCGAGGAAGCAGTTCGCGCATCAGCATGTTGCGGATCTTCCGGGTCTGCTGAAGCCAGGGGACCTCCTTGTTGTGAACGATACCAAGGTCATGGCTGCGCGGGTGCCGGGAATCAAAAAGTCGACGGGAACGCCGGTTGAGGTGTTGTTTGTGAGGGAGCTGGGTGATCGGCGATGGGAAATCATGGTGAAGGGGACATTTCGCGTCGGGCAAGTCATCGAATTTGATCAACAATCCCACGCGACAATCGTCAAACGTGATGCGACAGGGACAGAGATAGCGGTGCAGAGTCCGGTGCCGGTCACACAGCTATTTGATGAACGAGGGGTGATGCCGCTTCCCCCATATATCAAACGCATACCGACTCCCGAGGATCATCGGTGGTATCAGACGGTATTTGCAAAACGTGAAGGCGCAATTGCCGCCCCGACGGCGGGACTGCACTTTACCGAGGACCTGTTTCAACGGTTACGCCAGGCGGCCATCGACGTGGCCACTGTGACCCTGCATGTTGGGCCTGGAACGTTCAAGCCGGTGACGACAGAGCAGATCGAGGACCATCAAATGGGAGGAGAAGTGTTTCACATCAGCGAAGACACGGCCAAGGCGATCGTCAAGACGAAATGTGCTGGCGGGCGGGTGGTTGCGGTAGGGACGACGGTCGTCCGGACGCTTGAAACGGTTATGAAGGAAAAGTGCGAGATGATGCCGTTGTCCGGCGAAAGCCGACTCTTCATCACACCGGGATTTGAATTCAAGATCGTCGATGCGATGATGACGAACTTTCACCTGCCCAAAACGACACTGCTCATGCTGGTCTCAGCCTTCGCCGGAATCGAACCTGTTCGCAGGGCCTATGAAGAAGCGGTCAAAGAACGGTATCGCTTCTACAGCTATGGCGACGCGATGCTGATCCTTTAGCAGGGGATGGAATTCTAGACGGATATGCTTCGACGCTCTCGGTGCGAACACGCTCTCCTATTATTTAAAAATCTTCTTCATGCGCGCTGAGACCCTCGAAGAGTAGATGAAAGGGGGAGCCCGCAGTCTGTTCGGCGGATGTATCGGAAAACAAGAGAGGCTTATAGCAACTCCCGCCGGATGGTGATCGGGATCTTCGCCTTCATCGACTGCTGAAATGAGACGAGGGCACGCTGTTGCTTCTGCAGCAGCATGTCATCCAGGACCCGTTGTTTGGCCTCAGCCATCTTCGTGGGGTCGTTCCCATCCGCGGGTCTGGTCATGAGCGACTGCCCTTCGGCGATTTCCTCCGGTGTCAGTGCAACGGAATCTCGGACGATCATGCGAGCTTTGTTGGCCAAGACTTCCTGGTGCTGAATCGACTCAAATGACGCCGGGGTGAGGTGATTGGCGGCGAGGATGCGCTTATAGAGTTCTGGGTCGAAGGCCCCGTTTTTCTGAAAGACCGGTGTTTGCATGATCAATTCACGTAAGTCGGCGTCGGACACCCGGATACCCATCTCTTGGGCGGCGATGATCCACACGCGGCTGTCGACGAGTTGGCCCATGACGAAGTCCTTGAACTCCTCGTCTTTGAACTCGGTCTTGACGTTGTCCTTGTAGATCCGATGCATATTCTCGTAGGTGCGTTTAAACTCATCCAGTGAAACCGATTGTTCACCGACCTTCGCGACCGGTCCACCAGCCTGTTCACCGAATCCCCACCATCCCATCGTAATGACGAAGGCTATGGCCAAGATTCCCATGATGGACTTCAACAGCCACGGATAGTTGTGTGATGCCTCTCGCATTGTCTTAATCATCAACAAACCCCTCTTTGCTTTTGTGAGGGTAACAGTGTACTTATGGGCTGAGCGGAAGGCAAGGGCCAGCTCTTGAGGTGTGCGGAGATCTCATACATGAGGTGTTCACGAGCTCTTCCGGGAGGGTACGAAAAAATATTCAGAAAAAGATGGCTCTTTGTTTGTGCAAGTTGGCCGATTTTGTTATACTTTGCCACTAATTAGAAGGAGATCCCTTGGGAGGGGAGGGGCCAGGCTCGACGTCGTTCGATTCAAGGATTTATCCGAAGGCCCATGTGCTGAATCGGTTCATCGCGAAGTTGATTGACCTGTTCATTGTCGTCGCTGCCGGCGAAATTGCTCCTCCGGTCGGTTTTCTTTCCGGGTTGACGTACATCCTGATTGCCGATGGGTTTGCAGGGGGGAAGAGTATCGGCAAACGGCTGGTCGGTTTGCAAACTGTGCGAGTGGATGGTCGGGGCACTGTCGGGTTTCGAGAGTCGATCATTCGGAATCTTCCACTGGGCGGTGCGCAGGTTGCCTATGCGATCCCGTACATCGGATGGCTTGCCTCTCTGGCGATTGTCGCATTCGAAAGTTTTTTGATTATCGGGAATGAGCAGGGGCGCCGCCTGGGCGATGAAGTGGCCCGGACACACGTATTAGACGCTGGTCAACTGGCAGTTCCGGATTAAGTGCCATCGAGATCACGCACGCAAGCTGGACTCTGAATGGGCCAGCTCAGATGAAGGGAGAGCTACCGTGGGGTTCCCGGGAGATGTGTTCGGTTGGTTTTCCGATGACCTAGCAATCGACTTAGGGACTGCAACGACCCTCGTCTATGTTCGTGGGAAGGGGATCGTCCTCAATGAACCCTCCGTGGTCGCGGTTGAGAAGAAGAGCGAAAAGGTGCTCGCCGTCGGCACCGAGGCAAAGAAAATGCTCGGTCGCACTCCAGGGAACATTGTTGCGGTTCGGCCGATGAAGGAGGGTGTGATCGCCGACTTCGAGATGGCTGAACAAATGCTGAAGCATTTCATCCGGAAAGCCCATAACCGTAGTGCATTCGTTCGCCCACGGATCATTATTGGTGTCCCTTCTCGGATTACCCAAGTCGAGCAGCGGGCGGTTCGTGACTCAGCGGAATTGGCCGGTGCTCGGGAAGTCTATCTCATCGAGGAGCCGGTCGCCGCGGCGATTGGGTCAGGGCTGCCGATCACGGAGCCGTCCGGTAACATGGTCGTCGATGTGGGCGGTGGTACGACCGACATCGCGGTGATCTCGCTGGGCGGGATTGTCTATAGCGAGTCCGTCAAGGTCGCCGGTGATCGGATGGACGAAGCGATCATGAATTATATTAAGAAGAAGTACAATTTATTGATCGGCGAGCACATGGCCGAGCGGATCAAGTTTGAAATCGGGTCCGCCTATCCCTTCGAAGAGCGGAAAACCATGATGATCAAAGGACGGGATTTGATTACGGGGATTCCGCGCACATTGGTTATTGATGATGCCGAGATTCGTGAAGCATTGCACGAACCGATTGGGACCATTGTCAATGCCATCAAGATTGCATTGGAAAACACCCCACCAGAACTGGCTGGCGATATCATCGATCGTGGGATTGTGCTCACCGGTGGAGGCTCTCTGTTGAAGGGGATGGATACGCGATTCCGTGAAGAAACGAATCTGCCGATCATTACGGTCGATGACCCGCTGACATCCGTGGTGTTGGGAGTCGGGAAGATTCTGGACGAACTGGATCTGCTCCGAAAAGTATCGGTCATGTCTCAGGCGAACAACCTCCGATAAGGTCCCATCCCCTCTATGTGGATGGTCAATTTACGCGTGACGTCTAATGCTAGGCGTGTGGCCCTCGTTCTTGCCGTCGTCCTGATCCTCGGCTTTCTGCTTCTGCCAGGTCAACTCCAAAGTGTGTTTCAGGGCGTGGGTGGTCCGCTCGGATGGATCATCAGTTGGCCGCTGAGTGCCGTGGCTGGGGTTCATGATCGGATTGCTGGGGTGTGGGGCGGCTACGTCGCGCTCCAGGGGATGGAAGAAGAGAATCGGCAGTTGAAGCGAGAGTTGGAGCTGCTGAAAGAGCAGAATGTTCAACTGCGTGAGTCTGCCGCGGCCACCGAGCGATTGGCGACTCTGCTGGAGTTCAAAAAGCAAGCTCTTCCCTCATTGATCGCGGCCCAAGTCATCGGTCGTGATACCGGCAATTGGTACAAGACAATCATCCTCGATAAGGGGGCGTCCGACGGGGTCCTGCCTGATCAGGGAGTGATTACTCCTGCAGGAGTTGTCGGCCGGATTGTGAAAACGACGGCGTCCACCGCCGTGGTGCTGCTGGTGACGGACCCGAATAATGCGATTGCGGGACTGATCCAGCGCACTAGAGACGAGGGAATTGTGGAAGGGACGACCCAGGGTCAGGCACGACTGAAATATATTCCGCTGTTGTCGGGTGCGCGTCCAGGTGATCGAGTTGTCACGTCGGGATTGGTTGAGGGATTTCCGCGAGGACTCGCGATCGGCACTATCACGCGAATTGATAAAGAAGAGGAAGCCCTGTTTCAGTCTGCGGAGTTGACTCCTGAGGTTGATCCCAGCCGGATTGAAGAAGTACTCGTCATCCAGTCCTCTCTGGCACCGACAGAAAAAGAACGACTGAGCATGCCAAGGCATAAACCATGAAAGCGTTGCTGTACGGCGTCATTATCGTGGGGATCGTCCCAGTTCAATCCGTGCTGCTGCCGCATCTCACCCTCTGGGGCGTGAAGCCGGATCTTGGTGTTGTGGCGGTGTGCTTGATTGGTCTTATCAGCGGAGAGCTTGATGGATTGTTGGTTGGGGTGGCAGTCGGATGGGCGTTGAGCCTGTTTTCTGCACAGGATGTGCTCACCGGAGCTATGCTGAAGGGGGGGCTTGGATTCGTTGCCGGTCTTGCAGGACGACAAATGGTGTATCTGAGCCCTCTCGTACTCGTGTTGGGGTTGCTGGTGGTGTCGTGTCTGGTCGGACTTGTGACTCCGGTTGTCCTGAAGCTGAGTCCTCAACAAGATTTGTGGTGGGCGGTCTGGAATGTAGCGTTGCCGCAAGCCTGTCTTGATGCGGTCATCGGGGGAGCGATCTACTGGCTGATGTGGAGTCAGTTCAATATTGAACAGTTGATGTCGGAATCCCGGATGTAGGCAGTGACGTGGCGACAGCTCATTATCCAGAAACAGAGGTTGGGGATCTTCATCGGCGGCTGGTCATTCTCCGTGTGGGGCTTCTGCTGGTTGTTGCGCTGCTCGGGCTTCGACTCTGGCACCTGCAGATTCATGAAGGGCCCTATTATCGCGATTTATCTGAAAACAATCGGACCAGACAGGTTTTGCTGGAGCCGGCTCGCGGGTTGATCTATGACCGACATGGGGTGCTTCTGGCGAATAACGTGCCGAGCTTTAGCCTCTATGTCACATTGGAAGACGTGAAGGATCGGGAGCTGTTGGTCAAGCAGCTGACCGACCTCCTCGGGCTTGACGCCGCTCTTGTCCGAAAAAAAATGACGGCCAAAGGGAGTAAGCTCCTTCCACGAAAGATCAAGGATCGCATGACGCTGCGCGATGCGACGTTGGTGGAATCGCACCGACTTGATCTGCCCGGTGTCATGATCCAGGTGGAATCGCAGCGCAATTATCCCGGTGGTATGACGGCCGCTCATATTCTGGGCTATGTGGGAGAAATTTCTGGAGAGCAACTGGAGAAGCCGGAATTTCTCGATCTCCATCAAGGCAGTGTCGTGGGACAGTACGGGGTGGAAAAGTCCTACGATCGACACATGCGGGGCGTCGCTGGGCAGAAGAATGTGGAGGTCGATGCGCTCGGTCATGAGAAAAGGGCCACGGTGGTCGACAGGCCGCAGGCCGGCAATGATCTGTATTTGACCATTGATGCGCGACTGCAGAAGGTGGCCGAAGACCTGCTCGGAGAAGAGCATGGAGCCATTGTCGCGCTTGATCCGACCAGCGGGGATATTCTGGCCATGGCCAGTCGGCCAGGCTTCGATCCTAATGTCCTCTCACGAGAACTCACTGCGAAACAGTGGGTGGAAATCGTTCAAGATGAAGGGCGCCCGCTGAACAATCGAGCCTCACAGGGGCAGTATCCGCCAGGCTCGACCTTCAAGATTCCAATGGCCATTGCCGCGTTGGAAACGAAAACCATGTCACCGTCGAGCACCGTCTTCTGTAACGGAGGCTACCAGTTCGGGAAACGGCTCTACCATGACTGGAAGGCTGGTGGACATGGGTACGTTGACCTCCACAATGCCTTGGTCCATTCCTGCGACGTGTACTTTTATACGGTCGGGCAACGAATGGGGATCGATGTGATGGCGGAATTCGGTAAGGACTTTGGTCTTGGGAAGGCGACCGGGGTGGAGTTGCCGTCGGAGCGATCGGGTATCATGCCGTCGACAGCGTGGAAGCAGAAGGCCAAGAACGAGCAATGGTTACCGGGCGAAACCATTTCAGCCGCGATCGGTCAAGGCTATGTCACGGTGACTCCATTGCAGATGGCGAGTTTAGTCGGCACCGTTGCCAATAACGGTGTCAGTTACCGCCCTCGACTGGTCCAAGCGGTGATGGACCGAACGACCGGGAATTTGATGGAAATCCCGGCGGTCCCACGCGGGAAACTCTCTGTGAAGCCGGAAACCTTTCGTCTCATCAAAGACGCGCTTGCCGATGTCGTGACGAAGGGGACGGCAACGCGGGCAAAGTCTTCAGTGGTGACGATTGCAGGGAAAACCGGCACGGCGCAGGTGGCGGCCCTCCGCACTGGGCCTGAGGAAAGTATTCCCAAAAAGTTCAGAGACCATGCATGGTTTGTGGCTTTTGCGCCCATCGATTCACCCAAGATCGCTGTGGCTGTGATTGGTGAGCATATGGGGCACGGGGGGGCTGCGGCGGCGCCGCTCGCAAAGGAAGTCATTGAAACCTATATGAAACTTGCCCCACAGGTTCCAACGGTCACCTCGGATCGTCCCACTATGGAAGGGCCAGGGCGTTTCTCAAACGACTCATGATCAATCGGTTGACTGAACATCGGGAGCTCGATAGTTTCGACATTCGCTACGTGGCGTTGATTCTCGCCATTCTCGGGATCGGCGTCCTCTCGATTTACAGTGTGACGTACGGGCAGCGTGGCGTCGGGACCCCGTACTATCTCAAGCAACTCATCTGGATCGGGGTCGGCGCGGCGGCCTTCCTCATCATGTGGGCATCGGATTATCATCACCTTGCGCGGTTTGCCTATCCGGCCTATGCCGTGATCTTGGTGATGCTGGTCGTCGTCTTGTTCGAGGGGCGAACGAGCAAGGGGGCTCAGCGATGGATCGCCTTGGGTCCGTTGAGTTTCCAACCGTCGGAGTTTGCAAAGCTCATCCTGGTCTTGGTACTGGCCCACTACTACTCGAAGGCGCCAAGAGTGGGGTGGTTACAGCGAGTCATCGTCCCGGGGCTGTTGGTGTTGCCTGGTCTTCTTCTCATCTTGAAACAGCCGGATTTGGGCAGCGGACTGAGCTTTGTTGCAGTCTATGCCGCGATGTTACTTATGGTAGGAGTTCGGTCACAAGCCTTAGGCGTGATCTTGCTCTTCTCGATCATGCTGTTTCCCTTCGCCTGGGAAGGGGTCTGGGGGTCCTTGCATGATTACCAACGACAGCGCATTATGGCGTTCGTTGATCAAGACTATGATCCAGGCGGGAAGGGCTACCATGCGCTGCAATCGAGAATTGCCATCGGATCAGGAGAACTGTTGGGGAAGGGGCTCTACGGCGGGACCCAAAGTCAGCTGAAATTCCTGCCGGAGGGGCATACCGACTTCGTGTTTGCCGTGTTCGCGGAGGAATGGGGATTCATGGGCGTGCTGGTGTTGTTGGCGTTGTTTGTTGGGTTGATCTGGCTCTCGTTGGAAATTGCGTCCAAAGCCAAAGATCAGCTGGGAGCGTTGCTCGCCGCTGGCATCGTGGCGATGCTCTGTTTTTGTGTGGTGGTCAATATCGGGATGACGGCGGGCATGTTTCCGATCGTCGGTATCCCGTTGCCGCTTGTGAGCTACGGCGGGAGCGCCACGATTATGATCATGGCGGCCTTGGGCTTGCTACTGAATGTCAAACGTAAGCGGTTAAGTTTATTTTATTGAGTCATGTCGGACGACTGAACCACAGCGGTTCAGTGTTCAGTGAGATAATAGCGTTTCGATAGCCAATGGAGCTGAGCGTATGGATGAGGTGCAGATCCGGGTCCTTGCCCGCATCACTTGCGTGACGCCAGCTCCAGGGGCAATGAAACAAAAGGAGTGTATATGGGAAATGAAATTGCGATAACGCTCGCGCGAGAAGAAACTCGTGTGGCCGTGCTTGATGGCGGTGTCGTCACGGATTTATTCGGAGACCGCGCGAAGCACAAAGATTTTGTGGGCAATATTTACAAAGGACGGGTTGCGAAGGTCCTGCCGGGGATGCAGGCCGCCTTCGTGGATATCGGGCTGGAGAAGGCTGCATTCATGCACGTCTCCGACTTGTTGGTGGAGGCGGAGCCCGGTGACCTGTTGGTGGAAGCGGAAGAAGACGAGAAAGATTCCGACATGCTCAGGCCGAAGCGGCAAAGTGCGAAGCCGATCGAGCAGCTTTTGAGCGAGGGGCAGGAACTGATGGTGCAGATCTCAAAGGGGCCGATCGGCACGAAGGGGTCTCGAGTCACGACCTATGTGTCGCTGCCTGGGCGGTATCTGGTGTTTATGCCGAACGTCGATCATATCGGCGTCTCTCGGCGGATTCCACGAGATGAGGAACGGGCCAGGTTGAAGGACATCATGCGCCGGGTGCGGCGGCCGGGGTATGGGTATATCGTGCGAACGGTCAGCGAAGGGGTCAAGGAAGATGAGCTGAAATCCGACGTCGATTTTTTGCACGTCCTATGGCAGGACATTTTGACCAAACGGGAACAGCTTCCGGCCCCGGCCTTGCTCCATTCGGACTTGAGTCTCAGTTTTCGTGTCGTCCGGGACTTGTTTAGTAAGAAAGTGGATCGGCTCTGGATCGATTCACGAGAGGAGTACGACGCCATTCGGAACTTTGTCCAGCGGTTTTCTCCTGAGCAAACATCGAGGATTCAACTCTATGACAAAGACGAGCCGTTGTTTGACCATCTCGGTGTGGAACAGGAGATCGTCCGAGCCTTAAGCCGAAAGGTCTGGCTGAAGTCGGGCGGCTATCTGGTGATCGATCATACAGAGGCGATGACGGTGATCGACGTCAATACGGGGCGGTTTGTCGGAAAGCGAGATCAAGAGGAGACGATCTTGCGGAACAATCTGGAGGCAGCCAAAGAGGTGGCCTATCAGCTCAAACTGCGTGGTATCGGCGGGATCATTATCGTCGATTTTATCGATATGGAGCGGGAAAAGAATCGGGACAAGGTCTACCATGCGCTTGTGGACGCCATGGGTTCGGACAAGGCCCGGACCAGGATCTCTCGGATCTCGGATCTTGGGTTGATCGAGATTTCCCGTGAGCGTGTGCGAGAGGATCTCTTGCGGTCGTTGTCGGAGCCCTGTCGGTATTGTGACGGTCGGGGGTATACGAAGTCCCCCACGACCGTCGCGTATGAGATTTTTCGGGAGATCCGACGGATCGAGCCGTCTGTGGATCAGCAACGGATTATCGTAGGAGCGCATCCGACGGTCGCCGAGCTCCTCCAGGACGAAGAGCGCCAGAGTGTAGAATCTCTTGAACGAGACTGCACGGCAAAAATCATCGTGACACCGGACAGTCAGTTGCATCTGGAGCAGTACGATCTCGTCGTGTTGTAGCGGTGTGTCGTATCAGCCGGTGGTTGTGCGCGAGGTCGCAAACACCCTCCCTGCCGTTCTATGACTCTCCCAGTGTATGATCGAGGCCGAGCATGGACGAAGCCTTCTTGACGCAGTGGCTCTCACTTCGAGCCGTGGACGGTGTCGGCGATCGGACGTTACTGAAGCTCATTCACGCCTTTGGATCATCCGACGCCGTGCTACAGGCGACCAGCGGTGATTTGGTCGCGGCGGGGTGCGGCTCTGATTTGGCAGACGCCATTCGCCGGGGGCCGTCAGCAGTGATTCGCCGGCAGATCGATCGCCAAGTCGCGACCGTTGCGCGCCTCAAGGTTCGGATCCTCACGTTCTTTGACGACAACTACCCCACGCGTTTGAAAGCCATTCCCGATCCCCCACCGTTGTTGTACGTGAGCGGGGAACTGTTGCCACAGGACGCGGTGGGAGTGGCCATTGTCGGGGGAAGACGCGCGACTCCCGCTGGAAGAGTGGTTACGGAAGAAATAGCAAAGGGCCTCGCGGAATGCGGCGTGACCATTGTCAGCGGTTTGGCGCGCGGGATCGATGCGGCAGCTCATCGTGGCGCACTCGCAGGCAAGGGGCGAACGATCGCGGTGCTGGGCTGTGGTATTGATCGAACCTATCCGTCTGAACATCAGGCGCTCCGGCGAACCATCGAATCGAACGGGGCCGTTCTCTCGGAACTGCCGATCGGTGCGGCTCCTCAAAGTCATCACTTTCCACGGAGAAATCGGATCATCAGTGGGCTGTCGATCGGTGTATTGGTCAGCGAGGCAGCGACCGATAGTGGGTCGTTGATCACGGCGAGGTTGGCGCTCGACCAGGGGCGAGACGTGTTCGCGGTGCCAGGTTCCATTAAAGAAGAAGCTTGCCGAGGCTCAAATCGCCTGATCAAAGAGGGCGCGAAACTCATCGAAGGCGCGCGCGACATTCTGGATGAGATTCTGCCACAAGTCGATGCACGACAACGGGCGATGTTGCATGTGGATCGCACCGTAGCCGATGCCGTGGCTCCGTTGCGTCACGAAGAGGCGACGGTCTACGACGCACTGTCCTATGAGGCACGGTCAGTCGATGCCGTGATCGAAAGCACCGGGCTGCATGCTGCTCAAGTCGTCGCAATATTACTTTCCCTTGAGTTGGGAGGGCGTATCCGCCAATTACCCGGTCAACAGTACATTCGCCTCTGATCAGGATGTCAGAAAGCTCCTCCGGGTTCACAGAGATCAAGGTTGAGGATCACATGGAGTGAATCTAGACTCTCCACTCGGCCTTCACCTTTTCGTGTTCACTCGAAACGCCTGACGACAGCGTTGCGGGAAGTCTCTCAGCTGGTGCCGACTGCCAATCTAGTTGCATGAATCTTCGATATTTGGTACGGATGATACAGTTCGCGAGGCGGAGACGGGGTTGCTATGGCAAAAAATCTGATTATCGTTGAGTCGCCGACCAAGGCGAGGACGATTACAAAATATCTGGGCCGCGGTTATACGGTCATGGCGTCGGTCGGACATGTCAAAGACCTGCCGACCAGCAAGCTGGGTGTGGATCTTGAGAACGATTTTGAGCCGCAGTACGTCACGATCAAGGGCAAGTCGAAAGTGTTGTCTGAGATCAAGAAGAAAGCGGAAGAGGCAGACAAGATCTTTCTGGCCCCGGACCCGGATCGCGAGGGGGAGGCCATCGCCTGGCATCTTGAGCAAGAGCTACTTGGAAAATCGAAGAAGAAAAAGCAGGAGGGGAAGATCTTCCGAGTGTTGTTCAACGAGATCACCCAATCGGCGATCAAACGCGCGCTGCAATCGCCGGGTGAAATCGATATGAACCTTGTCAATGCGCAGCAGGCCCGCCGTGTTCTGGACCGTATCGTCGGGTATCAAGGCAGCCAGTTGCTCTGGAATAAGGTGCGGCGCGGTCTCAGTATGGGCCGAGTGCAGTCGGTGGCGATGCGATTGATTTGTGAACGCGAAGCGGAGCGGGAGGCCTTTCGCACCGAAGAGTACTGGTCGATTACCGCGCTGCTGGCGGGTGCCCATCCACCGTCGTTTGAAGCGAAACTCCATAGTATCGATGGCGGCGAGGCCTCGATTGAACATGCCGAACAGGCCGGTCGCATCGTCGGCGAGGTTCAAGGCAAGACATTCGTCGTCCAATCGATTGAACGCCGCGAAAAGAAGCGCAACCCTGTGGCACCGTTCATTACCAGTCGGCTGCAGCAGGAGGCATCGCGCAAGTTGCATTTCTCGCCGAAAAAGACCATGACGCTGGCGCAGCAGTTGTATGAGGGGATCGAAATCGGAGCCGAAGGGGCGACGGGGTTGATCACCTACATGCGAACCGATTCGCCGCGTATTTCCAATGAGGCGATGGCCGACGCGCGGGAGGTGATCCAGTCTCGATTTGGAGCGGAGTATCTTCCGGCCACGCCGAATGTGTACAAGACGTCAAAGGCTGCGCAGGAAGCGCATGAAGCGATCAGGCCGACATCTGCAGCGCGTGATCCTGAGTCGATCCGCCAGTACTTAGAACAGGATCAATACAATCTGTACAAGTTGATCTGGAATCGATTTATTGCGTCGCAGATGGTGCCGGCGATTTTGGATGTGACCCGCATCGATTCATCACCGGTTGGGACGACGGCTCGGTACATATTCCGCTCGACCGGAACCGTCGTGAAGTTTCCTGGGCACACCATCGTTTATATGGAGGGCGTCGATAAGGAAGCTCCCTCACAAAAGCCCAAGGCCGACCAGGAGGCGGACGACGACGAACGGCAACTGCCGGTGTTGTCAGAAGGGGAACGGTTGCGACTCGTGGAACAAGAGGCACAAACAGTGCCGGGATTGCTCTCGAAGCAGCATTTTACGCAACCGCCGCCACGGTACAATGAAGCCCTGCTGATCAAGGAGTTGGAAGAGAAAGGGATCGGGCGCCCTTCGACCTATGCGGCGATTATCTCGACCATCCAGGACCGCAAGTACGTGGAGAAAACCGAAGGGCGGTTGGTTCCCACCGAGACGGGGAAAACGGTCAATGATTTTCTGCTGAAGGGATTCCCTCAGCTCATCAACGTCGATTTCACGTCACAGCTCGAAGAACAACTGGATGCCGTGGAAGAAGGCAATAAGCAGTGGGTGACGGCCGTTCGAGATTTTTATGCGCCGTTCACCATGGAAATGGAGCGTGCCAAGGCGATTCCCGGCCCCAAAGATATCGTCGAGCCACCGACTAATATCCCATGCGAGAAGTGCGGCCGGATGTTGGAAATCAAATGGGGCCGGAACGGCAAGTTTCTCGCCTGCCCGGCCTATAAGGACGATCCTCCGTGCAAGAACACGCAAAACTTTGAGAAGCTGCCGGACGGGACGATCAAAATTGTCCCAAAAGAAGAAATTACTACTGATCAGAAGTGCGACAAATGCAGTAGCCCCATGGTGGTGAAGACCGGACGATTCGGGAAGTTCATCGCCTGCTCGGCCTATCCGCAGTGTAAGACCACCAAACCCTTGGCGTTAGGCGTCAAGTGTCCTCAGCCAGATTGCGGCGGCGATCTGGTGCAGAAGCGGACGAAGAAAGGGCGGTCATTTTTTGCGTGCAGTAACTATCCGAAGTGCGAATATGCGTTGTGGGATCGTCCGATCCCCAAGGCCTGCCCCACCTGCCAGGCGCCGTTCCTAGTTGAGAAAGTCAGCAAACAGGACGGCCGGAGCGTGCAATGCCGCAATCAGGACTGTGGCTATCGTGAAGCGGGGTAACACAGCTAGGCACACCGTTTTTTCCTGTCTTGAGCAAGCCGTAACGTAGACCATGCCGCCATTTCTCAGCTTCATCCGTGTATACTGCCGCATACTGGGTAGTTTCGCGAAGTCGTCAACAACGTCAGGACTCCTCTCTCACTCATGAAGCCCGCCAATTCGGTGTGTGTGATGTGCCTGCTTTTGGGAAGTCTGGCGTGGCCTGCGCCGGGTGCTGCGGATGATTCGTCTTCGACATGGATTGGAAAGCAGGCGGTCGGGCTTATAGCCGGCGGAATGCTGCCCGTTCGCTTGTTGGAGCCGCAGTCCTCAAAACTCAACGGGGTTGCAGTCCATCCATCGTGGCAGATCACGCTGACTGATCCGATTGGGGAAAGCTGGTGGAGTGGCACGATTGCACTGGGGGTAGAAGCCGCGTTTTTAGGAGTGACAGAACCGACCGGTGCCTACGGTGTTGGGCTCACGCCAAAGCTCGTCTATACATTCTCGTCATTCGGTGGACTGAAGCCCTATCTCGAAGGTGGTGGCGGCCCGCTCTGGACAAACTTTGACGGCCGCATTCGGGAACAGGGATCGGACTTTAATTTTCTGGTCTGGGGTGGGGCAGGTGTGAGCTACGATTTGACCACG
>CABVSA010000080.1:12737-16853 GCA_902500805.1 uncultured Nitrospira sp. | reverse complement strand
TTCAGCGCTCTGCGAGGCCTGGTGGGCGGCTCGCAGGTCTTCGGTGTGGGTCTCGGCCTGGGTATCAAATACACTGATCCGCTGATCGCGCTCAGCCAGGTCCTCGTTGAGTTGTGCAACCTGGTCTCTCAGGGCGCTCACGTCTCGTTCCATCACCTCCCGGGCCTGTTGGGCGGTCTGACAAGTTTGCAGGGCGGCGCGGAGGTCGTCAGCTTGGGTGGCGGCGACTGCATCAGACTCCCCAATCCGACGGTCTCGCTCGGCGAGGGAGCGCTCCAGTTGTAGGATGGTGCTGCGATGGGCGGCTTCGCGATCGCTGAGTTCGACTTCGAGTTGGTGGATACGGTCTTGCGCCGTTTCGAGGTGCTTCACCTGGGTGCGGAGCCGATCTCGATCGGCTAGGCCCTCATTCAGTTGAGCAATGTGCTCGCGCAGGACTCCCACTTCTCGTTCCATGACGTCCCGGGCCTGCTCGGCGTTTCGACAGGTCTGTTGAGCCTCTCTGAGTTCATGAGTCTGCGTTGCAAGAATCGCCTCTATTTCGCTGACGCGTCGGCGAGCCGAGGCTCCCTCTCCTTCTGAGGTCGTCAGTTGTTTTGATCGGGTTGTGAGTTCGGCCTCGAGGGCTTTGAGCCGCTCATTGCGTGCGATCAGCTCACGTTGAACGGAGGAATGCAGTGTCTCGGACGACATGACCTTCTGCTCAAGAATCTGCACGGCCGATGTTTTGACCTTTAAATCGTGCGCCATGGCCTCCATGGCCTGCTCTTTGGTCCGTAACAGACCTGCGGCGTCATGAGAGGGCTTCTCGGGCGAGCGTGTCGGCATTTGCCGCAACCACCAGCCGACTCCGAACCCGAGTCCGGCCGCAATGAGCAGACATCCGATCATCTGGCTAATCAGTGTCATCATAGGTCACGTGGTCCTTATCATGAGCAACTCGATCCGTTGATTCTGCGGGAGCCCAGGCTGATATTTTCTATTTGAGAGCGGACGCGTCGATCCATAGCCGATGGTGGTAAACGGGTTCGTGAGTCCCTGGTCGGTCAAGTATTGCTTGACGGCGTCGGCGCGCTGTCGGCTCACCCGTAAGTTATGCTCGGCTGCACCGCCGATATCGGTATGGCTTGCAATCTCAATCGGTGCGGTCGGAACTTTTCGAAGGAGGCCGACAATATGATCCAGGACCCCCTGGCCTTTGGCCGTGATCGTGGCGCTGTCTGGTTCGAACTCGATCGAGGATTTTGCAAGGACTTGATTCAGTGACAACTGGAGGGCCGTGAGTGAAACGGATGCAGGTGATGAAGCGGTGGCCTGTACGACCATGACGCGGTCTTCGATTCGTAATCCCGCTCGTACCGCCGGAGCGATTACTTGGAGGACGTCGGCTTTTTCGCGAGGACTCGTGACCTGACCGGTCACAACCAAGGAGTGTCCATCAATGATGATGGAGCCACGTTCGACCATCCATCCCAGGATGGGCAGGAGCTGTGGAATGGTGTCGACCCATGCTGCTGTACCGACATGCGTGTCGACGGTGAATTGGTCAGTCACACGAATTCCTTTTTTTGCATACAGGGTATGAGCTTGCTCAAGAATCGCGGTCTTGCTCCGCTGACTGGGTAATGAGCCGCGAAGGATCAAGGTGTTTTGTTCGAAGCTGACATACAGCGAAGCCGGCGTGATCGCGACGGCTCGCGGTTGTGAAGAGAGATGTCGGGGGATGCACACCACCGCGAGCAGCATCAGTGCCGCGATCCCGCCGGCAAGAATTCTTGCACGCCTCATGAACTCGGCGCGCTGTACCTGGGTCGGATCACTGATATGCGGGTCTTCACGGTACCACATGCCACGACTATGTACTAGGTGAGCGGTGTTCAGTCAAGCAGATCAACGACAGGGGGACAGGTGCCACACGCAATTTAGTTTCCAGCCCGTCTCTGTGGGGATGCAAGCATAGACATGATTCAAGCCGAGTCCTGGCTCAACCGCCAATCTTAATGGGAGAGTCGGTAGCCGAATTATACGTCCATATGAGCTGGATAGGAGACAAACCGTATGGGAGTCGCTGCCGACCAATGTTCGTCGTCAACGAGGGTTACAGCCGTTCCTTGTACTTTTCGTAGTGCTGCTTCTTTGCTCCCGCGACCCAGTTCTCACGCTTGATCCGCTCGGGATCAGTCTCAAGCTTTTTGGCGATCTTCTCGATGTCCTCCGGTTTCCATCGCGCAATTTGGACAAATGTCCGGGTGCCCAGTTTCTGGAGCTGGTTGGCATGGGCCATCCCAATCCCGTCGATTTTTTTCAGATCGTCCGCATGGACGGGCTTGCCGCCTCTCGGTTGCTGTCCGACGGAGGTGTTGTGCCCGGTCCCATTCTGGCGCAGTGAGGCGACGGGCTTGCTGACTTTGGGCTGTGTAGAGGTTGGTCCAGCTCCCTTCTGGTGATGCGGCTGCGGTGGAACGGCGACTGATGAGGGGGTTGCCTTCAGTACTGCGCGCAGTTCTTTGAGTTTCTTTTGCAAGCGATCGATCTGTTCAGCTTGTTCCGGAATGCTCTCCACTTCCTTACGGAGGGCTTGCCGTTCCGCTTGCAGGCCTTTCATCTCTCGCTGGAGGTTGGCGATCTGGGCGTCACGTTCTTGCAGGTGTTGTTCATTGAGTTGATGCTGCGCCTGGAGTTGGTCCTGAGCAGCACAGGATTCCTGGAGCTTGGCGGCCTCAGCTTCAAGGTCCTGCATCGCGCGTGCGTGTGTGCGCTCCCATTCTTTGATCGTGGCCTCTTTCTCGTGCAGGAGGTGAGCGGCCGGTACCAGCTCGTCGATGCGGTGATCACGGTCGGCCAAGGCCCGTTCCAGTTGCTGGATCATGCCGCGATGGGCGGCTTCCCGGTCACTCAGTTCGACTTCGAGCTGATGCACGCGCTCTTGGGTTGTATCCAGTGTTTTCAGCCTCGCTCGGAGTCGTTCTCGGTGAGCTAGGCCTTCATTCAGCTGAGCGATCTGTTCGCGGAGGATGCGGATTTCCTCCTTCATGACCTCCCGGGCCTGCTCGGCAGTCCGACAGGCGTCCAAGGCATCCCGAACTTCGTCCCCCTGCGCGGCCGCCAGCGAATCGAATTCACTGATGCGACGGTCTCGTTCGGTGAGGGCCTGTTCCAGTTGCTGGAGCATGCCGCGATGAGTAGCTTCACGATCACTCAGTTCCACTTCCAGCTGATGGACGCGGTCTTGTGCCGATTCCAACTTCTCCATGCGGACTCGGAGTTGATCCCGGTCGGCCAACCCCTCATTAAGCTGGGCAATCTGGTCACGGAGGACGCGGATCTCGTCGTTGAGCACTTCCCTGGCCTGCTCAGCCGTCTGACAGGCTTGCTGCGCACTGCGGAGGTCATCCATCTGGACAGCGGCGCTCGCATCAAATGCACTAATTCGCTGATCTCGTGCTGAGAGGGCCTGTTCGAGTTGCTGGATGGTGCCGCGATGGGCGGCCTCTCGATCGCTCAGTTCGACTTCGAGCTGATGCACGCGATCTTGGGTCGCCTCGAGCTTCTTGACCTGGGCGCGCAGGCGGTCCTGGTGAGCCAGGCCTTCATTCAGTTGAGCGATCTGTTCACGGAGGACGCGGATCTCTTCCTTTTGAACATCGCGGGCTTGTTCGGAGGTCCGACAGGCCTCCAAGGCATCCCGGACTTCGTCTCCCTGCGCGGCCGCCAGCGAATCGAATTCACTGATGCGACGGTCTCGTTCGGTGAGGGCCTGTTCGAGTTGCTGGATGGTGCCGCGATGGGCGGCCTCTCGATCGCTCAGTTCGACTTCGAGCTGATGCACGCGATCTTGGGTCGCCTCGAGCTTCTTGACCTGGGCGCGCAGGCGGTCCTGGTGAGCCAGGCCTTCATTCAGTTGAGCGATCTGTTCACGGAGGACGCGGATTTCCTCCTTCAGGACGTCACGAGTCTGCTCGGCGGTCTGAGAGACCTGTTTGGCAGTGTGGAGTTCTCCTAGGTGGGCTACAGTAAGGGCATCGAGTTCTCCGATGCGGCGGTCTCGTTCGGTGAGGGCCTGTTCGAGTTGCTGGATGGTGCCGCGATGGGCGGCCTCTCGATCGCTCAGTTCGA
>CABVSA010000080.1:0-12637 GCA_902500805.1 uncultured Nitrospira sp. | reverse complement strand
CATTCAGTTGAGCGATCTGTTCACGGAGGACGCGGATTTCCTCCTTCAGGACGTCGCGAGTCTGCTCGGCGGTTCGACAGGTCTCCAGGGCATCCCGAACTTCGTCCGCCTGCGCGGCCGTAAGCGTATCAAATTCTCCGATGCGACGGTCTCGTTCGGTGAGGGCTTGTTCGAGTTGCTGGATGGTGCCGCGATGGGCGGCCTCTCGATCGCTCAGTTCGACCTCCAACTGGTGAACACGACCGCGCATCGACTCCAACTCTTTGACTTGAGCGCGAAGGCGTTCTCTGGCCGGAAGCCCTTCGTTGAGTTGGGTGATTTGGTCACGAAGGACGCGGATTTCCTCCTTCAGGACTTCACGAGACTGCTCGGCCGTCTGACAGGCTTGCTGCGCACCACGGAGTTCATCCGCGTGGGCGGCGGCGCTGACATCGAACCCCCCAATCCGCTCATCTCGTTCCGCGAGAAGCTGTTCAAGCTGCTGAATTCTGCGGCGATGGGCGGCTTCACGATCACTCAGTTCCACTTCCAGTAGATGGACGCGATCTTGTGCCGATTCCAGCTTCTCCATACGGACTCGAACTTGATCACGGTCTGCCAGCCCCGCATTGAGCTGAGCAACATGCTCGCGCAGGACACGAATCTCTTCCTTCAGGACATCACGGGCTTGCTGGGCCCCGCGGAGCTCGTCCGTCTGGGCGGCGATGATTGATTTCAGCTCAGCCACTTGTTGTTGTGCTGCGATTCCATCAGTCTCTATATCCGCCACTCGCCTTGATCGGAGGGCTAATTCTGTTTCGAGCGTCTTGATCTGCTCACCGCGAGAGATGAGCTCTCGTTGCGCTGAGTTGAACTGCGTTTCCGATGACATGATTTTCTGTTCAAGAATCTGCATCGCCGCAGTCTTCACTTTCAGATCATGGGACGTTGTCTCCAATACCCGTTCCTTGGTCCGTAGCAGATTGACAATCTCTTGGTATTGTTGCTCCAAAGAACCCTTTGGGGGAGGTTGTAACCATCTGCCCAGTGTGCTCATAGTGAATCAGTCCTTACAGCAGTTCTGTGATGATGCGGTTAAAGATCGTGGGTGGCTTGCTGCGTCATGTGAAGCGGGAGATCGCATCGAACCATCTCGGGAGAAGTGTGTAGGCAAAGGAGCCGCCTCTCGCACGTGAAGAAGAACGACCGTAGGAGGGAGTATGGACGCCATGCTGCAGGTGAGTATCTCTGCATGGTTCATGAGGTCATAATCCCACTGTGGATGATGTGATATCCAGAGTTCAACGCGTGACCGTACCATAATTGCTGAGGCATGTACCAGGGTGAAAATTGACCACGTGATAGCCGTCCGTGAGGGTGGAGGAGGGGCTCTGTTTGCTGATCAGTCTGGGTTCTCCCAGGAAGAGCGCGAAGCTCGTCATGCTCAGATCGGTTGCGAGGGCGCATAGATCGTTCCGAAACGGGTAGGTGAGTTGAGAGCGGTCTCTCCAGACCCTGTCGGTGCCAGTGGCACGATCGCTTCTTGCCGAGGTGTCTGAAGCGGCGGACTCACTCTCCATGTTAATGTGTGCGACACAATAAGGGTTATATACTTATTTTGAGTGTTCCAGGATGAGGTGTTTGTGGGAAGACGTAGGACGGGCTCACTTCTGTGTCGTGAGCCCGCCAGTGAGATCGCTCCTGCGAAGTTCTTTGGCACAGGCCTATGCGTGGGCGGCCTGGTGATCCTCCCGGCGGCGGCGAAGGTTTGTGCCGATACGGGCCCGTTCCTGTTCATATCCCATGGCGGTGAAATACAACGCGCGATCGAAGAACTGCGCGAGAATATGCATCAGCTCCAGTTCTCCCTGCAACTGCATGGGAGTATCAGAAAACCCTTCGCGTTGGACAAAAGCCGTCATGTGCTCTCTCGTTGCCGTAATGGCCCAGAGGAAATGGCTATAGGCCACGCCCTGAGCTGCTCGCCGGGCACCGAGCTCCGTGTAGCGGCGCTCGATTTCTGTCTCGGTCATGTCCATCAGCCAGTTATTCAAGTTTTGGTAGATTTCGCGGGTGCGGGCCTGAAGCTCGTCGGGTGGGACTTTTCGTAAATCGCTACAGCGTGGAGAATCCCAGACTTTCTCGCTCAGCTCTCGAGCAAGTTTTTCGGAGTTCTTCTCGATCAGCCTCACCAATCGGCCAGCCAGCATAGCGCACCTCCCTAGTGAGCGGTTGAGGTAGAGGACTGCACGTCAAGTATGTGTGCAACATTGTATCCAATAAATGCACATTACTTGAATGATGGTATCCACGTCAATGACACGTTTGTTGGGCGAGCCGGCACGCGTCAGACTACGAGACCCGGTGTGGGAAAAGCGCACAATCCACGGTCTCCCTGCCCCTTCTATGGATCGACTCAACGCACTTTCTTTGTACATGTGAAGATGAGTCCCTGTTGCCTTGAACTTACCTCACCTATTTGTTATTCTTCGCCACCTTTTCGCAGCCGACGGTTCTCTCCCTATTTGCACACGATTTGTTAAGGAGTATTCATATGGCCGGCATCAAGCGGGCGTTGATTAGTGTTTCAGATAAGACCGGAGTCGTCGAGATGGCCCAGGGGCTGGAAGCGCTCGGGGCGCAAATTTTGTCGACCGGAGGAACGTCGAAGGCGCTTCGCGATGCCGGGGTGACCGTCACGGATGTGGCTGCCTATACCGGCTCTCCGGAGATTCTTGATGGTCGAGTCAAAACGTTACATCCCAAGATCCATGGAGGCCTACTGGGTCGGCGTTCCCTTCCGGCACATGTCGAACAGATGAGTCAACATGGGATCGGTCCGATTGATGTTGTGATCGTGAATCTCTACCCCTTTGAAGCCACTATTGCCAAGCCAGATTGCCGTTTCGAGGACGCCATTGAAAATATCGATATCGGCGGCCCCTCCATGTTGCGATCAGCCGCCAAGAATCATGACGATGTGCTTGTGGTGGTCGACCCGGCTGATTACTCCCGCGTGCTGGATGCGCTGAAGACCGATACCGCGACACCGGCGCTTCGTCGTGAACTGGCGATGAAGGTTTTTCAACATACTGCCCGCTATGACGGGTTGATCGCCGGCTACTTAGAAAGGCAGACGAAGGGCGGAGAGGTGAAGTTCCCCAAGGTATTGTCGCTTCAGTTTGAGTTGAGCGAAACGCTTCGCTATGGGGAAAACCCCCATCAGCAGGGTGCGTTCTATCGGGAGCTCAACAGCCATGAACCATCGGTATCTCGAGGGAAGATCCTGCATGGGAAGGCGATGTCCTACAATAACTTCCTCGATGCCAACTCTGCCTTGGAACTGGTGAAGGAATATCACGACACTGCCGTCGCAATCATTAAACACAACAATCCATGCGGCGTGGCGTTGGCGGCCACACCGGTGGAGGCCTATGTCAAGGCCAGAGAGACCGATCCGGTCTCGGCGTTTGGAGGGGTGCTGGCATTTAACCGTGTCGTGGATCTAGCGACTGCCAAGGAAATTACGTCCACATTTGTTGAGGTCGTCATCGCTCCGGGGTTTGCCGATGATGCTCTCGCTGAGTTGAAGCGCAAGAAAGATCTTCGGTTGTTGGATGTCGGTCCCTTGACGAAGGTCAAGCAGGAAGGGTTTGACCTCAAGAAGCTCGTCGGCGGGCTCATCGTGCAGGATCGCGATCTCGGAGTCTTGACGGATCTCCGTGTACTGACAGTGCCGACGATCCGCAAGCCGACGGACGAGGAGTATGCCGCCTGCGCGTTTGCATGGACCGTCTGCAAACACGTGAAATCGAATGCCATCATCTACGCGAAGCCTGGCCAGACGGTGGGGATTGGAGCCGGGCAGATGAGTCGTGTCGATTCCGTGAAGTTGGCCGCGATGAAAGCGCAAATGCCGGTGAAGGGATGCGTGATGGCGTCGGATGCGTTCTTTCCTTTCCGCGATGGTCTCGATGCCGCTGCTGAAGTGGGGATTACCGCCGTCATTCAACCCGGTGGATCAATTCGCGACGCAGAAGTCGTCAAGGCAGCGGATGAGCATGGGATGGCGATGATTCTGACCGGTATGCGCCACTTCCGCCATTGATCGGCCACTGAAACCGGCCTCTCACTGCGTTCTCGGTCGCCCGTCCACCTCACCGTACCAAGCGCGTACGTCTCGGTGTCCGAGCTTCCTGTGCCTTGTGACAGACCGGTTTGAGTAGCCTCTCGCAGCAGTCAGTAGAGACGGCTCTTTTCTGAACATCCGTATCACTTTTCATATGGAACCATCTCGGATGAAGATTCTTGTGGTGGGCAGCGGAGGGCGTGAGCATGCGATGGTATGGAAGCTCGCGCAGAGTCCACGGAAGCCGATCTTGTATTGTGCCCCAGGTAATGCAGGTATTGCCTCATTGGCGACTTGTGTGCCGATCAAGTCAGACCATATCGTCGCGTTGAAAGACTTTGTCCTTCAGGAGCAGATCGATCTGACGATCGTCGGACCGGAAGCACCCCTTGCCTTGGGGATCGTTGACGAATTTCGCAAAGCACGGCTCCGCATTTTTGGGCCGACTCGGAATGCGGCTCGTGTGGAGGCGAGCAAGATCTTTTCAAAAGAGGTGATGGCGCAGGCCAAGATTCGCACCGCACAGGCGAAAAGTTTTGACCGAGTTGCGGAGGCGTTGGCTTATCTTGAGCAGCATGAGGTACCGGTCGTCATCAAGGCGGATGGGCTCGCGCAAGGGAAAGGCGTGATGATCGCCACGACTCGTGAGCAGGCAACACAAGCGATTCGAGACTGCATGGAAAACGCGGTCTTTGGGCTGGCTGGTCAGCAGGTCTTGATTGAACAGTTTCTGGACGGTGAAGAACTGACGATCATGGCCTTTACTGATGGCACGACCATCGTGCCGATGCCGCCGGCTCAAGATCACAAGCGAGTTGGGGATCGAGACACCGGATTAAATACGGGCGGGATGGGGGCCTACTGTCCAGCGCCGCTTGGGACACGCGCGCTCAGAGATCAAGTAGTCCGTGAAGTCTTGCAGCCAATGGTTGATGCGATGGCCCGTATTGGCTCGCCGTTTCAGGGCGTGCTCTACGCCGGCCTGATGATTGTAAACGGGATACCCTATGTGCTTGAGTTTAATGCTCGGATGGGCGATCCTGAAACACAGGTCGTCCTGCCTTTGCTGAAGACGGATTTACTCGATGTCATCGAAGCGGTGATCGACCATCGACTCGAGCAACTACCAGTTGAATGGTCTGGAGAAGCTGCGGTGTGTGTCGTGATAACCTCCGGAGGCTATCCTGGTGCGTATCAACAGGGAATGGTGATTGCCGGTCTCCCCACGATCGCTGCCGCTTCCTCAGCTTCCGTTGTTTTTCATGCCGGCACTGCGCAACGAGACCAGCACGTTATTACCGCAGGGGGGCGTGTGCTCGGTGTGCTGGGCCTGGGCTCGACACTTTCCGATGCTCGACGTGAAGCCTATCAAGTCGTGAACACAATTTCTTTCGAAGGGTGCCACTTCCGGACCGATATCGCCCACCGCGCATTATGAGTGTCGTGTGGACAAGTTGACGATGTCTCTGCCGTCAATTCTTCCATGATCTCATCCCATCGTGTGCGACACTCTGAGTACCCGGCGATCCCGATGCTCCCAAGAGCACGCCGCTCTGTGTATCCTAGGTCCGAATAGCCAGGGTCAATCACCTTCGGTCGTCATGTGCCCAATCTGTTAGAATCTCATCTTCTTACCAGTACGAACGTATTTGCTCGCCGTGTGGAGATGCGGTACGTAGAGCCGTGATCGACAGGCACACATGACGAAAGGGGAGACCACGATGATTCAGCACTCGCGGCGGTTCGTCGGCGCAGTTGTCTGTGTGGGAGTGGTGGTGAGTCTGGTGGGTTGCGACTACTGGCCGCCGGCGCTGCAGGATGAGATCGAACAATTGCGTGCTGAAATTCAAACGCTGACGATGGAAAAAACGCAACTTCAGGCTCAAGTCGTCGACTTGGCCAGAGTCAAGCAGGAACTCCAGGGACAGATCGAAGACCTGGGTCGGACAAACCGAGAGAAAGGCGTCATCATCAGCGGGCTACAGAGCCAGTTGGAAACATTGCGCATCAAAGCGGTCAAGGCGATGAGTCCTAAAGCATCGACTCACAAAGGTCCATCCAGATCACCTGCACCCTCGGCGTCAAAGGGAGTCACAAAGTCTTCAGGAAGTAAGCGCGTGGCTCCACGATCCATGGGAGTGCGATAACCGGATCTCGACGGTCATGAAGAGGACGTAGTTGTCGAGGAGCCGGTGGAGCTTGACGCCGGCGTCGGCGAGGAGGCGGGTGTGGTTGTCGTCGTTGTTGCCGGCGCGGGCGACTCTTTCTTTTCCGGTGATTTTGTCGAGGTCGTTTCACCTCCGCCACTAGACGGGGGTTTGAGCTTGTCCGAATAGTCTGTCACATACCACCCGCTTCCCTTAAACATGATGCCTGGTGATGAGATGAGGCGTCTGACGGCTTTCCCGCAGCGTTCGCATGCGGAGAGGGGGTCATCTTTGATACTCTGCTTCACCTCGAAGCGATGCTGACAGCTATCACATTGGTATTCATACGTCGGCATTGGTGCGTCCTTCCTCCATCATGTTTCGATTCTTGGTCTCATTCAAGAAGCTGCTTGTGGCTTATACCAGCTTGGCAAAGGCTTGTCCAAGTCGTTCAAGTCCCCTGATGATGTTCGTCATACTGGTGGCGTACGACAAGCGGAGATGGTCGTGACTGCCGAAGGGCTCGCCTGGGACGACCGCAATGTGTGCATCATTCAAGAGGTAATTGGCCATCTCGTTCGGTGTCTTGAGCATACCTGAAGGACCTCGTTTTCCCAACAATGCTCTGATATTAGGGAATGCATAGAAGGCGCCGCGAGGCATTGAACAGGTCACACCTGGAATGTTGTTCAGCCCCTCGACGATCGTCTTCCGCCGACGGGAAAACTCCTCGACCATCTTGAGCGTGAACGGTTCCCCCAGACGCAACGCGGCGACCGCCGCTTTTTGCGCGATCGAACACGGATTGGAGGTGCTCTGACTTTGAATATTGGCCATAGCCGTGATGAGCTCTTTCGGGCCTGCTGCATAGCCGATACGCCACCCGGTCATGGCGTAGGCTTTTGAGACTCCGTTAATGATCACGGTTCGTGCAGCAATCTCAGGCCCCAACGAGGCGATGCTCACGTGACTGGCTCCATCATAGAGGACTTTTTCATAGATCTCGTCGGAAATCACGATGAGATCATGACGAATCGCCACCGCCGCGATTTGTTCCAGGGTGCTGCGATCATAGGTGGCCCCGGTCGGGTTGCACGGGCTGTTGACCAGAATGGCTTTCGTTTTCGGTGTAATGAGCCGGTCGAGTTCAGCAGGTCGAACGGCATACCCCTCGTCTTCTCTGGTCGGCATGAGGATCGGGGTCGCATCGTTCAAGAGGGCTTGATCCGAGTAGGAGACCCAATATGGCGTGGGAATGATGATCTCATCCCCTGCCTCAAGTAACGCTTCCGCCAGATTATACAGCGAATGTTTGGCGCCGCAGGACACCAGGACCTGAGACTTTTCATACCGGACTCCGAGTTCAGCTGATAATTTCTCGACGACGGCGCCACGCAGCTCGTCAATGCCTGAGGAGGGAGTATATTTGGTAAAGCCCGCACGAATCGCAGCCTCAGCTGCGGCCTTGACCGGTTCCGGTGTATCGAAATCCGGTTCGCCGGTGGAAAAGTCGACGATGTCTAACCCCTGTGCCGCCATGGCCTTGGCTGTCGCCGCCATGGCGAGTGTGGGGGAGGGGGCGATGCGGCTGACACGGGCAGCAAGTTTCATGGTTTGAGACTCCTGATACGATCGTTCAGACGACGTGCGACCTCAGGATGGAGAAACTCAGTCAATGCACCTCCATGCCGTGCCACCTCCTTGATGATGGTCGACGACAGGTATGAGTACTCCTCGCTGGGCATGAGGAACACGGTCTCCACGGTTTTAGCTAATTTGCGATTCATCAGCGCCATCTGAAATTCATGCTCAAAGTCTGAGATCGCCCGTAAGCCACGAATAATGGCGTGGGCTCCAGACCGCTCGACATAGTCGACCAACAAGCCTTCGAATTGCGTGACTTCGATTTGGGGCAGGTCCTTCATGACGAGTTTTACCATCTCGACGCGTTCAGTCACAGTAAACAGCGGATGCTTCGAGGGATTCAGAGCCACGGCCACCACCACTCGATCAAACATCCGAAGGCTACGAGTGATGATGTCAGTGTGTCCGTGGGTGATGGGGTCAAATGTGCCGGGGTAAATGCCAGTTTTCATGTTTCGTGATGAGTTGGACGAGAGTAGCGCGAGAGGGTCGTGTCGCCATAGCGATACTGCCGGCGCAGGGTGGTCGAACCGAGCGCCGCAGGAGCTGCAGATTTTTCTCCATGTTCGACGATGAGCCAGGTATCCACGGCACAGAGCGTCTCGGTCACTGGTCCACTCAATACTGAAAAAAGTCTTGCCGTCTCTGCATAGGGTGGATCGGCAAAGACAATATCATAAGGGCCATACCAGTGGTCTGGGCGTTGAAGGAAGTGTTCAACCGTGTGAGCCTGTATGGCCAGTTCTGCGCCAATCTCACAGAGGCGTTTATTTCGTTGAAGAAGGTTCACGGCGTCCCTGTTCGACTCAACGGCGGTGACATGGTCCGCGCCACGGCTGAGAGCTTCGATTCCGACCGCGCCGGTTCCAGCATAGAGGTCTAAGAAACGACTGTGTGGCAACCGATTCCCAAGAATAGAAAACAACGCTTCTCGAACTCGATCAGAGGTTGGACGCAGGGTCTGCGTGTGTGGCCCATAGAGACGCCTCCCGCGGTAGGTTCCTGCTATCACACGCATTCCACACAGAGCCACACCATAATATGATGAGGTGAACTCTAACATAGCGTTTTTACAGGGGTCAAGAAACTGTGGGATGGGAGGGCACAGTGTTGACGGCGAAGGTGACGAATCCCGACAATCGATCGTGAAGTCTGAGGGGAGATGTCCCGATAGCTTTGACCGACTTTTATGGGAAGACTATAATGACCCTGCCTGTGCGAAATGTCCGGGAACTCCCGTGATCTGCTCGGACTGTCGCGGAGACTCTGCGGGCTCGGAATTCGAGCCCGAATGGTCGAATGGGTTTAGCGCGTCCCAACGGTCTGAGAATCGCGGGCAGCCAAACTCTTTCGGCGATTATTGGAAATGGTGCGGTCGATAATGGCGCCGCAGTTGATGCATTTCCATGCGTAGAATACGAGAAAGAAGTCCGAGAACCGCTCCAACATCATCATTCCCTTGCATTTCGGACATTCCATTGAACCCTCCTAGGGTGGTTACGTTCACAGCTGACGGCGAATTTAAGCAAGAGCTGCACCAAATTGTCATTCTGTGGTTTTTCAATGACTTATGGTTTACGTAGTTGACTGGAATCAGCTATTTTCAGGAAATTGACAGTACAAAAGAGTCCGGCTCGTCAATTTTTTGTCCATCACGAGGGATGTCATGGCAGGCAGAGATCGCGGAAAGGGCATTGCGCACTGGCCCCAAGCGGAGCGACCGCGTGAGCGTCTGCTGGCTAAAGGGCCGGAAGCCCTCTCCGACGCCAATCTTCTAGCGATCTTACTGAGAACCGGCCGTCGCGATGCTTCGGCCGTCCAGGTCGCACTGGAACTGCTTGATCGGCTTGGTGGGCTGGGAGGGCTTGCTGCCTGCGGCACAGACGAACTCTGCACCATCCCTGGAATCGGTCCGGCCAAAGCTGCTCAGCTCAAGGCTGCCCTGGCACTGGGGAGACGATCACTCGCTGCGCCACTCTCAACCGGAACGCGCATTTCATCGAGTGCTGATCTCTACAAGCACTTTCACCCGCTCTTGCGTGAGGTGAAGCACGAACTGTTTAAGGTGGTCCTGCTGGATGCCAAGAATGTCGTCCTCAGAGAGGTGACGGTGTCTGAAGGCAGCCTGACGCTCAGCATTGTGCATCCGCGTGAGGTGTTTGCCCTGGCCGTCCGTGAATCGGCAGCTGCCGTGATTCTTCTTCATAATCATCCCAGTGGAGATCCTACACCGAGTGGAGAGGATCGGCAGTTGACGAGTCGACTTGTTGAAGCCGGTCGGCTGTTGGGGATTCGTGTGGTAGACCATGTCATCCTCGGCGATGGTCGCTATGTGAGTTTTGCAGACGAGGGGTGGCTGACCGAGCAGTAGGCGATGACTGAGACCATGGGAACTCCCGTCAACCGGCGTCCGGTCGTCGCACAGTGAGGCTCACAATGTCGTAACACACTATCGCTGTACAAGGAGGGCCGAACATGGAAACAGTCTGTGTAGAGTCCGTCAGGAATGTGGCCATCGTATCCAGTGCCGGTGCAGGGAAGACCTCTCTCTGTGAGGCCTTGCTGTACACGGGTGGAGTGCTTCCCGTACTCGGCTCCGTCACGCAGGGCACGACCGTTTCTGATTGTGAGCCTGAAGCACTCCGTCATCGTACGTCGACCAGTACCAGCCTGCTCCAGTTTTCCTGGAATCACACTCAATTCACGCTTCTCGATACTCCAGGCGCACTCGCGTTACTCGGTGAGTCGATGGCCGCGCTTCGTGCCATCGATGCGGTCGTGCTCGTGATGACCGAACAGATCGGCGTGCGCACCGAACTGGCTCGCCTATGGGCAAGGGTCAAAGAGTTGGAACTTCCCTGCATGGTGTTCATGAACGGGCTTGATAAGGATGGTGTCGCCTATGAGAACGTGTGTGAACTGTGCCGTCAACAACTCGGCTCTAAGCCGATTCCCATGACGGTGCCGGTCCGTTCCGGTGGAACGTTGGATGGTGTGATTGATGTGCAACTCAAACAGCTTGTGCGATCCGGACCGAGTTCCGCGAAAGCCGAGTTTCTTCCGATTTCAGCGCATCTTGAAGAGAGCCTGAACCGAGCACGAACCCAGCTGTTGGAGGCCGTGGCAGAGAGTGGAGAGGCACTGCTGGGGACCTATCTTGCAGAGGGCGACTTGAGCGAGGACGCTCTGCGTGAAGGCCTGCGTCGGGGTATGGTGACCAGGCAATTACTTCCCGTCTATGCCGGATCGGCCACGCAGAACGTGGGGGTCTGGTCCCTGCTTGACGCCATGGTGAGGCTTTTTCCGTCGCCATCCGAGCGTGGCGTTACGCATTCCTGGTACGGCATCCAGCCAGAGACTCCTGACGGGTGCGAGCGGAAGGGGACCGTCGAGGAACCTTTTTCCGCGTATGTCTTTAAGACGATCATCGACCCATTTGTCGGTCGTTTGTCCTACTGTCGTGTCGTGTCAGGGAGCATTCATGCGGATTCGACGGTGCTCAATGCCTCAACGCATGTACGAGAGAAACTTGGCCATTTCTACCGAGTGTTGGGGAAGCGGCATGTGGCGGTCGATTCCGTCAAAGCCGGAGACATTGTGGCGATGGCAAAACTCAAAGACACGCACACCGGCGATACGTTGTCCCATGAGGGGAATCCCATTTGCTATCCGGGGCTTGGTCTGCCGAAACCAATTCTATCGTATGCAATCGAGGCCAAATCGAAGGCGGATATCGACAAGGTCAGTCTCGGCCTGCACAAACTCATCGAAGAAGACCCGACGTTGGAGTTCTCCCGAAACGATGAGACCAAAGAAATGGTCCTCAGTGGGATGGGGCAATTCCATATCGATCTAGCGCTTGAAAAGCTTCACCGAAAATTTGGGGTTGAGGTCATCCTCCATACTCCAAAAATCCCTTATCGAGAAACCATCAAGACACGCTCTCAGGCTCAGGGAAAGTATAAAAAACAGACGGGCGGCCACGGACAGTACGGCGACTGTTGGCTTGAGGTGGTACCGTTACTGCGGGGACAGGGTATTGCCTTCGAGAATCGAGTGGTCGGAGGAGCCATTCCTCGGAATTTTATCCCGGCGGTTGAAAAGGGCGTGCATGAAGCGATGCATGAGGGTCCACTGAGCGGCTGTCCGGTGGTCGATGTCCAGGTTGCCGTGTATGACGGGTCCTATCATGTCGTTGATTCTTCAGAGATGTCATTCAAGATTGCAGGTTCGATGGCCTTTAGAAAAGCGATGGAGAGCGCCCATCCGGTACTGTTGGAGCCGATCATGACAATCGAGATCGACACACCGACCGAGACGGTTGGGGCCGTGATGGGGGATTTGAATGCCCGTCGAGGACGCATCCTCTCCGTGAATGCGCAGGATCATGTGGAGCAGATTACGGCGTTGGTGCCGCTGGCCGAACTGCTCCGGTACGCGACCGCCTTGCATGCCCTGACAGCCGGTCGAGGAAGTTATGCCATGGAGTTTGCGCAGTATGACGAAGTGCCACGAGAGCTCGTGGGAAAGATTCTGGAGAAGCGGAAAGCTGAAGGACAGACTGTTGCGTCACCTGCAGCACACTAGCCCACGTTTGTAATGGGTGAACTGTGAAGCGTCTCGACCACGGGTGTCACGTTTCATCTTTCAGGTTTGAGGTTCTGGTCTCTGCACAACGTGAAGCCTGAAACTCATGATCGAAGGAACATATGACGTTTCGGGGAGTACGTTGTCCGGG
>CABVSA010000079.1 GCA_902500805.1 uncultured Nitrospira sp. | reverse complement strand
TCCAGCCCTCTCATTGTAGGTTGAAGGCGTCCACTTTTTCGAGCTTACCTCAATCACGACCAGCATCCTTCCTGTGGGCACAATTGGCTCGGCCTATAACACGTCTCTGGTTGCGACTGGAGGCACCGGCGCCAAGTCGTGGAGCGTCAGTTCCGGGACTTTGCCGACAGGGTTATCGCTGAATGCCTCAACCGGGGTCATTAGCGGCACGCCGACAACGGCTGGAACCTTCCCATTGAGGGTGCAGGTGCAGGATAGTACAACGCCACCACAATCGGATCAGAGCGCGTTCAGTCTCATAATTGGCGAGTCCTCGGGAGGGGGCACCGGGGGAGTTGGAGGACAACTGACTGTGTCGAACGCACCAGCGAGTGTTGACGGTAAGTTTGTCCCAAATTCAGGGTTTTTTGGATCGGCGGGATTTGGTCTTGTAACTGGAAGTGCCTCTGAAGGAGTTGCAGATGGGGATTCCCACTCCGAGACATTCGTGATATCGCTCAGTCAGAGGCTTGGGACTTTAGGTATAGGTTTCTCAAGTCTGGATGTGGGGTCTGGGAATATCTTTGCCTGGTTGTGTGTAGGTGACGATGCTAATGCATGCAATGGGTTTACCATTAACCGATCGGCGGGGACAATGACGTTTGTCAATACCGTGCTACCCCCGCAGGATGGTAGTAGGGCTCCGTCAAGCATCACACTGAACGGCACGCTCACGTTCCCGCCGTTCTAACGTGTAGTGAGGTGGATTCTCTGGGTGAGGCGACGGTGATCCCGTCGCCTCACCTGAATGGGTGCTTCTGTCTGATCCTGCAAGAAAGAAAGTGGATCAGAAAGAAGGGGGGGCGTGTCTTGTAATCGTACCGCATGATTGAGGTTTTGATGTCCAGGGTTGTCTCGAACCATGGGGGCTGGAACGGGGTCAACGACTTCGGTTGATGGCGAGGAGTTTGACGGGAAGTCCGAGCAAGTTTGCCTCAACTTGCTTTCTTCTGCTCTTCCTTCAATCGCTCGGCAATCCACAACGTGATCACCGATTGTCTCGTCACGCCGAGGCGGTTTGCCTGAGTGTCTAGTGAGTCGATGATCCAGCTGGGAAAATCGACGTTCACTCGTCTCTGTTCATGCCCAGGACGGCGTGCCTTCGAGAGGTTAAGATGAGGCGTCACATCCTTTCCCTCATCAAACATCGTCTCGAGATTCTTGGCTTTCATAAGAGAGTTCACGTTCCTCCGATCGGCAACTTCGAGGCCGAAATCAACGGGCCCGGCAATTTGTAGAGGAACTGCTCATTCCAGGATATCGATCCTCACATGGCGATGCCCTCGGCGAATACGGTACCGTTGAAAATCAGCCAGGTCGAGGGTGAAGATTTTTGTGGTGCGCAGTGATTCTGCCGCGACAATGACTGAAGCGTCCGCCAGATCCATTGGGTGATCCCCGTACTGTTCCATCAACTCGAACGCTCGTGCCGTCGCTGTGTGGTCCAGAAACCATAGCGACGCACCACCATCGAGGATGAAGTCACGAAGACGGTCGGCACCGATACTATTCGGTGTCAGTAAATGAAAGGCTTCGGTTAAGACCGGGATGGTTGTAAAAAGCGGCGCTCGTATGGCCTGGAGAATGTTCTTACATCGTGCATGTTCGGCATCTTGAGGGTCAAATAGCGCAACGAATGGTCCAGTATCGACGAGGATCATCGGCGAGATTTTCGACGTAGTGCGAGCTGCATGCCGCGTCTGGTGTCGCTCGAAGGCGCAATCGCATACCCACCTGGCCCGAGGTCAAGCCGGCGGTAAATTTCGAATGCAGACTGCTTAGGGCTACGCCCCACTTCATCTCGTAATACCAACACCCCTCGTTTAAGGGTTGTGGACACGGACCAGCCGGTTTTCTTCGTCACTTGCTTCAGTATCTTTTCGGTTTCATCGTCCAGACGAACGGTTCTGAGGGCCATGATAGCTCTCCTTGAGTAAAATGTCATACAGACTGTAATACAGTAGACTCTTGCCGTCAACTCAACGCTACGGCCAGGGAGCTGCTAGCTTTTCGCCGTGCTGAACATCATGGCCTTTCAAGCTGAGGCCCTTGTCCATCCTGAAAGTACACACCGCTGCGCGATCAATGGGGTAAATTGAGCAATGTCCTGTGCAATGTCGGTCATGAAACGGTTGGCGAGAGATTGATCTTCAAAACATTCGTATACGTCGTCGAGGAAGCCACCACGCAGGAGCGGGTGATAGAGAAATTTCTGGCCAGGGCCAGTCTTCACTTCGAGCGGGTACTCAAAGGCTCCGACTCGCTCAAGGTCGAGTTGCTCAAGCCAGGTTCGCCCATCCTTTGCTGACGGACGTTCATTCAGATAGTCATGGAATCGCTGGCGCTCTTTGATCAGATTCTTCTGGGTCATGGCTTGATCCACGCTCTGCCATAGTGAATCGAACGTTCCATATGATGGAAAGGTCAGGACCAGTTGGCCTTCTGGTGCGAGGTGCTCAACTAATCCCTGAACGGTCTGGAACCGGTTCGGGCGAAAGAACATCACAGAGAGGTTTCCCGTGATGCGGTCAAACATTGGTAGATCGGAACGCAGGGAGCGCATGTCCATACACTCGAACTGAAGCCATGGTAATTGCGGACCTTGAATAGCCTTCGCGCGCGCAACCTGCCCCGCGCTCATATCGATGGCCAGTACTTCACCAGTAGGACCAATCTGTTCGGCAAGATAGAAGGCGGGGATCCCATGGCCACAGGCAATGTCGAGGATCCTCAGGCCCGGTTGAAGGTCGAGGTGCTGCAGCAACGACTCGGCGAACGGCGTGGACCAATAGTCGTGCTTGGGGAGGAGCCAGCGCACAGTCTGCGCGCTCATTTCTGAGAGGCTAATGCACGAGTGACAAGAGCCTGAGCTTCTTCTTGAATCCGCTTGAGATGCTCTTCCCCTTTAAAGCTCTCGGCGTAGAGTTTATATACGTCTTCTGTCCCGGACGGTCTGGCGGCGAACCAGCCGTTGTCGGTGACGACTTTCAGGCCACCAATGGATGCCCCGTTCCCTGGAGCCTTGGTGAGCATGGAGACGATCCTATCTCCTGCTAATTCCGTTGCCTTCACTTGCTCAGGCGACAGCTTGGACAGAACAGCTTTCTGTTCTGGGGTGGCGGGGGCATCGATTCGTTCGTAGACTGGCTCGCCCAACTCGCCTGTCAGGTCTCGGTACAGCTGGGACGGGTCTTTGCCGGTCTTGGCCATCATTTCTGCTGCCAGCAGATCCATGATGATGCCGTCCTTGTCCGTCGACCAGACGGTGCCATCGCGGCGGAGGAACGATGCACCGGCGCTTTCCTCGCCTCCAAATCCAAGCGAGCCTTCCAGCAACCCGTTCACAAACCACTTGAAGCCTACCGGGACTTCAACCAGTTTCCGTTTTAGTCTAGCCGCCACTCGGTCGATGAGGCTGCTGCTTACTAAGGTCTTGCCGATTCCGGCGTCAGACTTCCAGTCGGGACGATTGGCAAAGAGATAGGCAATCGAGACAGCTAAATAGTGGTTGGGATTCATCAAGCCTGACCGGGTGACGATTCCGTGCCGATCGTTGTCGGCATCATTGCCGAATGCCACATCAAAGCGATCTTTCAGGGCGATGAGATTGGCCATGGCATAGGGGGAGGAACAATCCATGCGGATTTTGCCGTCCCAATCCAGTGGCATGAATCGAAAGGTCGGATCAATTGTTGGATTGACAATCTCAATATCAAGCCCGTACTGCTCGATAATCGGTTCCCAGTACGCAACCCCGGATCCGCCAAGGGGGTCGATCCCCAGCTGAAGTCCAGCGGTGTTGATGGCAGCTATGTCGATGATATTCTTCAGATCGCTGACGTAGGTTCCGATATAGTTATGGCGATGTGTGGTGGTTGCCTGTCCTGCTCGTTTGATTGGAAGTCGATTACATTCCTGTAGATTTTTCGTCAAAAGGGTATTGGCCCTGTCCTCGATCCACTTGGTGACTTGTGTATCGGCTGGGCCGCCGTTCGGGGGGTTGTACTTGATTCCTCCGTCTTCCGGAGGATTATGCGATGGTGTGATGACGATCCCATCTGCCAGACCGGAGGTTCGGTCTCGATTGTAGCGCAGGATGGCATGCGAGATGACCGGCGTTGGGGTAAAGCCCTTGTCTTGGTCGATCATCACCTCTACACGATTGGCTGCGAGGACTTCAAGGACGGTCACAAAGGCCGGATCGGAAAGGGCATGGGTGTCTTTGCCCAAATAGAGAGGCCCGGTCGTGTCGTGCGCCGCGCGGTATTCGCACACCGCCTGCGTGATCGCCACAATATGGCGCTCATTGAAGCTTCGCTTGAAGGAAGAACCTCGATGTCCCGATGTCCCGAATGACACGCGCTGCTCGCGAGCCGAGGGATCGGGGTGCTCAGCCCAGTAGGCAGAGAGGAGTTTGCTGACGTCTACCAGGCTTGAAAGAGGTGCCGGCTGGCCTGCGAATCGATGAGTCGGCATAGGTAGAGATGTAGTTCCAATACCGGGTGGCTGTCAACTCTTAAGATTCGATAGAGAAGTGATGAGTACATGGCTGATCAGGTGATGCTTCCATTAAGTCGTTACAATGCTAGGTTTTGTGTGTCATGGATGAGGGTCTGGCGGATGTAAGATGGAGTCAGGTTCACCATGGATCTGTTCGCGTGGAATCTCCTTGTGAGATGCTGCGTTGATGGATTTCATATAGGTGATTCGGTAAGATGCCGCCGAAATCCTGTCCGGTGCCCGAAGGGGGTGGTGTGTCCCGTTTTCGGCTTGCCTTCCTGAGCATACTTGTGTTCGTCGTTCTCGCCGGAGCCTTCCTCGCATTTTCGCGAGAGTTGACCGGTCAAGACTATCTCAAGGACTTTGTCCTGGAACAATTGGAGGAGAGTCTTGGCCGGAAAATCGATGTCCACCGGGTCAAGTTTGTGGTGTTTCCCCGCATTCGTGTGGAACTTTCAGAAGTCGTCATTCATGACCCGCAATCGGCGCAAGTGGTGCTCACGGCGAAGCGCGTCGATCTGGTCCTTCGACTCTTGCCGCTTCTGAAAAAACAAATTATCGGCAAACGACTCTTGATTGAGGAGCCCAGGCTGACCCTTCGTCGCAATGAACGGGGTCGGTGGAACATCCTGGATGGGGTAAACGGGCAAGCAGATACCGATCAGCACACCATGGCATTGATGGCACGGACATTCATGGTCAGGCAGGCGAAACTCGTCAATGGCACGATCACGGTGACGGATGCGGCCAGACCGGATGGCGTTCGGTCCATTACCCTGGAACATGTCGAGTTTGACATCACTATTCGTCCCGAGCAGGGTGTTGCCGACGTGCATGTGGCAATGTCTCATCAGGGTACGCATGGAGTCTCGAGGGTGTCCCTGGATGGGGGGATCAAGCAGGCGGAACACCCCATTGCATTGTCGAGTGACGACGTGGGGGAACCGGTTCCCGGATTGCAGTTCGACGGTCATATTGATGCCACTGATATCAAAGTGCGCGACGCGGCCGATTTTCTCGGCCCGAGGCCGGTGTCCGATCATCTCCAAGGCGCGTTGAATCTTCGCAGTGCCGTGCGTGTCATGCCGGGGGTGGCCGGCTATGACATGGTGTTATCGGATATGAGTGCACACTTGAACGAGATCACCCTGACGGGCAATGGCAGTCTCGCCGGTGTCCTGACGCCGCAACCCACCTTCTCGGTGACCTTCTCCAGTTCCCTGGTGACGCTGCCGCAATTACTGAAGACCATTTCCCCGGAGTGGGTCCATCCACAGTTACCAGCCGTGCTGGCAGAACGTCGGATCGACGGCAAGGTACAGGTTGTGAAAGCCACCCTGACCGGCTCGACCGCGACGGGTCCTCAGTTGTCGGCGACCGGGGAATTTCATGTGCAAGAAGGTCATGCGCTCATCGGTCGTGATCATGTTGCCGCAACAGACTTGGCGGCGGTGATCCTGGTCGAAACCGGGCGGGTGCGTATCTCCAAGATTGCGGGGAACTATGGGACGATGCAGCTGACCGATGGTAAAGCGGAGGTGTCGTTTCTTGATGCAGGCCCGTGGTTGGACCTGGAGATGACGAGTGAGATGGGGGCCGCGTCTTTGGTGGAGTTTCTTTCGAAAACGGTCAAAGCGGAGCGGATGGCACAGGTATTTGCCGGTGTTCGGGATGCAGAGGGAACGGCGGTCGCAACCTTTCGCCTTCTTGGTCCCTTGAATCAACCAGGCGGAATCACGTTTGCCGGTGGAGAGATTACTGCTCGCCACATCAGCCTCAATCATCTGGCATTGCCGGAGCGGATGACGGGGGTGCAAGGGCGGTTTGTATTGGCTGATGGCGCGACTCAATTGGATCAGGTAGTAGGGAATCTTGGCGGGATGGCCGTGCAGGTCCAAGGGGCCATTACCGGCGGACCGACCAGTCAGTTCCAAGACGTATCCATTCGTATCCGTGGTGATGCGGCTCAGATGGTTCGGCTCTTCCGATCCTCGGCGATCGATCGGAGTCTGCTGGAGGGGACTCTGAGCTCGACGGCGACACTCTCGGGTGTGACGACGAGACCTCATGTCCGAGGATCCATCGTATTGGATGAGGCGAAAGTCGTGCTTGGGGGGATCGATAAACCCATTGGGTCGCGCGCGACGGTCGAGTTTGAGGGGGTGCTGCCGCAGACTGCAAGTATCAAGCTGGATCGAGTCGCACTGGTTCTGCCGTCCTTGACGATTCCCGCCAAGGGTACGATGCAGTTTGGGAATGGTTTCTTGGTTGATATGGCGGTCGCGACCGGAACCATCCCGGTCGCCAGTCTCCCGAGATGGATCTCTAAGAGCGGACTTGAAGCGGGGAACCTTGAGCTCTCGGTGGAGATCAAAGGCCGGGAGCCCGACTGGCAAGCGTGGCGACTAACCGGCTGGATGGGGCTGACGAATGGAGTGCTGCAGGCCAAGGGAGTCGATGGGCACATTCAGGATCTCTATGCCCGTGTCAGATTTCTCCGCAACGAGGCTGAACTCAAACGACTGTCGTTCAAAGTCCAGGGTAGCGATATCGCTATGGAAGCCACGGTTCGCAATTGGCTGGCGAAGCCATCCATCATCGGCAAGATTGAGTCGAATCAGCTGGACCTGAGTCTGCTGATTCCCAAGGGCGGGCGCTCGCCTATCCGGGAGTTTCTGGAGACGCTGGCGGCAACAAGTCACGTGACGATGACCGCGACTGTGGCACGTGGGTATTACCAACATCTGAAGCTCAGCGCGCTGTCTGCACGCCTCACCATTCAGGATGGGGTGCTTGATGTGGATCGTTTGTCCGGGGAATCCAGTCATGGGCATGTGGCGGGCCGGCTGGTTGTCCAGCTTCCACCAAACGCGCCGGCCGACCTCGACCTTTCGTTTCGGGCCACGGGGGTGGAATTCGATGATGTCTTGCAGCTGGCCAAGGCACAAGCGCATGGAGTGTCGGGAGAGCTTCGGATCAGTGGCGCCATTCGTGGCCATGGACGAAATCCCCATGGGATCTACCCCTCGCTGAATGGCAAGGTTGACGTCTTGTTGGAAAACGGACGAATCCTGAAAACAAATGAGCGCACCGTCTGGAAAATCATCAGTCTGCTGAATCTTCCTGCCGTCTTGCAAGGCAAGGTCGAGCTGGAAAAAGAGGGGCTCCCCTACAACCGAATTTCCTCAACGATTGCGATCCAAAACGGTCTGTTTCAGACGGAAAATTTAATCATTGACAGCCCAATCCTCAAGATCACCGCAGCGGGGAATTATGATTTACCCACGGATCAGCTGGATCTCGCAGTGGCGGTGAGCCCGTTTGGATCCTATTCGCAATTTCTCAAGACGATTCCACTCTTCGGACGAATCATCGCAGGAGATCGGAAAGGATTAGCCACGGCCATGTTTACTGTGAAAGGAGGGCTGGAAGATCCGGAGGTCACCTATCTGCCGGTGAAGTCGTTTGCCTTCGGTCTCTCAGGATTGGCGCAGCTTGCGGTTGATGTACTCACGAATACCCTGACGTTGCCGATGGATTTGGTGACGCCGGATGAAGAATCCGGCGTGCGGTCGAAAGAACCGACGCCTTCATCGGCTCCTGCCCGGCCATAACTGGCCGGAACGTTCGTCCGACCGAATTCTTGACCGCCCCACGCCCCCATGCTAGCATCCCACTCAAGATGCTGAAAATGCTTGTTGGATTCGTTCTCGCGTCGTTTAGTCCCTCAACGTACCTCAGAGGGTACGCCTCGGTCCCTCACTTGCTGCGGCCTCGCCAAGCAACCATTTTGAGCATCTTGAGTGCATTCCTCCCACCTTGCTGGGTGTCTACATTTAGGTAGTTGATCCATGAAACGCAGTACCATCTCCCAACCAGAAGTTGCGACTCTGTTCATTGCTGCGAGTGAGCAGGATTCAAATCTCTATTACGCCACGCGATTCATGGCTCCCGACCCGTTCATCTATCTTGAAATCAGAGGCGAACGGGTAATGGTGATGAGTGATCTGGAAATGGATCGCGCCCGGTCCGAGGCATCGGTGGATCGAGTGTTGTCGTATTCTGAAGTCGAGCAGAAGGCCAAGAAACAGGGCATCAAAGCCCCGACAGCCGTCGATATCGTTCATGTGGTCTTGAAGGAGTCGAAGATCCGACGCCTGTCGGTGCCGGCGAGTTTTCCGGTCATCCATGCTGCTCGCTTGCAGGAGCGGGGCTACAGCCTCAAGCCCAAATCAGATCCGTTCTATGAGCAACGTGTCGTGAAGACGCCGGAAGAGGTACGCCATATCGAAGAGGCTCAGCGGGCCACGGAGGAAGCTGTCACTGCTGCTCATGCGATGTTACGGAAAGCTGAGATCAAGGGGGCGCAACTGTGGCTGGATGGTCAGCCGATGACCTCTGAGCTGATCAAGAAGTTCATTAATGTGAAGCTGATGGAACGAGACTGTATCGCCCAGCATACGATCGTGGCCGGTGGCGAGCAGGCCTGTGACCCTCACAATGAAGGGAGCGGATCGTTACCCGCACATCGCAGTATTATTTTCGATGTGTTTCCTCGCTCTGCCACGAGTCGCTATTTTGCCGACATGTCGCGCACGGTGATACGAGGAACGGTGAGTCCTGAGCTCAAGCGGCTGTATGGCACGGTGAAAGATGCGCAAGAAGAAGCCATCACGAAAATCAAGGATGGCGCCGACGGGATGAAGATCCATCAAGGTATCTGTACACGGTTCGAGAAGGCCGGCTACAAGACAGGTCTTGTGAACGGACGCATGCAGGGGTATTTTCACGGGACAGGACACGGGGTGGGACTGGATATTCACGAAGCGCCTCGCATCAGCCGAACGGGTTCGCTCCTCCAAGAAGGGCATGTGGTTACGGTTGAACCAGGACTCTATTACCCAGGATTGGGCGCGGTTCGTATCGAAGACATGGTGCTGGTGACCATGGACGGCTGCCGGAATCTGACGAACTTTCCCAAGCAGTTCGTGCTCGACTAGCCTGCTGTTGGAGAACGCTTTCAGCGGTATTCCTGCCTCGCTCAAACACTTCATAGATCCAGGTCCGGACGATTCTTTGACTTCCGCGAGCTCAGTCGAGCCACGTCCCAATGGCAGCATGATAACCTGAGCGGCCATTTTGAATAGCCAACCCGGTTGCGTCATACTGTCGGCAACAGAATGCATTCGTATCAATTTCTTGACGATATTGCGGTAGCGGACCTGGCCTTCAAAGCAGAAGGCGATTCCGTGGAGGAGTTGTTTCGCGCAGCGACGGAAGCGCTACTGGAAACATTGGCCGATCCTTCGACGGTGGGAGTGACATGGGAGCGTCGGATTGAACACGTATGCGGAGCTCTGGACGAGCTGCTCTTTGAATGGCTGTCGGATCTGGTGTATTGGAAAGATGCAGCGGGGGTAGTGTTTCACGAAGCAGACCTTTCCGTGGTTCAGAAAGGCACCACATGGACGCTTGCTGCCGTAGTGCGAGGCGCTCCCGTGGATCAGACAACTCAGATACTCCACAATGATGTGAAGGGTGTGACGAAGCATCTGTACGAAGTGAAACAGCAGGGAATGCGCTGGTATGCTCAGGTGGTGGTCGACGTATGAAATTGAATACTGATATGAGGGTCAATCGGGTGACCGATGAGGTGTGGGAGATCCCCGTCACTGAGAAAGCCGGGATGCTGGTACCGGCGCGGATCTATGCCACGCCGGGTATTTTACAGACGATGGACCGTGGTGTCTTCGATCAAGTCACCAATGTGGCTTGTCTCCCTGGTATTGCGCGCTATGCGCTCTGCATGCCGGATGGGCATTGGGGCTATGGGTTTCCCATTGGGGGCGTTGCCGCCTTTGATACCCAGACTGGAATTATCTCCCCTGGAGGAGTGGGGTATGACGTCAATTGCGGGATGCGTCTGATCCGCACGGATTTGACACTGGAAGATGTGCAACCCAAACTGGAACGGCTCATGACCGAATTATTCCGGCGTGTACCGGCCGGCGTCGGAGCAGCAGGCTTCATCCGGTTGAATCGAGGTTCGTTCGAAGGGGTCATGACACGCGGTGCTCGGTGGTGCATTGAAGAAGGCTATGGCTGGCATCGGGATCTTGCGCACATTGAAGAAGGCGGTTGTATCGCAGGTGCCGATCCGTCCAACGTCAGCGATCACGCGGTAGGGCGGGGGATCAATCAGCTTGGGACACTGGGCTCCGGGAATCATTACTTGGAAGTGCAGGTTGTCTCCAGCAATCGGGTGTTCGATCCTGAGACGGCTACGGCGTTCGGTATTACCGGCCAGGATCAGATCGTGGTGATGGTCCACTGCGGGTCCCGTGGATTTGGCCACCAGGTTGCCAGCGACTATCTCAAAATATTTGAGAAGGCGATGCGCCGGTATGGAATCTCTGTGAAGGATCCGCAACTCGCGTGCGCTCCGTTCCGTTCGCCGGAAGGACAGGACTATTTCTCAGCCATGAACTGCGCCGCCAACACGGCCTTCGCCAACCGGCAGGTCATCACCCATCAGATTCGCGAAGCCTTTGCGACCGTGTTCGGGCGGTCGGCTGAAGAGTTGGGCATGGAGTTGGTCTATGATGTCGCCCACAATATCGCCAAAGTCGAACGGTATTCAGAAGGAGATCTGTTGGTCCACCGAAAGGGATCAACCAGGGCGTTCGGCCCAGGGAGTCCGGACTTGCCACTGGATTTTCAGAAGACCGGCCAGCCGGTCATCTGTGGAGGGTCCATGGAGACCGGTTCCTATCTGTTGGTCGGCACCGACCGGGCTGTCTCTGAGACATTTGGGTCGACGATGCATGGGTCTGGACGGACGATGTCACGGGCGCAAGCCAAGAAAGCAATTCGTGGCGAACAGCTTCAGCAGGAGATGAGCCGGCGCGGAATTCTTGTGAAAGCCGTATCGATGTCAGGTTTGGCGGAAGAGGCAGGGTTCGCATACAAGAATATTTCTGACGTCGTTGAGACGGTCGACCGTGCAGGCATTACCAAAAAAGTGGCGGAACTCCGTCCAATCGGGAACATCAAAGGGTAATCCTTGTGTTGTATGAAAAGAGGCACACGGTGAGTGGCCGTATGCTGACCTGTGTTTCGAGCCAGCCTCCGTACGTTACTCCGAAGCGAGTGCGTCTTCCAGACGCGCACAGCTAATTTTCTCCAAATTCTTTACGCGTCAAAAATTGCTGGTATCGTCAGGTGTCAGAGCTGAGGGTCGAACGGCCGGATTGGTGCCGTATGCTTGTTCGGCATAGCGTGCATAAGATGCACAGTCATCTCGTGCGCTCTCCACTGCGTCGTGTGTCGATTCGGCGGATTGGATTGAAGTAGCGCATGTATTCATTGGTCGAGGGATCAAGAGACTACTGCAGGAGCCCACGACATGGGTCGTCAAGAGAGACGAGCTGCAGGATGTCCAGAGGGCCTGAGCGAGGGTGAGATGTCGGGGGTAGATGAGACAAGGGCGGCCGTCGTCCTCGTAGTTGATGATGAGGAGATGATCAGACTATTTGTGCGTGAGGCCTTGGAGCAGGCCGGGTTCCAGGTGTGTGAAGCATCCAATGGAGCGCATGCCCTAGAGCAGTTTGCAGTGCGGCGTCCCGACCTGATCATCATGGACGTGGTGATGCCTGTGATGGATGGATTTGCCGCCTGTCTGAAGCTGCGTGAGTCGGTGGAAGGGAAGCGTGTGCCGATCCTGGTGATGACGGCGCTGGATGATGAGGACTCGATTGGTCGTGCCTATGCGTACGGCGCCACGGATTTCATCGCCAAACCGACGAATGCGACGGTTCTGGGCCATCGAGTCCGGTACATGCTGCGCGGGAGTCTCACGCTCAATGCACTTCTCCGAAGCGAGGCGCGGCTGGGTTTGGCACAGCGGATTGCCAAGATCGGCAATTGGGAATGGCACCCTGCCACGGGGCGGTTTTTGGTTTCCCCGGAACTCTGTCGGTTGATGGGAATTCGAGCACAAGATTTTCGAGAAACGAAAGAAGCATTTCTCGAGATGGTTCATGTGGATGATCGCGATCTCGTCAATCGAGCTCTACAAGCGATTCTTGCGGAACGGAAGCCTTGTGATATCGATCACCGGATCGTGTTTCAGCACGGAGGCGAATTTACGGTCAATCTGCAGGCCGAGGCGGTATTCGATGATCAGCTGAAAATAATGACGATCGTGGGGACGGCCAAGGATATCAGTGAACGAAAGCGCTCCGAGCGGGAAATCCATCGGTTGGCCTATTACGACAGTCTCACTGGGTTACCGAATCGTGTGCTATTCAAAGATCGCGTCACGCAAGCGCTCGCCCATGCGCGCCGCTACCGATCAACGCTTGCGGTCTTGTTTCTCGATCTGGACCGATTCAAGGTCATCAACGACACGTTAGGTCATAATATCGGTGATCTCCTGTTGAAGCAGGTTGCGGATCGCTTGGCAGAGTCAGTCAGGCACAGCGACTCCGTCAGTCGGTCGGTCGAGAAGGGCGAGGCCCATGAATTAGCCCGCTTGGGAGGAGACGAGTTTACGGTCTTGTTGACGAACATCCGACAGGTTCAGGATGCCGGGATGGTTGCCAGGCGTATCCTAGAGTCGCTGGCACGATCATTCTTGATCGATGGCCATGAGATTTCGGTCACCACCAGTGTGGGGATTGCGATCTTTCCGACCGATGGAGACTCAGTGGATCAATTGCTGAAGAGCTCTGATGTCGCAATGTATCAGGCGAAAGAGCGAGGTCGGAACAACGCACAGTTTTACTCGGCGACCATGAACTCAATGGCTGCGGAGCGACTTGAGCTGGAAAATGATCTGCGGAAGGCGCTGGAGCATCACGAACTCACCGTGTATTACCAGCCGCAAGTCGATATCCGAAGCAAGAGAATTGTAGGTGCAGAAGCATTAGTGCGATGGCATCACCCTGTGCGTGGCTTGCTGATGCCTGCCGTGTTTCTTCCTGTTGCCAACGAGACAGGGATGATTCGAAAGCTGGATGAAGCCGTGTTGGGTATGGCATGCCGGCAAGGCAAGGCGTGGCAAGATGCCGGTTATGTGCCTATCCGCATGTCGGTCAACGTCTCCAATTCTTTCTTTCATGGGGCCTCGTTAGTGAGCGCCGTGTCACGAGCCTTGGAAGAGACCCAACTTGGTCCTGAATTTCTTGAGTTGGAGCTGACTGAGTCAATCGCCATGCGGCATGTCGAAACGTCCATTGAGATGCTGCAGGAATTGCGAGCGATAGGGATTCGACTGTCGATCGATGATTTTGGGACAGGCTATTCGTCCTTGAGTCACTTACAGCGGTTTCCCTTGAATATGCTGAAAATCGACCAATCATTCGCGTGCGATGTGCCGCACAATGCGGCCAATGTTTCAATCTCTCGTGCAATTGTCTCCCTTGCGCATAGCATGAACCTGACAGTGTTGGTGGAAGGGGTCGAGCATGAAGAGCAGTTGAAGATGTTCCGTGAACAGGGATGTGATGAAGCCCAAGGGCATTACTTCGGGCGTCCGATGCCGGCAGAAGAATTTGTGCAGTGCCTTACTCGGGCCGATGCCGAGAGACGAGGAAGACAAGCGGCCTAGAGGATGTCGCGTAAACGAACGTCCTCCATGAGGGCGTACAGCTGTGAGGAGAGAGGTGCACATGGAACAACGAAAAGATAACCGGTTCCCCGTTGGATTTCGGAGCTCGTTCAGCTCGGCGAACATTATTTCTGGTGATGGGACATTAAACGAACTCTCACTGCGAGGTTGTCGTGTCCGGAGCTTAATTGAGGTGAATCCGGGGACGGTGCTTCAGATTCGGGTTCACGTTTCTGATCGGGAATCCCCCATTGTGATCACTCACGCGATCGTCCGATGGTATCGAGACGGTAGCTTTGGATGTGAGTTTGTGAACCTCGGGGCAGAGGAATGGGCCCGGCTTCGTGCGGTGACGACGGAATTGGAGAAGGAACCCTACCAGAAGGTGAAAGACGCCGGTGAAGCTGCGTAACACCACCACCACCACCGCTGCGAAGAATCACAATTTTCAAAGACAGACTCCGAGCACGAGCGGCGTGTACGCCAACTCGACGCGTTCATGAAGCGGGTCCAGGAGGCTGGTTGCGGCATCCTGAGCAGTAGACAGGGGATTCGCTGATTTCGTCGTGCTCCGTCACCGTAGAGTGGTTTGCAGGTTGTCCAATAAGAAAATCCCGTGAAGGAGTCGTTCATCCAAGCCGCCAGGCATTCCGTGCGTGCTATGCGGCTTTTGCCGCTTGGCGTTTCGCCACTTGGCCCAGGATATCCAGCGCGGCGATGCGGTAGGCTTCGGCATAGGTTGGAAAGTTGAAGACGTTGTCGATGAACGATTCGATCGTTGTGCCGCTTTGCAGTGCGAGTTGTCCGATGTGGACCAGCTCTGTTGCAGAATCGCCGACCACTTGGATACCGAGTAGCCGTTCCCCGGCTGGATCCGCGATCATCTTGAGCAGGCCTTGCCCGCCACCGGAGATCTGTGCACGGGCAATTTCCTCAAACTTCGCTCGCCCCACAAGCGGATCCTTATATCGTTCTCTGGCACCCATCTCATCCAATCCAATGCTGGCCATTTCGGGAATGGTGTAGATCCCCAGTGGGATGGTGGAGGCGGCATCTCCGATTGGGAGATTGAGGGCGTGCCGGACGGCACGTCGTCCTTGCTCCATTGCCTTTGATGCGAGAGCCGGTCCACTGACCATGTCGCCGACGGCGTAGATGTGTTCCATCGTGGTTTGACAATATTGATTAACCGGGATGAGCCTGTTGTCTGAGAGGGTAATGCCGGCTGCTTCAAGGTCAAGATCTTCAATGTTCGCTTGCCGTCCGAGGGCGACCAGCATCTTTTCACTCTTGATGATGGTCCCATTCTTGAGCGTGGTGACGACATGCGTCACCCCGTCCCATCGCACATCCGCGATCTGGCTCTCGCCGAAATAATGACTACCATGGTTTTCCAGTCCTCTGACAAACTGCTCGACTAGTTCCTTATCCATGAATTGCAGTGGGTAGGGTGCGCGGTCAACGAGTGTGACTTCCACCCCCAATAGCGCAAAGATGGACGCATACTCGCAGCCGATCACCCCTCCTCCCACGACGGTCAATGATTGAGGGAGGTACAGCATCGAGAGGAGCGAGTCACTGTCGAGAATGTGCTCATGGTCGACCGGAATGTTGTTGGGATTTCTCGGGCGTGATCCCGTTGCGACGACAATTGTGTCCGCGGTGAATTGTTGAGAGGCCCCATCGACGGTTTGCATCTCAATGGTCCGGGCGTTGACGAATCGTGCTCGACCATGGAGCAAGGCGATGCCGTTTCGGCGGAGTTGCTTGCTCATGAATGAATCATGAGCTTGGACGACCTGTTCAAGGCGACTGAGAAGCGTGGAGATTTGGGTATCTGGTTTCAGATTGAACTGTAAGGCTTCACCGGCTCGCTTGAGTCGATCAAGATGGAGGGCGCTCTCTCGCAATGTCTTACTTGGAATGGTTCCGCGATAGACGCAGCTTCCTCCAATCCCACGTTCTCGTTCGATAAGGGCGACCCGTTTGCCGGCTTTTGCCCCTTGGACCGCAGCTTTCTGGCCGGCTGGGCCGGCTCCGATCACGATGATGTCGTACGTAGTTGGTATACTCATAGGTTCATGGCATTCACAATGGTTAAGACCTGCTCTTTGGTGGTCAGCAGTTTATCGACGTCTGGAGGGTACAGGTTCAACTCAGCGAATACTGGATGATCGCGGAGACTGTCTTCGGGCATTTCTTCCGGCGTGAGGAGGTGGCTCGCCAATCGATCTGCAACAAAGGTGAGCATGCATTCCTGGCGGAAGGCGGTTGTGTGCTCGTAATCCGCGTAGTATTGGATCGCTTCCGCCACTTGTTTGGGCAAACTCCATTTACCGGCGATCAGAACGCCTACCTGGGTATGGTAGCCCTCGATCAATGTCTTGATGTGAGATTTGTTGTCCAGTATCGTGGCCAGTGCTTTGACCCAATCGTGTTTTTTGTCTTGAGCAATCGTCGTGGTTATCCGCAGGACAACGGGTTTCCCGATTTCATGTAAGAGCCCGCAGAGATAGGCGCTTTCGACATTCATACGTTTCACACGGGCGACTTCTTTTGCAAAGGCCCCGGTGGCCAGCGAATGCCGCCAGAGTTGTTTGACTTCATTTTCATATCCCGTTATCTGGAACGCACCGACCTTTAATGAGGCGGTAAAGGCGATTTCAGATAGCAAGGTGATTCCCAACATAGCGACTGCGTGCTGGAGCGAAACGACCGGACTCCTGGGCATGTAGGCCGGCGAATTGGCAATCTTCAACACATGAGCGGCAAGGGCTTGGTCTTGATGGATCAATG
>CABVSA010000078.1 GCA_902500805.1 uncultured Nitrospira sp. | reverse complement strand
GTTCTACCACAATCTTGGCTTCACGACCTGTCCAACAAACGGGGGTAACTTCAGGAATCTACGTCCATAAACACCGCCTCTCGTCCAAACTGCTGCACCAGCCGGTCATCGATCCGACCAGTCACATCGGCAGTATCCTCGCGGCGATAGGACAGAAAGATTTTGCTCATGGTTAGTATTGGATCCCAAAGGTCTGTTCGTGGTTCGACGTGCTCACCACGAACGGATACTGATACCTCTGCGCCAGATTCTACGCATTTTCACGACGGAGGAAAAGTAGGAAGCTGACGATTCTGAATCAGGACGGGATAGGCTGATCAGTTTGACGGTTCGAAGTCGCAGCGCAGTTTCTTGGCGGCATTCCGCAAGGACTGATCACGGGTCCACAACGTCACTCCATCGAGCACTGCCGAGGCAAGAAGATGCACATCGATCCAACCTAAGCCCTGTCCCGACAGTTTATGAGTCTCGATAAACGTCAGAAGCTCATCATACTCAACGGTGGGGGTCGTAGGTAGCATCGCAAGGGAGCCAAGGGCTTCTGACCGACGTTTCATATTGCCACAGGCTAATTCGCCAATGACGAGGGGGTGGCACATGACGAGATCATGCTCTAACAGGTGGCGTAGTTCTAGCGAGTCAGTTCTAAAGTGATCGACCCATACCGAGGTATCGACCAATGTTGGCATGCCTACGCGGACCGGCGCCGGCGAATCTCTTTGAGATGGGGCTCGCTGCCTCCAAGACGAGCGAGTCGCTTGGCGGCTTCGCGTGAAATCAACGCTTCAAGTCCCAGGCGCACGAGCTGAGTTTTTTCTTGAACGCCTGTCAGTCGCGCTGCCCGCTTGATGAGCTGATCATCAATGTTGAGTGTGGTTCGCATATGTATGAATATGCATCATCTATGCATCACCTGTCAAACCTGGTCATAGCCACCTCTGCGGCAAACCTCGGGCTCAGGTGAGTGCTTTATTTCTCACCGCATTTCTTGAATTCCGACTCTAGACACTGCTTCGCCAGCCCTTCGGCTTTCTGAATCTGATCTGGCGTCATACGCTTTGCCATATGGTCCCGGTCCTTGATGATTTCCGTTTTTGACCCGCCGGTCGACGATTCTCCCGCGACGCTGTACCAGACATAGGCCCGTACTTGATCCTGTTGAACCCCCTGCCCTTTCGCATACATCTGAGCGAGCTCATTTTGCGCCCCGGCGTGGCCTTGCCCCGCCGCCATGCGATGCCATTTCAAGGCCGTCTGGTAGTCTTGCATCACGCCCAGCCCGCTGGCATACAGAAGTCCGAGATTGTACTGCGCCCGCACATCCCCCTTTTCTGCTCGAGGATGGAAGAGTCCTGCTGCGGCTCGGTAGTCTCCCCGCTTGAGCGCTTCGTAGGGCTCTTCCCCGGCGAGCGGGATTGATCTCTGAGGGACGACTGGCTTCGGAGTTTTCGTCAGCGGTTCCACCGCAGTCGCAATTGTCGCATGGATCAGAAGTAAGACTCCTGCGAGCACAAGTCGTCTCATTATTGTCCTACCTTTCAGCTGTGCTATCATCTTGTGATGCCGACTGATTCGCCATTGATACTCTGAGCACGCCTTCTTGGGCGTTCTCAATCTTCCAATGGGGATCAACCGTAACGGAGTTCATTGTTGTCGAACCTGACGGAGCTGTCATCAAAATACCACTTCCTGGTCTGAGGATGATACGTGGAACGTTGTAAGAAGTAGTGATTGACTGGCAATGAGTCAACACAGGCGTCACGCGAGATAGGTTTCATTATTGTTAGAGAAGGAAAGCCTTGAGCAGGTGTCGCTCAGTCAAGAAATAGGCGCCTGAGACGACCTCATCCGTCTTCCCGTCTACCTTCGCTTGTGTTCTCATCTATTCGTGAAAAGCGCGGAACAGAGGCGCCTCCCTTCTCGACATTCTCAGTAAACATGGCAAAGGGTCTTATCCAGAGGCCTCGATCGCCATACAACGCCCGATACACAACAAACTCCTCTTCCGTTTCTGAATGTCTGGCGACTCCCAATACCTCATACTGCTGACCTTTATGGTGACGGTATACTCCTGGTGAGACCATGATCGCCAGCTCCTCATGCGGGGGATAACTGCCTGTTCACCCGACAGGCACGTGCCAATTCAGCCAAGCCGGACATTTGAAGGGATGCTAACGATGGACTCCCTGACAGGAGAGGGGAACGTGTTGTGGTGCCGAAGCCGGGAGTTGAACCCGGACGCCCTTGCGAGCACCAGCTCCTGAGGCTGGCGTGTCTGCCATTCCACCACTTCGGCTCTAGAGGCTGCTGATGTGACCCTTGCAGCTTGCTGACAGCCATGCATGAACTCCCCTTGCATGCCATGCCGCGAGAAGGGGGATTATCCTGAATTCTCCTCACCCACGTCAAGCAAGCGGAACGGGAGCGGTTTCCGAAGCAGTCCGAGTCCCCTTCTGAGGCATCACCCATTGCCCGGCTGCGCTGACGTCCCGTGGATCGCCGCTGACAATAATGCGTTCACGGACAAGTCCGGCCGCAGCCAGAAGCGACGGCACGGCGATCTGCGGAGCCTCATCGACCATGAGCACATCGAACCGCACACGGCTGAACAACGGGTCGGTCGCGACTCGCGTGGGTGTTGCGGCAACCAGCCGTCGATTCTGGACAAAGGCCTGGCGATTCGGATTCTCCTCAGCTGCGAGGAGTTCACGGACTTTCTTGGTACCACCGAGTTTCGCGAGATGCTCCTTGAGTTCCTCACACTCTGCACGTTGCCCTCGAGGCACCGCTGCTTCCGGAACAAGTTGCTGAATCCTGCCTTTGGCCACATCGATCTCGCTGTCCAGACGATCCAGCTGACTCTGATACAGTGCACGGTACTGCTTGAGCGAGTCCACATTTTTTCCAACGGTCTGCATCGCAAGACGTTGAAACAGCGGAAGGGTCTCAAACTCTTTGAGCGTGGTGTTGACTCCCGCCAGCTTGACTTGAAACTCTCGGAACTGTGTCACCAGACGCCACTCCAGGAGACGGACTTCGTCCAAATCTCTTTGTTTCGCATCCTTTTGGGACAGAAACGGGGTCAACGCTCGGAACCGGTCGTACTTCTGTTTCAGCGAAGCTTTATCGCCCTGTGATTTGGCATAGAATTGATGCATCTGGGCTTCAAAGCTCAGCTCCTGAAGATCAAGACCGGCGGCTTGCGATGCCAGGGGGAGTTCATATCGCGTCACCCACGTTCGGGGGTTCAATCCGCCCGCCTTCATGGTCCGTCCCACCATCCCGACAAGCTCATCACTGTCGTCATGGCCGGGACTCAGCAACAGGATACGCTTGTTGGCGCGAACCAGGTCCATCGCCAGGCTCCCAAGCCTTTGTCGACGGAGCGCTTGGTCATCGGACCACAGCGTCGTGAAGACGGAGGAATTGGCGGAGAACGTTTCTACTTCCCCAATTGGCATCTGGAGAAGCGCCGCCAACCGTTCGGCCGGCCCGAGGTGGTACAGATCGGGCTTCGCCAGAATCTCTTTCAGACGGGTCGCTGCCGTACCAACCAAGCCGGCTTGGTCTGGAACCAGGGTGACAGAAGGGACATCACTTTCAAGCGTATCAACCAGTTGAACCAGAATCGACTGCCCCGTTTGCCGCAGCACGATTCCCTCCGTCGTATCCGAGTCATCGGCAGGGACGATGGAGACCGGAAGATCGGTGGGTAGCCTAACCTCGCTGGGCACCATAAATTCGTACAGGTGCAACTCGCCAGTCGTCCTGACGAGTCGGCCCTGTGATGCCATGGCCGGAGCATCCTGTCCCGTTTCAACCAGACGCGCTTGCTCGGCTTCAAGGTTAGCAGCCCACGATTCGATCAGCTCCACCGCCGTCATCACAATTCATCCCACCAGTCAGTTCAATCAAGAATCAGTCCATGATAAATGCCCCCCATCATGACTGTCCATCGCCTTAGGCTGAAGGTTGCCCTTGTCTTCACAACTCGACCTTGTCTAGAATGAGCCGTTTATTTAAGCCCTTGCAGGATATTTACAAAGACCATCCCGCGAGGGCGCAAGAATCGAGATGCTGAGGCATTGAGCGTTGCGAGGACAAAGTTGGCAGGGGTTTTCAACAACCTGCCGAGGAGGATCTGTGAAAGGCTTGAGATTTGAGCGGATTGCGACAGAACGCCACTACAACGTAGTCTTCCATATCGGCAGCACCTACGTCCCCGTGAGTGATGAGACTATCGACGAACTCAAGGAACAGAGCCTGTTGCCGACCGAACGCTTCCTCGACTTCCTCATTGACCGTGTCGGCTATTCTTCCTACCTCAAGGACCAGATCCGCAACGAATTGCAAGCGACGGGCGATCCCACGACGCAGATCACCGTGCTGCAGGGCGCGATTCGGGAGCTATAATACTTTCTTACCCTAAGGTGGTTCCTTGTTTTCAATCCCCTACCTGCCCTTCTTGAAATAGCTGATTCATGATCTGATTCCGCTTTTCGGGATCACGATAGTACTTCAGCGCTTTGGTGTAGTTTTCCATCGCGCTTTGGCGTTTGCCTCGGATCGCGTAGATCTCGGCAATGCCGTGATAGGCGCTGGCGTCTTCCTCATTGCACTTGAGTGCCCGGCTGAAAATGTCCGCCGCTTCTTGAAGCCGCTGCTTCCCTAACGCGAGCCACCCGAGGGCAGAGTGGGCTGCGCCAAAGTCCGGATTGGCATTGAGCGCATCTAGATAGCTCCGTTGCGCCAAGTCCAGGCGCCCGCGCGTTTCGTAGAGGCCGCCCAGGGCAAAGTGCACTTCGGCGTCCTGTGGGTTCAGCTTCAATGCCGTCTTGTAGGATTGCACCGCCGGTTCCATTTTCCCTTGTTCAGCCAGGGCACACCCGAGATTGGAATGCGCGGCTGAATCGTTCGGCGTGAGCTTGATCACCTCACGGTACTCCTTGATGGCCATCTCCAGCCGCCCCTGGTCTTGGTAGGCCACACCCAGATTCATCCGTGCCGGTGCATAGTCCGGAGCGAGTCGGACCGCTTCACGATACTCTTTGATCGCCATTTCCAGATGGCCGGCCCGTTCGTGGATCTGTGCCAAAAAGTAGTGCGGATAGGCAGATTGTGGAAGCAGTCTTGCGGCTTCCGCGTATAGTCCCATCGATTGTTCGGATTGACCCGACTGGGCGAGAAACAAGCCCCTGACGAGATGGGCATAGCCGCTGTCTCCATGCCGCACGAGCAGGTCGTTCACCCAGCTCCCCACGGCTGCGATGTGTTCCTGGGCTTCAAGACAAAGGGCATGGGTTTTCCAGGCCTCGGCAAACCGTCCTTGCACGAGGTACACCACATTTCTCGCAAAGAGCGGGCGCGGGTCCTTCGCTCCGTCCGGATCTCGGCTCCAAGCTAGAGACTCGGCAAAGAGGGTGTCCCATACGCCGGCCATAATGGCGGCTTCGCATTGTTCCTGATGGGTGTGCATGAGCGGTACGAGGATCTTATCGAGTCAGCGCGTCTTGGACATCAGGCGGGGTCGCCTGGATTTGTTCGCCGAGGAAGGGAAATTTCTTGGCCAGCTGTTGCTTCATCTGCCAGGCCACCGTTCGGTACGACCAATGGCCTTTCACACCGGACCGTAGTTTGCTGATATATTCTGCTTCCGCATAGTCCATCTTAAACAAGCACCGGACTTTGAAGCCAAACGGAATGGCGTAGAGCGAAGCTTCTTGGTCCTTCTTCCTCAGCGAGTCGATATCCTGACGCACGGCATCCATGGCCTGCCGGTACTCCTGATCCAAACCGGCGTCGATCAACGACTGCGGGACATCGTATCCGTGGACGGTCGTGAAATTCTGTTGCACCTGCTGGCACCGTCGATGGCGGTGCATATCTCGCCACGCACCAATGTCCATGAGGATATCGAATATGAAGGCATAGCCGCTGCGGAACTCTTTGATGAGTTCATCGTATGGACCACGCTGTCTGGTGGCCACTTCAATGGTCGCCCGTTTTTCCTTTTCAGTCCACTCTCTCACCACTTCGAGGATCTTGCGATAGGGAGCCTGTGAGACGCGATAAAGCAGCGTCGTGACAATTTCGTCGACCGGATGATGAGAATCCACCAGCTCAACCGACTCCACCGCTCCCCACGTCCCAGGCTGATCCAACCCCGTGCCGCGCAAGGCTTCTTTCGCATGGCGAGCAAGATCGGCGTACACCGTTTCTTGGTAGACATTCGCCTTTGCATGCCGGGCGAGGGTCGGCGCCAGAGGGTCGTTGAGGCCTCCAGTCTGGCCGCAGAGTTCACCCCACAGATTCACCGGAGGTCGCTGGCACGCGTCCTTCATATCCTCCCCAATCGCCCGTAACTCAGGCAGTTGAGAAGACAGGAGCCGCGTAATCTGCTTCTCCAACGTCCGGATACTGACGACCTGCCCGACATTGGTCTTGGCCGCAAGGGGAAGCAAGTACCGTGTGACATCGAAGGCCCGTGCCGCAATAGTCCGGTCATAGTCGGCCTGCTTCATCGATTCAGGCCGTGGCTCGCGTGTAGCTAGGAATTGTTTCAGAGGTTCGTGGAGGAGTCGGTACACATCCCCAAGGCTTCGGAGAATCCCTTCATACAGAGCCTCAGTTTCACTTCCACGAATTTGGCCTGGGACGAACCATCGGCTCGAGGCAAAGTTTTGATAGCGGCTGGATTTTGCCTGACCATCCCACAGCGGCTCATCTTCCAGACGAATCGCCGCGAGTTCCGAAATTTCTTCGAAACAGATGATGACGTGCCCAAGGTCGGCAATCGACGCATGTCCATAATCAAAATAAAACTGCTCCCAGAATTTTTCCGACGAGTGTCCGTGTACCCATCGAATACTCTCCTCAATGGAGTCCGGAGACCGGCTGTACCGCGCCAACGCATAGGCGGACTTTTCAGGGGGCATAGGCGCCAGGGCCAGAACCCGACGGCCTGATTGATCTTGGCTCATAGGAGATTGAGTGACATGGACCATATCATAAGCTGGGCACTATACCTCTCGATGTAGGACGGCGCAAGCTCCACGCCGTTGACTTGCCGCCGAGGCCGCCGCTATAGTCCGCGCGAACTCTGCTATAGGACAGGCTCATACGTAAGGAGATAATTCCGTGTCCGTGATCAAAGGTGTCAAAGGTGTCAAGGACCTGTTGCCGGAAGAGACCCCCCGCTGGCGGTTCATCGAAGAGTCTGCGAGACGATGGGCGACTCGGTATGGATTTCACGAAATCCGTATTCCAATCTTTGAGGTGACCACCTTGTTTGCACGGAGTATCGGTGCATCCACGGATATCGTCGAGAAAGAAATGTACACGTTCCCGGATCGGGATGGTACCTCATTAACCCTTCGGCCGGAGGGAACTGCCGGTACCGTCAGGGCCTATATCGAACACAATCGTGCCGCGATTCCGGTACCTCAAAAATATTTCTATACCGGTCCGATGTTTCGTCACGAGCGCCCGCAGGCCGGTAGGCTGAGACAGTTCCATCAGTTTGGTGTTGAATCATATGGCATAGCAGATCCGCGTGCCGATGTTGAGGTAATTGCCCTCCTCTGGCACATACTCCATGAGCTAGGCCTTCCTAGCCTCACCCTCGAAATCAATAACCTTGGCCAGGCAGCTGATCGAGAGATCTACCGCCCTATACTTGTCAGCTATCTCAAACACCATGAGGCGGGTTTGTGCGGTAATTGCAAACACCGCATCGATGCGAACCCCCTTCGCGTCCTGGATTGCAAGGTTCCTGAGTGCCGAATCATTACGGAACAGGCTCCTCGTCTCTCTGAATCTCTGTCGGAGACCGCCCGTTCCTACTTCGCTCAGGTACTGGCCGGTCTCGATCTCATCCATATACCCTATTCCTTAAACCACCGGCTGGTACGAGGCCTCGACTACTACAATCTCACAACTTTCGAGGTCACTGCGACAAACCTCGGAGCTCAGAACGCAGTCGGCGCAGGAGGCCGATACGACGGGCTTGTGGAAACGCTCGGAGGTGCCTCGACTCCGGCCGTTGGTTTTGCCGTTGGGCTTGAACGTATAGCTATGTTGTTACCGGACTCTCAGAAATCTCTTTTACCTCATGATAAGACTGTCTATATCGCCGGGTTTGGTACTCAAGGATCTGTCGCAGGGCTTACCGCGCTTGAAGACCTTCGCACCTTTGGTATCTCAGCTGTCTCTGATTTTCGGTCGACAACTTTAAAGGCTCACCTTCGCCAGGCCGACCGACTTGGTTGTCACTTCACTCTCATACTCGGCGACGATGAGGTCACAAAAGGAGTGGCAGTGCTCCGGAACATGGAATCCAAGGAGCAGTATGACGTTCTCTTGTCATCTCTTACGAACCAGATACAACCGCTTCTTTTGCCTTCTTAAGTGCTGCGTTTAGGCATTGACTTTCCCCTCAAAACCACTTAGTCTCGCGTTACTTGATAACTCATCGAATACGCTGAATATTCACATAAATTCCTGTGAATTAACCTGTGAAGAGAAAAGTTGGATTTCTTCTAGCCCTCCCTCCGGCACATCAAAGCTCCGAAACAGTCACTGGACTCGCTCACGCTGCACTAGATGCCGGCCATGAGGTATATCTGTATCTCATTGATGAGGGAGTTAAAAATATGACTTCTCAGTCATATCAAAATCTTGCTCGGGCAGGAGTCCGCATGTTCGTCTGCGCATATGGCTGTCAGCAACATCATGTTTCAACGGTGGATGTTGAAAAGGAGTTTACGTTGTGTGGCTTAGTCGTTCTCTCCGGACTCATCGATGCTTGTGAGCCATTTATTTCCTTTACGTAAGGCGATTTACATCTCTCATGGCAAAAAACGTCGCCGTGATCATTCAAGAAGATCCTCGTATCACGCATAGGCCGGTTGAGGCATTACGGATTGCTCTTGGCCTTGTCGCTGGATCTCATAGGACAACCGTCATTTTGCTTGGTGAGGCTGTTCGTTTGTTGACTAATGATATCGATGACATTGTTGATCTTGACATTCTTGAGAAGTACCTCCCTTCTATTGAGCAACTTGATATCCCTTTTATATTGCCAAAAACGTTTGATATTTCAGCGCTAAGTGGGAAATTCTCTATTCGTTGTGAGTCAGAGGATGTTGTGGCTGCTGTTATTCAATCCATGGACAACACACTAGTTTTTTGACTGGAATGGTTCTGGTGAATTTAGTGGTTTACTTAATTCGATCACCAAGGGAGATGATCTCGCCGTTTCTGTATCCAAAGGCGGAGGACGTTACTATCATTGCAGTTGAAAAGACTCTTGTGGGAGGAAAAGTAGTACAAAAGGGTATTGGTTGCTCATGGGAAAAGGAAGCAACATTGTCACACGGGGAAATACTTGAGTTGTTGCTACAAAGCCAGCAGGTTATTGCTCTGTAACTCCGATGTTCTGTAGTAAAGAAGATTAGTCGTCGTCGGATTAGGAGTAGTGAAGTGTATAGAGTGGATAGTGTACATGTATTTGATAGTATTTAGAAATTTATTAATTTACTCTCCGTGTAACCTTGTGGAAAACCTCTGTGAAGAGCCAGAAGAATATGTGAGTAGCCGCTTAATAGATTTTATAGACTAAGGTATCAACTCGACAGAATGTGGCTAGACATGCTATTCAGCGCACCTTCTTTACGGTAGAAACGAGAAAAATAGATAGTTATCCACAAGTGTGAGTAATCCTGTGTATAGAAGGTGAATGCGAGCTATGAGTGTAGAGATCGAGTGGGATGAGGCGCTTGAATACGTTCAACAGAAGGTACCTAAACAGGTTTTTGACACCTGGTTTCTGCCGGTGCAATTCGATAGAGTTGAAAATTCAACGATTTACATCGGAGTACCCAATAAGTTCTTTGGAGAATGGTTGGAGACGCACTATGGGGCTCTCCTTGCTGAAGCTGTGGCAATAGCAAGTGGGGGTGAACCTTTGACCGTCGCATTTATTGTTCGGGAGAAAACGGCAGCATCTCCGACCGAGCTACCGTCCGTAGTCCAGGGAGGGAAAGGGCAGGCTCCACCAAAACCAAGGCGTGGTATTCTTCTCAACCCTAAATATACATTCAGGAATTTTGTGGTTGGGGCTGGAAATCAGTTTGCCCATGCAGCATGCATGGCTGTGGCAGAGCAACCAGGCCAAACCTACAACCCTTTATTTATCTATGGAGGTGTTGGACTCGGAAAAACTCATCTCCTTAACGCCATAGGGAATCATGTGGCGGAACAGAGAGATCTCCGAATCGCGTACCTCACGACCGAACAGTTCACCAATGAGGTCATTAATTCGATCCGCTACGACAAAATGATGGATCTCCGAAAGCGCTACCGACACATCGACATGCTCATGATCGATGATATTCAATTCCTTGTCGGGAAGGAGCGGACACAGGAAGAGTTTTTCCACACGTTCAACGCGCTCTATGAAGGCCATAAACAAATTGTGTTGTCGAGCGATCGGTTTCCGAAGGACATGCCCGATATCGAGGAACGGTTACGCTCCCGATTTGAGTGGGGCTTAATCGCAGACTTACAGCCTCCAGATGTCGAGACACGGATCGCAATTCTGAGGAAAAAATCTGAAGATGAAGGGGTCAAACTACCCGAGGATGTGATCCAGTTTCTCTCAACCACCATGAAGAGTAATATTCGGGAATTAGAGGGAAGTCTCGTTCGGCTAGGAGCCTATGCTTCGCTCACCGGGCAAGTTATTAGTCTAGACCTCGCAAAAACTGTTCTGCGGGATCTCATCGGAGATAAGAAAAAGGTTGTTGCGATGGATGACATTCAAGAAGCTGTCTGCGCTCAATTTCATGTCAAGATCGCGGAACTGAAATCTCGGCGTCGAAGCAAGACATTGGTCCATCCTCGACAGATTGCAATGTATCTCTGTCGGGAGCTGACGGACGCTTCATACCCCGAGATTGGGCGGCAATTCGGCGGGAAAGACCATACGACCATTATCCATGCTTGCCGCCAGGTGACGAAGGCCAAGGAGACCGATACGGGATTGCAGACGACGATCGAATCATTAAAAGAACAGATTCTTCGCAGTTAGCGACGTCGATGGGGGAGCATTCCATGAAAGTACGGATCGGGCGAGATGAGTTGTTGACGGGCCTTCAGCGTGTGCAGGGCGTCGTGGAAAAACGCAACACCATGCCCATTCTGTCGAATATCCTGCTGGAAGCCAAGCAGGATGGTGTCGAGATTGTGGCGACAGACCTTGAGCTCGGCATGAGAGGTCTGTACAAGGCGACGGTGCTGTCGACAGGGGGGGTCACCATCTCAGCCAGGAAGCTCTTTGAAATCGTCAAGGAGTTACCGGCTGGTGACATCGAGTTGACGGCAACGGACAATAACTGGACAACGATTCAGGCGGGGAGGAGCCAATTCAAAATCGTGGGCCTTCCCAGCTCCGATTATCCGGCGTTACCGGCGATCGAGCGAGAGGGATTAATGCCGTTGGCAGGCGACGGTCTGCTGGAATTAATTCGAAAGACGCTCTTTGCAGCTGGAGACAACGATGCCCGGTACATTCTGAACGGACTGCTGGTCACGTTGATTGTCACTGATAAGAAGACAACTCTCCGATTAGTCGGCACGGACGGCCATCGTCTGGCTGTTGCAGAACAAGAGGTCGGCAAAGCGGGGGCCAAGGCGACGGGCGTTCCGCAGGAAATGAAAGCGATTATTCCCAAGAAAGCCGCTCATGAAATTCGCCATCTCTTGGAAGAAGGCGGAGATGGTGAACCGCTCATCGGGTTCTCGAAAAATCTCATGATCTTTCGGAAGAGCGGCCTGCTCCTGACGTCACGGCTGATGGAGGGCAATTATCCGAACTACCAACAGGTCATCCCAAAAGATGGAGGCAAGACCATCAGCGTCAATCGGACAGATTTGGAGAGTGCTCTGCGTCGTGTGTCGGTCCTGTCGAAAGACAAGGCCAGCGCGGTAAAACTTTCCTTTGGACCAGGCAAGATGACGCTATTTTCTGCCAGTCCTGATTTCGGCGAAGCGACCGAAGAATTGCCAGCCCGCTACGAGGGAGAAAGCCTGACGACCGGCTTCAATGCACGGTACCTCCTGGATGTCTTTAGCGTGATGGAGGGGGAAACAATTTCGCTCCAGATGGAGACCCCGCTGAGTCCATGTCTGGTTCAGGAACCGGAGAGCCCCGGTTTCAAGTGCGTTGTCATGCCGGTGAAGATTTAGCGGAATGCTGGACGCACTCACGATCATCGTTCCTCTCTTTCTGGGTGGCTCCACATATCAGAATCTAGGTGTTATCCCATGGACAAAACCCTTGTCCCAAACTGACATAAGTCCTCTGATCACGAGGATGGAATAGGTAGCGGATGGCCACGGAAGAACAGTCTCCAACCAAGTCTGATAGCTATAGTGCCGATCAAATTAAAGTCCTTGAAGGACTCGATGCGGTTCGCAAACGGCCGGCGATGTATATCGGAAGCACCGGAGTCGATGGATTGCATCATCTCGTCTATGAAGTCGTCGACAACAGCGTCGATGAACATATGGCGGGATTCGGGGAAGCCATCGAGGTGACCATCCACATCGACGGAAGCGTGACGGTGACCGACAACGGGCGCGGAATCCCCACCGGGATGCACCCAACACAGAAGAAGTCTGCGGCGGAAGTCGCGCTCACCGTGCTCCATGCGGGAGGCAAATTCGAACAGGGTGCGTATACCGTCTCCGGTGGTTTACATGGAGTTGGGATCTCCGTCGTGAATGCCCTGTCCGAGTGGCTTGAGCTGGAGATCTGGCAGGACGCCCAAGTATTCGAACAGCGATACGAACGAGGGAAAGCCAGCGCACCCCTCACGGCGACAGGCAAGACCAAACGCCGAGGAACCAAGGTTCGGTTCAAGCCGGACGGCCAAGTCTTTGAAACGCTGGAGTTCAGTTTCGACGTATTGGCTCAGCGGTTGCGGGAACTGGCTTTTTTAAACAAGGGTCTTGCCATTACTCTTCGAGATGAGCGGAAAGAATCGGCAAAAGAACAGGTCTTCTTGTACAAGGGCGGCATTGTGTCCTTTGTTGAGCACCTCAACGAAGCCAAAACACCCCTGCACAAGCCGATCTACGTCAAAGTCGAGAAGCCGGAAATGATCCTGGAAGTGGCGCTCCAGTACAACGACAGCTACGCAGAGAATCTCTTTTCGTTCGCAAACAACATCAATACGAAGGAAGGCGGCACGCACTTGGTCGGGTTCAAAGCCGCCCTCACCAGGACGATCAATAATTACGCCAATGCCAATGACCTGCTCAAGAAAGAAACCGAATCGCTAACCGGAGACGATGTGCGGGAAGGACTGACGTCAGTGGTGAGTGTCAAGGTTCGCAATCCGCAGTTCGAAGGCCAGACGAAAGCCAAGCTTGGGAACAGTGAGGTGAAGGGCGTAGTTGAGGCTGCGGTCAACGAGGCCTTGGGGAATTATTTTGAGGAAAATCCTCCAGTCGCCAAAAAGATCATTGGCAAGGCTGTCGACGCGGCGCGCGCGAGAGAAGCAGCACGGAAAGCGAAGGATCTGATCAGGCGCAAGAGTGCCCTGGATGGTGGTTCGCTGCCAGGGAAATTGGCGGATTGCTCGGAAAAAGACCCGGCGTTAAGCGAGCTGTATATTGTGGAAGGCGATTCAGCCGGTGGATCCGCGAAGCAGGGACGTGACCGAAAATTTCAGGCGATCTTGCCGCTCAAGGGAAAGATCTTGAATGTGGAGAAGGCGCGGTTCGACAAGATGCTCTCCAGCGATGAGATCCGAACGCTCATCATGGCGCTGGGCACCGGGATCGGTCGTAGGCGGGAAGAAGGGGATAAGCCGGAGAAAGATGCGTTCGATATTGCGAAAGCTCGGTACCACAAGATCATTCTCATGACCGACGCGGATGTGGACGGAAGCCACATTCGGACATTGTTGTTGACGTTCTTCTTCAGGCAGATGCCGGAGCTGATCGAACGGGGGTATATCTATATCGCGCAGCCTCCGCTGTTCAAGGTCAAGAAAGGTAAGACGGAGCGGTACCTCAAAGATGAAGGGTTATTGAACGAATACCTCGCCGACTTGGCAGTCGAGGACGTTGAACTCTTTATGGAGGGAGCTCAGGGCTACGTGACCGGGCGTCGCCTTCTGCCCATCCTGAAGAAAATGATTACCTTCGAAACCTTGCTCGGTCGTCTCAATAAGAAATCATACGAAGCCGCAATGCTTCGTGCTTTTGTCGATGAACCGGGGCTCGATCGCGAGCGGCTCAAGGATCGTGCAGCCCTTCAACGATCAGTCGAGAACGTCACGCAAGCACTGGCTGTGGTGTTCCCGAATGTGACCCCAACGTTTGATATTCTCGTGGACGAGGAGCACCAGTCGAACAAGGTCACCTGCCGACTGCACGCGAGTGGGGTCACTCATGAGTTGGACGTGACACATGACCTGGTTGGGTCTGCCGACTTCCGGGAACTCCAAAAACTGACGCCCTCTGCGATCGGACTAGGTCGAGCTCCGTACAAGCTCAAGGCCAAGGGCCAGGAAAAGTCGTTTCAATCCACGGATGAGTTAGTGAAGGCCATTCTGGATACGGGAAAACAAGGCCTCAGCATTCAGCGCTATAAAGGTCTCGGGGAAATGAACCCAGGACAGCTCTGGGAAACGACCATGAACCCTGAAATTCGAACGCTCCTGAGGGTGACTCTTGAAGACCTCACCGGCGTGGATGAGATCTTTACCATCTTGATGGGCGATGAGGTTGAACCGAGGCGCAACTTCATTCAAACCCATGCTCTGGAAGTGCGGAATTTGGACGTGTAAGACATAGCTGCGGATGTCCTTTGACTATTAGGATGCTCAAAATGATCATCCGGCAAGGCCGCAGGCAAGAAAAGACCGGAGGTGTACCCTCTGGGGTACGTTGAGGATCTTTTCGAGCCGAGAACGAAGCCGGTGACCATTTTCAGCATCCGTGGAGAACTAGATGCCCCCTGATGAACGGTTAGGTCATATCGCAATCGAAGACGAGATGAAGTCCTCCTATCTCGATTACGCCATGAGCGTCATCGTGGGGCGGGCGTTGCCGGATGTCCGAGACGGGTTGAAGCCGGTGCATCGGCGGATCCTCTTCGGGATGAGTGAAATGGGCTTGGCCTCCAATCGAGCCTACCGCAAATCAGCCAAAATTGTGGGCGAAATCATGGGGAACTATCACCCCCATGGGGATTCGGCTATCTACGACACCCTCGTGCGGATGGCGCAGGACTTCAACATGCGCTATCCCCTCGTTGACGGCCAGGGCAACTATGGGTCGATGGACGGGGACTCACCAGCGGCCATGCGGTACACCGAAGCCCGCATGACGAAGCTGGCTGAGGAGATGTTGGCCGATATCGACAAAGAAACCGTTGATTTCGGTCCGAACTATGACGAGTCACTGCAAGAACCACTGGTGCTTCCGACGAGAGTTCCGAACCTCTTGGTCAATGGAGCGGGGGGTATTGCAGTCGGTTACGCAACCAACATTCCCACACACAATGTGCGGGAAATCATTGATGGATTGCTGCTCTTGTTGGAGAATCCAGAAGTGACGATCGCCCAGCTGATGAAAAAGATCCCTGGGCCGGATTTTCCTACGGCCGGCTTCATCTATGGCATGGGCGGGATTAAAGAGGCCTATGAGACCGGACGCGGTCTTCTGAAACTGCGAGCGAAAGTCGTCGTCGAGATCGACGAACGTACCGAGCGAGAACGGCTCATCGTCACGGAAATTCCCTATCAGGTCAACAAGGCCAAACTGATCGAAAAAATTGCGGAGTTGATCCAGGACGATCGCATCAAAGGCATCTCCGATCTCCGAGACGAGTCGTCTGATCGCGAAGGGGTGCGGGTGGTGATCGAGCTCAAACGGAACGAAATTCCCCTGGTGGTATTGAACAATCTGTACAAGCACACCCAACTCGAGACGACCTTCGGTGTCATCATGTTGGCGCTGGTGAACAATCGCCCTGAGATCCTCACGCTCAAGCAGATCCTGCATCATTTTCTCGAGCATCGACGCGAAGTCGTGGTGCGGCGGACCGCCTTCGAACTCAGAAAGGCCGAAGAACGGGCGCATATTCTCGAAGGACTCAAGATTGCCCTCGATCATCTCGATGCCGTCATCGCGCTCATCAGACGATCGCAGTCGCCTGACGAAGCCCGTGCAGGGTTGATGCGGGAATTTGGTCTGACTGTGATCCAAGCCACTGCGATTCTCGACATGCGGCTGCAGCGTTTGACGCAGCTGGAGCGGACCAAGCTCATCGAAGAGTATCAGGAGGTGCTCAAGCAGATTGAATATCTGAAATCCGTGCTGGCCAGCGAGTCGGTGGTACGCACCATCATCCAGAACGAGCTTACTGAGATTCGTGAAACGTACAAAGATGACCGCCGGACCCAGATCGTCAAGGAAGAAGCCGAGATTAGCCTAGAAGATCTGATTGCAGCGGAAGAAGTGGTCGTCACGATCTCGCATTCTGGGTATATCAAGCGGAATGCCGTGACCCTCTACCGGGCTCAGCGACGCGGAGGGAAAGGCAAGATCGGGATGGGGATCAAGGAGGAAGATTTCGTCGAGACCCTCTTTTCCGCCTCCACCCACGATTCGTTGCTCTTTTTTACCGATGCAGGGAAAGTCTTTTGGCTGAAAGTCCATGAGATTCCTGAGGCCAGTCGGTCCGCGAAAGGAAAAGCACTCGTCAATCTCCTTGCGTTGGCCGGGAGTGAAAAAGTGACCGCGACCTTGCCGGTCAAAGAGTTTCGTGATGACCGCTATATCGTGATGGCGACTAAAAAAGGAATCATCAAGAAAACAGAACTGTCCGCATTCAGTAACCCCAGGCAGGGCGGGATCATCGCGCTAGGGCTCGAAGGTGGCGATAGGTTGATCGGGGCTCAGCTGACCGATGGTCACCGCGAAATTTTATTGGGGACGCGACAGGGCATTACGATCCGATTCAAAGAAGAGGAAGTGCGGTCGATGGGTCGGATGGCGCACGGTGTCAAAGGGATCACCCTCGAAGAGGGCAACGAAGTCATCGGAATGGAAACCATTACTCCGGATTCGACCACCTCGATCTTGACCGTGACGGAAGGTGGCTACGGCAAGCGGACACCGGTGGGCGAATATCGTATACAGGGACGCGGTGGAAAGGGCATCATCAGCGTCAAGACCACTGAACGAAACGGATTGGCCGTGGGGTTCCTTCAAGTACGAGATGACGATCAGATCATGCTGATGGCTGCGC
>CABVSA010000077.1 GCA_902500805.1 uncultured Nitrospira sp. | reverse complement strand
CGTGATCGATATCCGCGACGGCGACCGCGAACGGCACCGAGTCGGCCGGGAGATCTACTGGAATTCGTCGTTCCTGAAACCGTCCTCTGTCATTGACATAGAGGGAGACGCCGTCCTCCCGCGCTATGAGCAGGTCTGTATCCCCATCAGTATCAAAATCGATCGCCGTGCTGCCGTAGGTGGTACTGTCTTTCGAGAGCCCTGTGTCCGGTTCGATATTCACGAGGTGACCATCGCGGTAGCTCAGCAAGGCGTCACGTTGTCCTTCACCGCCACCGACAAAGACCTCGAATATCCCATCTCCCTCGACGTCGATGACGGCAGCTCCGGTAAACGGATGGGTGCCTTTGGTCCATGTATGGGCAAAGTCCACCGGTATCGGGCTAAAAGGCGTCGGTGGGGGGAGGGTCGTAGACCGGGATGCACAGCCACTGAAGAGAAATAGGCCCACCACTAGGCTGAGCGTCGTCATAATGAGATCCATCTGAGAGCGTCGGTGTTGCCGCATGTCATTCACTCCTTGCCGTGGCCGGTGCATCTCGTCTCGAATGGGTTGAACGGTTATTGAAAGGTGATCCAACGCCAGAACTCGACGTACCAGGGTGTTCCGCCATCCTCTACAATGGTTTCCACCACGAACGGCATGCGATGCCCTTCGGAGTCGCCGACATCCACCCGCAGCACATTGCCCTGGCTATCGGCCAGGATGAAGTTGTCCTTGGTCACCGTCGGGGCGACCATCGCGTAGACATCCCCGTTCGGTGCGACGAGCGCTTTCGGCGCCAGATGTTCCGTCTTTTGTAATCTCATCGAGGCATTCGCCTTCTTCTGCAAATCCTCCGAAGAAATCACGGTGCCGCCCAACTCTGCATGCAACAGGTCGGGATTTCCCGTGGTGGCCAGCGTGACCAAGGCGTCCGAGGCCTTTCCAGAAAGGGTCGCGGGAAGTTGAGCGGCAGAGCTGGGGACGGCCATGGCGAGGACGATGGCACAGGTGCTGGCTACCGTGAGCATTCTGTTGATCGTTCGCGCGATGGGGTTGGCTGTGTGATTCGTCATGATTCATCTCCTCCTGTAATGGACTAGTGGTTATTGCGACTCTTGTCTGTTCGCGGCAACCGGGCGGGAGATCATAGTTCACTCTCGCCTGGTTGCCTAAGGACCTCGATCATTCGATCCTCTGGGCTGTAGTCGAGGCTTGCGCGAAAACCTTACAGAGGCAGTATTCGGAAGAACGCGGCACCATGGAAGGGATGGTGAGCCGGCGAGTTGCGCACGCGGTGATGAAAGTCGACTGGTGTGTGTCCGGCTGCGTTCACAAGGAGCGTTCTATCGGATAAGGCGGTGGCATGAGCGAGTGTATTTCGAACAAGGATGCAGCAAGACTGATCGGGATTTCCCAACATCGACAGTGAAGACATGAAGAAGAGTTTTGGCCGATACGTGGTCTCACTAGGCCTTTCGGCCTTCCTTCCCTAGTGCTTCACGCTCAGGATCTCCGGCGCAGTGGACCTTCAGAGAGAAATCGGTAGGATTTCTCGTTGTTTGTTGTGATCGTTGTGATAAGGTCGATCTCACCAATCAATCGTACGTATGTCTTCCGGAGAGGGCCGACGAGGGAGGACGTGATGATCTCAATGAAGAGCCCGTGCGTTCAGCAGACATTGGTGGCGATGACGCTTTTTGCATTCATCGGTGCGCTCTCGGTAGTCTGGCCCGCCATCATTGCCCTTGGACTCAGTGTATTCCTGCTCTTCCATTCTCTCGGCGCCGGACAGGAGATTGTCCTTCTGTCGGGGACCGAGGTTAGTCAGATGTCGATCCTTTTCACTTCTCTTCAACGCCCAGGTCTTCTGGCGATTCTCTCGTAACGAGTTCGAACGGTGCGTTCGTCAGCCCAGCACCTCCCGTATAGAACGGGAGCGCGCGCTGCGCATGAGCGCCGATGCGGAGGCGTGACTCGGATGCGAGGGAGTAACGAGTGCTGATCCGGTGTATTCCACGCAACTCTAAGGCGGCTGGTCTTACCTGGAGATGGGTGGGAGGCCTGGTCCACGCGGCTGCGGTTTCTGGTGTTCAACACGGCCTGAAATGTCGTTTGGCATGCGCGTAGTACGCTATATACCGCTATACCTCACATTCGCCGAGCAGAAGGCCTTGCGGCTCTGACACAACGCACCATCCTGGTGTCCAGCCCGCTTTGCCGGAGCATCGGGATTCTTGTGCACGCTAGACATTCACTGGTAGGTGTTGTAACATTGTAATAACGCGAGGTGTGGAATGATCAAGAAATTACAGAAACACGGCAATAGTTCGGCGCTGATTATTGAAAAGCCGGTGATGCAGGTGCTTGGTATCACCGAAGAAACTCCATTGCAAGTTACGGTGAATGGGAATGCCCTCGTCATCACTCCGGCGAATGTCGGCGTCGGTCCTGAGCGTATGAAAGCCACGATCAAAGCGCTGCGGAAGAAGTATGGTCCAATGCTGAAGCGGTTGGCGGACTAAGGCAGTGGACGACATTCTCTTCCTCGGCGTGGACGATGTGCTGCTGCTCCACTGCGATACCATCGACCGTGATGGCGGATCACATGGAGTACGAGATCACGGCTTGCTCGATGCAGCCGTGGCCATGTCGCGCCAGCAATTCGGCGGAGACTATCTCCATGAGGATCTCCCCGCAATGGCGGCCGCCTACCTGTTCCATATCGCACAGAATCATCCCTTTGTGGACGGAAACAAGCGGGCAGCAGTTCTGTCTGCTCTTGTGTTTCTCAGCGTGAATGGAATTGAGGAACTTCCTGATCCCAAGGAGCTAGAGGCCGTCACTCGTCAGGTCGCTGCCGGCGAAATGGAGAAGGATGAGTCGACGCGGTGGATTCGGAAGCAGGTGGTGAAAAAGAAGTAGTCCTTCAGGAAAACGATACCGGGTCCGGCGGGGTTGACTGCAGTAAAAGGTATTCAACTCTCGAGATTCATTCGTTGCTGTTCTTCTCAAGCAAGGCTACGCCGCCTTTATTCTGTTTGCAGACCTAAATGATCATACTTCATGATAAGATGGGGGGTAAGATTCAATTCTTCCACCAGGTCCGACGGAAAATATGCCAGGTGGTCTGCCGGCAACCCGCCGCGTGGGGACGGCGGCAACAACTACAGCACTTCTGGATCATAGGGCGAAACATCCGAGTCGTCATCACGCCGCCTCCTTGTTTATCACGATATGACGTCGCTGAGACACGAGGCTGACACGCAAGTCTACGGAGGCTCATGTCGGAGAGGCTGCCAGGGAAGTTCCCAGGCCCACACGGGACCATTTGTTTGGTACATGCAACATGAGCTACCGGGGATGATGTGACCATCGCAACCGGCCACTTTTGAGCAGGGTCATACGGGAGACAGCAGTTGTCACAGACTGAGCTCAGTACACTGGCACGTTTAGGGGCACTCGATGTATTTCGTGGAGTCACGATTGTGGTGATGATTCTGGTGACTCACCATGGTGGGACCTTGAACGACACGTTCCCCTGGCTCAGGCACGCCGAGTGGCACGGCGTGACGGTCGCCGATTTTGTGTATCCGTTCTTCCTGTGGATTATCGGTGTCGCCATGATCTTTTCATTCGCGAAACGGATCGAACGCAATGCCGACAAGCAGGTGCTGCTCGTGCAGGTGCTGCGCCGCTCAACGGCGCTCTTTGGTTTAGGGCTGTTGGTGACGAACGCGTCTTTGAACTTCGATCTTGAGACAATTCGGATGACCGGCATCCTGCAACAAATTGCCCTGTGCTATCTGGTCGGGGCGGTGATCGTTCTCTACACGTCGAGGGACATGCTGATCTACTGGATCATGGGCCTATTGACGCTCTACTGGATCCAGATGGCGCTAATTCCCGTTCCTGATGTTGGCCCTGGTGAGTTGACTCCTGAAGGAAATTTCGCACGGTATGTCGACGCCCTGCTGATAGGATCAAGGCAAGGGCCGTATGCGGATACACCGTCCGTGCTTCCCATGGTATCGGCGATCACGCTGATCCTGTTCGGGGCGCTAGTTGGAGGGTGGATGATACGTCACGACCTTTCTCCGCACACAAAGATCCTGTGGGGATGTGTGAAGGGAGTGACCTGCCTATCGATGGTTATGTTGCTCGTGGATTGGATCCCCGTTATCAAGAAGCTCTGGACGCCTTCATTCGTGCTCCTGACTGCGGGAGCTGCGAGTCTTGTATTCGTGCTCCTTTACTGGTTGATCGATATGAAGAAGCATACGTCCTGGTGCAAACCGCTGGTGATCTTTGGGACGAATGCGACCATCGTTTACGCCGTATCGATACTGGTTGCGAATCTCTCATCTGAAATCGGCATTCGCTATGTGCTGCATACAAAAGTGTTCTCGATGATTGCTCCACCGATGGTGGCGTCACTGCTCTATGCATTGATCGTGCTTTTGGGCATGTATATATTCGCGAGGTTTCTCTACATGCACAGGTGGTTTGTGCGGTTCTAGCTGACCTAAACGGTTCTCAAACAGGAAAGGGGGCGGATCCCGTTTCTTGACCACATTTGATTTTCTGGAAATGGCGAGTTCCTCCAGAGATATGCTTTCCCGCTTGGGCCATTGAAAACTCATCAGCTTCTACAGGAGAAGACTCATTGAACGGATGGTCATTCCTTCTCTGAGGGAGCGGTCAGCGTGATGTGGGCATCAACGTACGCATGTGAGAGATCGGGCGGAAAAGCGGGTAATGGGCCGGCATTGAGCACCGCTTGGTTGCCCGCCGTGTCATAGGACTCATTGCCGGACGACTGCTCGATGTTGACCAGGCTGACCGATCCATTCTTATGAAGCTGAAACTTGATGACCGTCGCATAGGTCCGGTTCGTGAAATCTAGTGCCGGGGCCTTCCAGACATGACGGATCCGCTGTTGCACAAGCGCCAGATACGCCTTCGCTCCAGGTGTTGTCCCGTCGGCCATCGCCTTCTGAGTGCCGTAAAAGGTATCCGACCCTATAGGTTCATTTGCACTCAGTGCATTTGTGCTCTTCCATTCTCTCGGCGCCGGACAGGCGATTGTCCTTCTGTCGGGGACCGAGACCAGCCAGATGTCGATCCTCCTCACTTCTCTTCGATGCCCCGGTCTTCTGGCGATTCTCTCGTAACGAGTTCGAGCGACGTGTGTGTTAGCCCAGTGCCTTCCGTCTAGAACGGGAGTGTGTCGCGTTGCGCATGAGCGCCGGTGCGGAGGCGTGACACGTATGAGATCATCATCCCAGGGTGGGACAATCGGGACAGTCAGAAGCCGGTTGCGGAAAGAAAAAGGTATGACCCCCACAGCCGTTTCAGGTTCCCGTGGCCAACGGCTGTTCCGATAGGGATGGGGGTGGGCGAGTACGCTATGAGGCACCCTATCTCTAAAAAGAAACCCGCCCCCTTTGATGGAACTCCTCAGTCTCAGGCAACGGTCTGGGACGCACGGGCCGCCAGACTCCTTCGGCGATTGTTGGAAATGGTGCGGTCGATAAGGGCTCCGCAGTTGAAACATTTCCATGAAAAGAAGACCAGAAAGAAGTCCGAGAACCGCTCCAACGTCATTGTCCCCTTACACTTTGGACACTCCATCGATCCCTCCTAGGTGATTACAACCAGTGCTGCCAGCCATGTGAAGCAAGAGCCGGGCCAGATTGACTGAGATCAGCAATGTAGGTATTTATAGGTTAGGTATCTTGGCGGATGCGGTTAGAGCGTCAAACTTGGCGGTGGAAAGAGGGTAATTGGTCAAGATGTTGGCGGGCCGTGAGTTTAAAGGGGTCGGGAGTCGTTAGTAACGGTTCACACGCGAGTGCAAGTCTGAAGCGCAACATGAAAGTGGGTCGAGCGCTCTGGCCGGTGTTTTGGAGGGGTAAAGTGTTTCCGTGTTTTCTTACTGAGGAAGTGGATGACTTTCGTAAGGTGTGTGGAACGAATGCTCGAGAATTCACTGTGTTGAGGGAAAGAGTCACGTGCAACCTATTGGGATTCTCGTTACTCCCGCCTTCCTGGGCTGTATAGGGTTCCGTGAAAGACAGGCGCAGTGGCAAGACGCCGTGTAAATCTTGGAAGACCTTAGGTCACTTCCAGTGCCGACTGTCGGTGTTTGCAGGAATCGTGGGGGGATGCAGCATGCAGAACGTGATTCTTTCACTCGACACGGGGTGCTCGAGCGGACTTGCTTGGACCGCGCAGAACGTCTCAGCTTCCAGGGGAAGATTCATTGACCGGATAGTCATTCCTTATCTGAGGGAGCGGTCACCGTGATATGGGCATCAACGTACGCATGCGAGAGATCGAGTGGAAAGGAGGGTAATGTGCTGGCACTAAGCACGGCCTGTTTCCCTGCTGTGTCATAGGGCGCATTGCCGGACGACTGCTCAATTTGCACCAGGCTGACCGATCCATTCTTATGAAGCTGAAACTTGATGACCGTCGCATAGGTGCGATTCCTAATGCAGTAAACGGTGTCCGATTCTGTGAAAGGGATTATTCGTGTTTGGTAGTTTGTGCAATTGAGCTAGGCCTACAAGAAGGGCGCAGGACGAAAGGATAGGGGGCTCGTACAGATGCACCCAGAATGATTCAGCTGCCTCAGTTGGAGAAAGGAGAGTGTTATGAAGCGTGGCGACTCCACCATTTCGTCATGAGCCATGCCATGCAACCGACAAGACCCAAAATGAAACAGAGCCGATATACATCATCGTGCGACACAATCTGTAAGAGCGGATTGGCATCAGAAAAGGGTGCGAAGGGCCGCATGTCATCGTGCATGAAGCTATCAAGAACAATGTGACTCAGCGTGCCACCCAATGCCCCAGTCACAATGGCGAGAGAAGTCGGTTCGGTTGGCTCAGAAAGCCAACGAACATTGTAGGCCATGACCTCGTGATTGTACCGACGAAGAATAAGGCGACGGATAGGAGAGGAAACCAGTGCGACCAACACACCGATCACAATGGCGCCAATGATGGTATGGGACGGGCCGTGAAGAATGTCGGACTGTCGTACCATGCCAATGAGAGGTTCGATATCCATTGCGATTTGTGCGAGGCCGAACGTAATAAGGCTGAGATGCTGCGGTGCCACAGGCTTCACGATAAACGCAACACCCATGTGAAAAGGGGTAAATGGCATGGATCGCTAGCTATGCAGTGCGATAGGTCAGCGGACAGTGAGAAAACTGGTGTATCCGTTTGATTCTTGCTCCGCAGAATAGCGGTGTCTGCAAACGAAGTCACTCTAAATGTGAATGGTCGAAGAGCGACAGCGCACCGAACAGGACTAACAGGACAAGTGGAGCTGGGTTAGGCTCAGGGAAAAACAATTTCACGATCTGCGACGGAGGGCTGTTCTTGACCGTAAAGAGGTTGGATACTGTTTCTTGACCACGTTTCGTCTTCTTGAAATGTCAGCCCATCCAGGACCAGCGCTTTCCCGCTTGGGAGCGTTGAGGATTCATCGGCTTCTATGGAAAAGACTCATTGAACGGATCGTCACTCCTTCTCTGAAGGGGCGGTCAGCGTGATATGGGCATCAACATAGGCATGTGAGAGATCGGGCGGAAAGGAGGGTAACGGGCCGGCATTGAGCACCGCCTGTTTCCCTGCCGCGTCATAGGACTCATTGCCGGATGACTGCTCGATTTTCACGAGGCTGACCGATCCATTCTTATGAAGCCGAAACCGAACGACAGTCGCATAGGTCCGATTCGTAAAATCCAGTGCCGGGGCCTTCCAGACATGACGGATCTGCTGTTGCACGAGTGCCAGGTAGGCCTTCGCTCCAGGTGTTGTCCCGTCGGCCATCGTCTTCTGAGGAGTCTGTACTGGTGCTTGTTCGGCTCCGACGCGGGTTCCCTTGTGCGAGCAGCTTACTAACAGGATACAGAGCGCAAGCAGTACCCATTTGATACCCCATTGCCCTTCAACTGTCTGACCGTCCTTGCTCATCGTTTCTTGATCCATTCGTGAGTGTACTTGCCGAGTCGCGCCTGCATAGGAACAGAACAGAAATCGAGTGGCAGATCGTGTTTCTTCATTGCCTGTTATGAGGAGCTGGATCCGCTTCTCACAACAAGATGTGAGGTGGTCCAGTTGTTAGTCGCGGCCTAAACGTAAACAAGAAAGGTTTGGTGCCCCCGATACGAATTGAACGTACGACCCGCAGTGTAGGAAAGCAACTTTAGCATCCAAGTCCAGCCTACTCAAGCTCATTCAAACCAATCCCATCAAGGGTGTTAGCCGAGATTATTCATGAAGCGTTCGACTATGCGGTTGGAGCGGCGTCTTGAGGGTGGCCGAGCCGCTGAGTGAGAGTTTCAGGCCGTATGATGATGGGTTCTTCGCTCCGACACGGTGTCCACTCCTCTCTCGGTGACCGGTTGAGGCTCGTGCCGCGACATCATTCCCGTCGTAGGGTGGGAGGACGCTCGTTGGCTGTCCGTCGCGATGGGTGTTAGCCTGGTGACCCCGGTTGTCAGTCGTGGACGTCTGCTTTGGGTCGTGACCTGCCTGTAAGGGCATCAGGCAAGTCTCGGCCACTTTACGACAGTCGCTACAGCAAGCTCTACGCCTGAAAGTTGCCGTTCATGAGAGATGGTGCTCCCTTCGCGCTACCCTTAGCTGGAATAGGCATGAGTGAGGTGGAATGAGGTGGGCTTCAGCAGAAAATGAGCACAATTTGGGCGGTCACCATGCCTAATCCACCGGATAAAGGTTCGAGAACTTATCTGCCACGAATGCTCTCCCGTGCATCATCAATGTGCATGTTTGTTGATAATTTCCATGATTGATTCTCTCAAGAATCACGAATGCTTGTCTCTTTAGCTCATCGTTGTTGATACTTGCTGCCGTTCGTTCAGCACCCGAAATATCTCCCGTTTGTCTCTGAGCATAGAGAATGTCTCCAATTGCGCGCACTCTCGTTTCTCCTTCCTCCATCTGGCAGACTAGGCTAAGGGCTTCCTCGAAATTTCCTGTTGTAACTAAGGCATATGCAATCGCACTGATGGCCTGATAGTGGCCATTTATACTTGGCGATAGCAGCAAGAGAGTAGCCTTCGCACCAGGCAGATCCCCAACCGCTGCCTGTTGAGCGACGATCATGCCCTTGATGAAGCCCCGCTCTTGGGCACATGTCAGGTTGTCTGCTATCGCCAACGCCCCGCGAACATCCCCGGCTTCGACTAAGGCATTAGTCATGCATCGCACCCAATGCCCTCCGAGCCTTAATGAGGGTGCGCCATGCACTGTTGCTTTCGCCCCTTCAAGGTCTCCAGCCTGTACTTGATAGGATAGAAGGCTAATGTAGGCCGTTCGCTGACTGTTAGTATCGTCTAGAAGCTCTATGGCTTTCCTTGCACCGCGGAAATCCTCCCCCTTGGCCAGAGCATAAGCGTTTTGCATAATGGTAGATTCCCCACCCGAGTGATCCCGGATGAGTTCTTCACGAGTAGGAGGGATAACCCGTTGAACCACTCTCTTAAGTTCACGTCCTTCGAATGGCTTCGCCAGGAAGGCGTGGGCTCCCTCGCTCATCACTTCTGCCTCGAGGGTATTCTCGGAAATCGCAATCAAAGGAATCCTCGAACCACTGTGTCGAAGCTGCTGAAGGACCTTAACCCACCTGGACCCAGGGCTCATGATATCGAGAACAATTCCTGAATACTCTCCCTCTCTTAGCCTTACAATTGCTCTTGCTGGATCGGGTTCGGAATCAACACTACAGCCCAATACCTCAAGACAGTCTTTTAACAGGTCTGTGGTATCGGGGTCGTCCTCAATGATGAGAATGCGTCTACCCATCAATTTACCTGAAGATTAGATGCGACAGTGCCCAGAAAGAGATAGACCACTGTATCAGAACTGATCATGCTGAGGTCAAAGCCTATTCAAAAAAGAGCGTCTATCCTATAGCGAAAGTTAGCATTTCTCTCACTGACTTAACAGGGTCTAAGACAACTCTTTCTGATTCAACTTTGAAGGACAAAAGCTTGTCGTTTCTCAGCAGTTTTTGAACTGCTATGCCTGACGCTGTTGCACGAGTCGCTGGCCTTCGGCCAGCTGCGTGGGTGTCATGCGGCGTGCGATCTCATCTCGGATGTTTGCTGTCATCTCCTGCAAATAATCGGCCGAGGCTGCTAAGAGGGTAAGCCACATTATCGCCTTCACATCATTCTGCTGCACGCCCAGTCCCTTCCCGTATGAGTGTCCAAGGAAATCGTGAGGCGGAGGAGGCCGAAGCAGGCGCCCCGCCGAAGTATGTCCAAGAACAACTAGGGCACAGTAGTATTCAGATCACGATGGACATCTATTCACATTTGTTTCCAGGCGGCGGGCAAGAGTGGATTAACAAGCTTGGGAAGGTCTTAACGGCTTCCGCCGAAGGTGCGGCTTCGCCTGAAAGGACGGCCCCAGCGTCGCCAGATGCACCCAGGGGGTCTCTATTACAAAGCAGACGAATGCGGCGGTATAGGGTCAATCCATTGATTCTGTTGAGGAAAGGTTTGGTGCCCCCGATACGAATTGAACGTACGACCCACGGTTTAGGAAACCGCTGCTCTATCCAACTGAGCTACGGGGGCAAGGCCAAATATCAATGACTTACACTTTTACAGACTCTCGGTCTTGGGGTCAAGTGTTCCCGGCGTGTTCTCTTGGAGATATTTTTGAATTTTCAGCGCTGCCTGAACCAAGTCGCGTTCCTCGATTGCATTGTAACGCTTCCACATTTTCTCAGACTTATGACCCACGATCTTCATTGCCGTGGCTGTGTCGACTCCTGCCCGTCGCAAGTTCGTAGATGCACAATGCCGAAGATCATGAAACCGGAAGTCTGTAATTCCGGCATCCTTCAAGGTTGTACGAAAAGATCGGCTGATACGTTGTATAGGTTTGCCTCTGAATGTAAAGACATGACGTGTTGAGAGTGAACGGACCTTCGCCAGACGTTGAAGGGTCATTCGTATATCTGGAGTCATTGGGACTTGGCGAGGTTTCTTCGTCTTCGTGTCCTGACTACGAAGCATGATAAAGCCTCTCTTGAGATCAACCCTGTCCCAGGTCAGACCGACGATCTCCCCAAATCTCTGGCCCAGCTGATAGGCGAGTAACAGGACGGGCTTGAGATGTCCCTTTGCGGCCTCGTAGAGTTTCGTCCATTCCTCTTCAGTTAATACTCTATCTCTGGCGTTCTGTGGATCAGGAAGCGGAACCCTAGTAGCGGGATTAATCTGTAAGAGCCCCCGTCGGATTGCCACGTTCAAACAGTGTTTAAGTACGACATGGTCATTGTTCACGGTCTGAATACTCGGCTTTGTTCCATTCTTCTTCTTCCGTTGTGCTCGGAAAGCCTCTACATCATGGGGCCTGATCTCCGTTAGGACCTTTCCACCGAAGAAGGGGATCAGCTGCCGCTCCATGATCTCGAGTCGATCTTGATAGCTGCGGAGCGTCTTGATTGATTCGAGGTTCAGGTAGGCCGTTGCCCATTCCTTGAAGAGAATCGGCTTGGCCTGTTCGGTTTTTTCGTGTCCCAAGAGCAAACGAGTTTTGATCGCGGCTTCCATCTCGCGCGCGATCGTCTTGTTCAGGCACCCCACCTTCCATCGTTTTTTTCTGGCACCGGGTACGCCACTCGCGAGGCTCCACGATGTGCCGTCCTCACTTTCACTCACACGGAACTCCACATAGTAACTATCGCGCCGCTTAGTGAGTCCCATGGCTGTCTCTCCGTGGTGTGATCGTGTGCTGATCGATCCAGGCATCCAGCTGAGCCTGCTTAAACTTCACCAGCCGTCCCATCTTGACGTACCCCAATTTCCTTGCGGAGACCCATCCGTACAGGGTCAATTTGGATATGCCTAAATACTTCGCGGCCTCATCCATTGTCAAAAGGTTATTCATGGTGTTTCAAGAGGCCTTTCCTCCAGGCGCTACCTCATGTGCCCGAGTGAGCCAACTGACACATGCGTACCCCCATCGAGACGAGCACTTATGAAAGGGTTCAGATTTTATGACCATACCGAAAAAGTAGGGGTACGAACGAAAGAAAGGACCATGGGTTAGGTAGGTGCATGTCTGTGCCCTGGGTCCGCAGAATGGCTGAGATTCGGGCGAGTTTCTACTGAGGCATTGCTGGCCTGTACTGAGCGAGGGGCTTCGGCAGGCATGCCTCTGAGGCACCGCGTCCGGAGACGCCGTGCCAGGTGGAGTTGGGCACCGTCGTGTCGCGTCGGGCGACTCGACCGTGCCAGGAGAATAGCCGTCGTTTATGAGGGGGTGTGGCAGCGCCACCTGAATCGATCGATGACGTGGGTAAGCCGTTCCTGCGACAGTATGCGGGCTCGATCAACTGCAACGATGTTTTGTCGGGTATTACCACGACTGGTGACATGGTAGACGGCACCAGTTCTAGTGCGTAGGCGACGGGACATGGCAAAAGCAGAAGCCCCCATTTTCGTTCCAGCATTCGTGACCAGGACAGTTCAATAAATAACATTGATCTTCAGCAATAGACGGCGGTACCATATTCTCATGAGTGTACTCGCGCGCATTACCGTCAATCCGTCCCAGTGCGGTGGTCGCCCCTGTATTCGTGGGATGCGGATCCGTGTGAAAGACATCCTCGACCTGCTGGCAGCTGGTGTGTCAACGGAGACCATCCTGCAGGATTACCCCTATCTTGAGAAAGAAGATATTCAGGCGGCCCTTGAATTTGCAGCGGCTCAGTCCGATCATGTCATGCTCCGGGCCGGATGAACTTCCTGATTGACGCTCAGCTCCCTCCAGCATTAGCTCGTCTTATCATATCTCTCGGCCATGGAGCCGTTCACGTCGAAGAAGTAGGCATACTCCTCGCAACGGACCAGGCGATCTGGAACTACGCCGTGGCCAATGCCCAGACCATCATCACAAAGGATGAAGACTTTAAGAATATTCTCTTACTTGCCTCTCTACCGATAACGCCCGTTGTCTGGGTCCGGATCGGTAACTGCTCCAACGCGGCACTTGTCCGGTGGTTTCAGCCCCTGTTCTCTCAAGTGATCGCCAACCTTGAACAAGGTGAGCGGCTCATTGAGCTGTATTAGATCCTCGCCCAAGGTCGACCCACTACGCGTACAATTATCACCCAGTAGATCATCGGCTTGCGTACAGGCTCCAAAGAACGCCCCCCCGTTTCTTTCTCGATGGCCTGCCGGGCATTGCTGCGACTGGGTATGTAGCAGGTAGCACAGTTACAAAGAGAGCGTCAGCATTATCTGGGCCCATACAGTGTGGGCACGTGAGTTACGAGGCTTGTTTCATGCTCTCGATCCCACGGAGAATAAAGACGCGCATGAGGACTTGATAGGGAATGCCTTGGTGGGCCGCCAGCGTCTTCAGTTCTTTGAGGGTACGCTCGTCGGTTTCTTCTTCGCCGTCTTGTATCGTCGCATGGCCGCGAGCACATGCTCGGGTGCGAGGTCACACGGGCCTTTATAAGTCGGGGAAGATTTCACGCGCCATCGTGTCATATTGGCTTCGCTCCTTTCGATGAGCCGGCCGGGCGCTGATCACGCGGATCTTGCTTCCTCGGAAGGTAAAGGTGATCTGCAGCACGCGTCCACGGTCTGATCGCCCCACCAGTCCCAGGCGTAGTTCGTTGACGACAGGGCTGGTCTGTACGCCGAGAGGGACGGCTCGTTTGAGGCGAAGCACGCTCTCCACCTCGTCAGTGGTCACGTCGTGCTTGGTCGCATTCCTAGTGCGGTTGCCCTCGTCCCATTCGAACGCGAACGTCGTCGTGTTTAAGGCCAGATCAACAACCATTCAGCGAACAGCCATGTCACCATACGCCACTATCAGGACACTATCCTAACACTATTCTAGGAACGGTACCGGGGATCTCGGGCACGCGCCGTGCCGAGAGAATAGCCGTCGCCCGTCAAGGGGTGTGGCACGCCTGAGGCAACCGCGCCACCGAGGACGGTGTCACGCTTGCAGTCGTGCGTGGCCACAGACTGGGAGATTCTGTTGCGCTCCGGTGTCGGTGAGGGGCGCAACAATGTGTTACGAAGAGGTCCGTCGGCAAATCCGCTGTGTGTGACCGTTCAGGATCGGTTTGGTTCTTCAATGGGGATTGAGAAGGAGTGAGGAAGAGATCAGAAGGAAATACTCTTTTCATGAATGGCACCACGTCAGAGGTGGCATGGATAAAGATGCACTTACAATTAAATGCAAACAGTGTTATCCATGCATGGACCACTCTCGGCTAGCTCTCGATTCTGCGGGGACTATTCGACCCAACCAGGTCCAGTGGTGGATGGACAGGCACGCATCGCTCACCCACGACGCGCAAGCGCAGAAAATGGGCTATTGAAGGTGGCTACCTTCACCCAACCCACAGAGTACTACGGAGAATCATCGTTCATGAGCACGACAACTGGCGTACTGGGAACATGAGAAAAGCCGGACGGGTCGCGACGTCTGGCCGTATCAATACTCGTATTGATGCTGGCCTGAAGAGGAAGGCCGTGAAAGTCTTTGAGCGACTCGGTTTGACTCAAGCCGAAGCCATTCGTCTCTTTTATGCTCAGGTGGAACTCCACCAGGGTATTCCCTTTCCGCTCATAATCCCAAACGTACATACGCGGGAGGCCTTTGAAGAAGCGAAGCATCCCGAGCAACTCCCATCATTTAAAAACTTTCGCGCCATCAGAAGCCGCACGGGCACGTAACCCTTGTGTGGCATTCCAACCAGACTGGCTTCTGATCTACAGAATCGAAGCCACCTTCCTCATCCTCGAACGGACAGGCACGCACGCCGACCTGTTTGACGGACGGTGAGTGGGAACACGATCAGGGGCCGTCCCAATGGATGGATAGGCATCTCTCGCGACATGGCTTGCTTTTCATCTTGCTCACGACTCGCTCATGCGTTCAACCTGTCGCGCACCTCAACGATTTCGCGTCTCCGATCCCATCACAGTTCCCCTCGGCTTCAACCGGGCCGTTCAGCATTCCACGGTGTTCAGCAACCATCTGAGGTGTAGTTGGTCGCCTGCTGGCCGACAAGCGCGTCAAGGTCAACACCGTCTCGAAGCCGACGTGTTCATTCTCTTCCACTGTGGCGAAGGAGCTTAGTTGCTGCGGTCTCTCTGAACAGGACCTTCTCGCCTCGTCCGTTGGATCTGCTCTCCAATGCTGTGCTGGTGATGAGCGGGGACCAGCTTGTGGTTTCGGGTCCGGTGCCTGTGTGCATCCGGCCGTCGCCCTGGCTTTCCACCGGCGGGCTGCGTCGATCATGCCCGCGCGCCGCGAACGATCGCGTCGTCTTTCACGGTCATTCCTCCGCATCGCGCCCACCGGCCCGCCAGGTGCCGACGGCCTCTCTGTCTCCTTTGTCGTCGCTGTGTGGCCTCCACTGCCTCGTGAGAGGCCAACACATCAACTCTAACTCAAGGAGACAACACTATGGCACCTCAAGACAAGAAACCCCAGCCGGTCACCACGCTTCGATGCAGCCGCATCAAGGCGAGCATCTGGAAGAACGAGGGCATGAACGGTCCGTTCTACAACGTCACCGTCGCCCGCTCGTACAAGGGCCAGGATGGAGTCTGGAAGAATTCCGACTCCTTCGGAGTCGCAGACCTTGATGCGCTGATCGTCGTCGCCCAACAGGCGACACGCTGGATCGCGGAGCGGTCAGACCGCTGACCACAGTGTGGAAGCCTCCGGCCTTCGCGCCGGGGGCTTCCAGCATCTGAAGAAAGGAAACAAGCCGCTGCGTAAGCGTGGCCTGGAGCGCTTCGCTGACAACAGAGCCACCAATGGATGACCGCTGGCAAGCAGCCAAATGTCATAATAATCCTTCATTCGGCTGTTCGCCGAATCCAGCTGCACCATCGACTGAAATTTCTCCGCGATCGCACTCTCAGGAGAGTAGGCCAGAAGATGAGGGTCGGTAGAGAATGCGTGGATGGATCCCGAGCTGTAGGGCTTGAGAGGTTCGTAGGATGCCTCGATGGCGGCGGAACACAGCTTTAGTGTAGCGATCCAGCTCAACGCGCTTCATAGGTATGGATAAATATGCATACACTTACAGATAAATGCGAACAGTTGTATCCAGACATGGACCACTGCTGGCCAGCTAGGGTGAAGAAGGCTTGCAAGGTAACGATATTTTGTATGTACAGTAGACTGGTTGGATGAAAACGGCATCGAAGTAATTCCGAATGACGAAGGAGGTTTCGTATGATTCGTATGCTATGCACGCTGCCCGTTGCTCTTTTGGCGGGTGCCATGATCGCTGGCTGTGCCGATGATTCTTTTTCGGGTCGGCAACGACCCGCGCCTGGCTATGACAACGTGAATATGGGATCGTCGCAGCCGGGCCAACAGCACCGTTACGACGAACCTCCGCCGGCTTCACAACGTGATCCGTATAGCCGGAGCCAGCCTGGATACTATTAGCAGGCGCCCTGGCACAGATTCAGGAGATGTGCTGCGCTCCCAGCGTCGGTGAGGGGCGCAACAATCTATTGAACAGAAGCCGGTGTGCAAATCCGCTGTGTAAGGCCGGTCAGTATCGGTTTGGCGCTTCAGTGGGGGGCAAGACGTGGCATCGTCCCAGACGATGTGTGGATCGAGATTGCCGAGAAGTTCTGCGAGATGGCCGGTGACGCCACGGACCGATGGAAGCTAGCCCAGCGCCGACACGGTTTTAGAGTTCAGCCGCCCTCAAGACTTGCCTTCAGCTCTGCGCAGGCCCGTTGCTTTTCTTCGGTTGTTGTTATTAATTACCGAAACTATGTAACATGGTGCAATGGTGAAATCCATGGAAGATCGGCTCAGGAAGGCGCTGCGCAGCGCAGGCGCGGTGCGCACGCGCGAGTTGGAGCAAGCGGGGATTACCCGTACGCAGATCGTGCGGCTGGTGTCGGCAGGAAAGCTCCAAAAGATCGGGCGCGGGTTGTATGCGCCGCCGGACTATCAGGGCACCGAACACAGCGCACTCGTTGCCGTGGCGAAGCGAGCGCCGAAGGTCGTGTTCTGTCTGCTGACTGCGCTGCGCTTCCACGAGATGACGACGCAATCGCCGTTCGAGGTGTGGATCGCGATTGCGAACAACGATCATCCACCCCGCCTCGATGATCCGCCACTGCGGACCGTGCGCTTTTCTGATTCCTCGCTGCGGTACGGCGTGGAAGTGAGAAAAGTGGAGGGCGTGGCCCTGCGGATCACCAGCCCGGCCAAGACGGTGGCGGATTGTTTCAAATTCCGGAACAAGGTGGGGCTTGACGTGGCGCTCGATGCCCTTAGGGACGCGCTGCGCGAACGAAAGGCGACGGCTGATGAGCTGTGGCGCTGCGCAAAGGTGAACCG
>CABVSA010000076.1 GCA_902500805.1 uncultured Nitrospira sp. | reverse complement strand
CATTCTGATCAATGACGGCCGGTTCGTTCCCTTGCGCCTTGGCAATCTTGATCGGTACCTTGATGAAATGGACATTGTAACTCTTCCGTCCGGCATTCACCGGACAGAGACTCCAATTCCCTTGCTCGCCAGGCTTGGCTTGATCGAGACTCTCCTCTCCATTGTCGTCACGCCGAATCATCTCTAACCACGGTGCCCCGACGTGATTCGGAGAAAACATGACCCGTTTCCCAAAGTGCGGGGTGAGATGCGGCCAGGCCACCTTCCCTGTCAGCGGCTCGAACATGATCGGGTGCCGCTTGCCAGGATGGGTCGACACATACTTGGGGTTTACAATCGTACTTTCCTTTTCACTCATCGCACGATTGCCTTCCCAGGCCCAATCCAACACCGTTGCATCATACGAGACAATCTGACCCTTCTCATCTTCCTTATGGCCAGGCTTTCCTGCCGTAGGCATCTGCATAGCGACCCAATCCTTGATCGTAATCGTCGCAGGATTCCCCTTCCAATTGCTCTTGCCCTTCTCGACGATCTTGAACTGAGTGCCGAACCAATCAACGGTTTGACCGATGAGCTTGTCCGATGAAATCGGTGTTTTGATACGGCCTTTGCGATCCGGCAGTTCGCGCAGATCCGGCATCACATCGTTCCGCATCTCGCCCTGCTGAATGGTGTTGTAGACACGCCAGTAGCCCCACATACCGGAAACGTAATGATGCGCCACATGGCAATGGAACAGAAAATCACCGGCCAGCTGTTGGCAAAGACCGGAGCCGCACTCCGTCTCCAGGTCCAACGCCTCGGACGGACCGACAACTTCCACATCGACGCGGTCGGTCTTGGCGCGGATGACCGGATACTTCACCGGACCATTCATCGCTGTGGCCCAGAGGTTCATGTCATCAATGGCTCTCGGACTCCGTGGCCATCGGATCGACCCACCATGCGGATGGTGGCTATGGAACACTTCTGACCCACCATGGACCAGACGGAACTTTGCCGGGTCACCGATGTAGGAACGAGGGATCGTTGGAGAGGGGTCGCCGAAGGTATAGGAACTATACCCCATCGACTCATCTTCAAACCCAAAGTATTCATGCTGTAAATGCATGTTATTGATCCCGAACGGCTCGCTTCGATAGTTGATCGCGCGGCCGCCTGGACGGTACGTATCCGTCAACGGATCACGTTGCGGCAAGAAATCGCCCTTCTTATTGAGTGGGCGGAAGGCTTCGTCGCCGACTTCGTGGTAATACAGCACGAATTCACGGAAGTCAGGACCGGTTCCGTTCTTGATCATGACCTGCCAGCCACTGGTGGCCGGAGTCGCATCTCCGGTTCCGAGCGGTTCCCAGTAGGTGGAGCCCTTGGGTTCCACGACAAAAGAACCGAACATTCCCATAACGGTCAGCTCACGATCGTTACTGTAGGTATGAAACTGACGAACGCCCTCCTGCAGGTCTGGATGGATGTACCATTCCAGATCCACTGGTTTGTCCTTGGCAGCGATGGCATCACCATTACTCGTGGTGGCCGCCGCTCCGGTCTTACTCACAACCATCGACGAACCGTGAATATGGAGACTGACTTCCTCGCCACCCTCTAACTTATTGCTCAGCTTGATCTTCAGACAATCGCCCTGATTTGCACGGATCGTCAACGGCTGAATCCATTGGGCCTGCACACCGGGAATCACAGCCCCTGGATCAAACCCCTCTTTGTCCCGTGCTTCCTTATTCTTGGTTTCTTCAGCCCGCACCTTGTCGATATCTTCGTCCAACACATACATGTAGCCCGGGTAAAAATCGAGCCACTGGTTCAGCGTGATCTCGACGTTTATCGCGGAAACATTATACTGTTTCACGGGGGCAGCAGCCGGACACTTCCCGCCTCCGGTCGCAGCCACCGGTTCTACTCGAGGATCGGACATGAGCAACAGATCCTGCCCGCCAGCTCCGTACTGGTGCATCATGGCGGACGTATTGTACATGCCGGTATTCACCGCCTGCACCTGCGGATCCTTGGACATATGATCCATGATGCGCTGGTGCTGCTGTTCGACCTTCGCCGATCGATCCGCACGGCCGGACATCGCATCTTCAACAATCGTCTGCCCCTTGAGCTGTTCAGCCCAAGCCGGCAGCTGATGATTCATCGCGACGTGCGAGGAGCTCTCGGCATTCGCCACTGCCGGTATCGCGAGAACTGCGACACCAGCGATCGCGCGCAAGAGTCTATTGTAAATTGAACCGAAACAAAGCATGGACCGACCTCCTTGCTAAGTTGAATGTTGAGTGGGGCGGCTACCGCAGTAACCTACCCTTTCTCGTACGTTATTTGGAAGAATTCAAGTGAAGGCTCTTTGATTAAACTGAAGACCTCTCAGATGAGTCACATCTAAAAAAATAACTTTAGCAAACAAAAAGATGAAGGTTGCACCATACTTAACTTCACCTGGAGAGTCAAGGCTTTCATCTCGACCATCGTGCAACTCCGGTGACTACTTTGCGACGGGTGATTTTCGGTTGGCAGTGCCTTGCAAATCCATATCGAGGACGACGGGTCCATCTCGCTTGTGAGACTCGCTCTGACGCGGCATTTGGTCCACCATGAGTTTGATGAGTGGAACCGCAGCAATAATCGTCGCGTTACCGGAAGGATTCGAATACAGCGACAGTCGTACGCTTTTCGGACGTTCGCTCGCCCTGATCTGGGGAACAGCCTCGTCCCCCACAAAACCAATCAGGAGTCCGCTCCCATCCGCGAGCTTATGAATTTCATAGGATCCAGACGAGGAAGATATCCGCTCCAACAGTAAATCCGGACTCTGTGTCACCAATGCCATCCCAAGCTGCTTGGGAGCAATGAACCCATAGCTTCCCGTTGGTGCCTGCGAGAACCGGATTGCGCCACTTTCCAATTCCGACACACCGGTCTTTGTTCTCATCTGGCGCCTCAACTCTGGCTCCGTCCCGGCAGCCTCGATGACCACTGCAGCAGGCGCAGCTTTTTCCACGGGCAATACCTCTGTCTTGCCTCCCGGCGCTCCCTCACTTAGATGCGGCACGACTACCTGGAGCAGGACCGCAAGCACGATGGCTGCCGGGTGCCGACTGGTCGCTGCAAGGCACATGATGGATGAATCGAACCCTGTGCGTAACATAGATGCTCCTCACCCTAGTCGATCAATACACTACCATTCGATGGCGTTGCTCGACATACAGACGCGAACCCGATCATACACCGCGGGCTGTGATCGGTCAGTGCTTCACCTGGAAGATCGACGGCTCATCTGGCATGCGGGAGATTGTACTCGATGATTGATCGCCGGACACCGACTTTGCGCAACGAAATCCCAGCCAATTGATCTTCGTGTTCGGATCGGTCCCATTCCGCATCGCGACCCTCATCGTTGTCGTACTGTCCATCCAACCGCCGCCACGAAATGCTTTTTGCGTTCCGATTTCAGGCCCTTGAGGATTTCGATCCGGCGCTTTCTTGTAGTAGTCCTGATCGTACCAGTCGGACACCCATTCAGCGACGTTACCGATCGTCTGATACAGCCCATAAGGGCTGACCGCATTCTCATACTTATCGACCGAGATAATCGGGGGATAGAGCAACAATCGTTCGGGACGATCCCGAACAGGCCCTGAAAGACCCGTCCGTCCGAAATTGGCCCGCGTCGGTCCCGCATATTCCTGACCCCAGGGAAAGAGCCGACCATCTCCCCCGCGTGCCGCTTTCTCCCATTCCGCTTCCGTCGGCAGACGCTGGCCCGCCCACTTGCAATACGCATCGGCATCGTGCCACGTGACATGCATGATCGGATGGTGCGCCATCGATTCTTGGAAGTTGCCTCCGTCATATCTCCAATCCAGCTGCGGAGCTCGGTTGGTGGCCAACACGAATTTCAGATATTCGAGCGCCGTCACTTCGTACTTACCGATCTCAAAGGCATCCAGATAAACATGTCGCTGTGGGATCTCGCTCCGATAAGCCAGTCGATCCGTCTTCTTATCGCTGCCCATCAGAAACTCTCCCGCAGGCACCAAGGTCATTTCCCCTTTCGTCTTCCAGGTAGTCACGCGTTCCACGGCCAACTTCTTCCCGGCTTCCGTCCACTCCACCGTAATATCTTGCGTATCCAAACCCCATGCGACAGGAGCCATAGTTATCATGGCTCCAAACATGAGGACAGTCCACCCAGCCCTACGCCATGTCTTACCCCTTGCTTCTCTCATCACTCCACACTCCATTTCTCTAGAAGGGTCAACACCGATCGTTTAGCGCCCTCACTCTGCAAACCGCATCACTGTCGGTGCGGGCACCTCGTGCCCGATATTCGACGCTTCACTGGTTCCATCATCCCCAGATTTTGCGCAGCGAAATCCTGTCAGATAACTCTCTCGATCTGGTGCACCGGCATTGCGGCCGGCGGAACGGGCAACCTCCGGATCTTCATTCCAAGACCCGCCACGAAACACCTTGAGCTCTCCGGTCTTGGGCCCGAGCGGATTGTTGTCCTGACCCTGTCGATAGTAGTCAGGATCGAACCAGTCCGACACCCATTCACTGACATTCCCCGCCATTTGATAGGCACCGTATGGGCTCGCACCTTTGTCATAGCGATTGATATTGGCAAGCGGAGGGTACTTGAATCCGCGCTTCGACCCGGGATGGGCGATATTGCTCTTGATCCAGCCGGCCGGCTCGTTCCCCCACGGGAAAATCCGACCGTCTCCCCCACGTGCCGCCTTCTCCCATTCGGCTTCTGTCGGAAGCCGTTTGCCGGCCCACCGACAAAAGGCGTCGGCTTCATACCAGCTTACGTTAATCACTGGATGGAGGGCGGCCTTTTCTGGAAAGGGATTCTCTCGCCAGAACTTCGGCCAATCTGCTCCTGTCCCGAGCACGAATCTAAGATACTCAACGTTTGACACCTCGAACCGGTCGATCTTGAAGGTGTCGAGATAAACCTGGTGCTGCGGCTGTTCCTGCGGACCGGCGGCACGATCCTTTCGAGGATCACTTCCCATGAGAAACGACCCTGCCGGAACCAGTACCATTCCACCAGGCACCTCCATCGCTCCCAATCGCTCGGCTTCATCTTGTGGAGTCCACAGCGAGGGCTGCTTGGAGCTCTCGTGATCAGCCAAGGCCGGGGTTGCCATAAGCCCCAGCAGACTACACAAGACGATGACCCATGGGTATCGCATGAGACTGACGAGTGACGGCACCTGCTCCTCAATCTGTCGCAACCCGACCATCCCTCAGCGTTTCTGTTTTTGAATCATGGGATCGATTTCTTTCTGCGCTTCTTCCGTTACATTGTAGCGGACATAATCATGCTCCAAGACCTCATTCGCATAGAGTCGCCCGGTTGGAGCCTGGACCATCAGCGTCGTTTCCATGGTCTCTTTGGGACGCACGGTAATGGTTTGCTCAATCGGTGTCCGTACATACGGATGCCAGACGACCAACTTATAGGTACCAGGAGGGACATTGGTGATGGCAAATCGTCCCTCGTCATCCGTCTTGGAAACGTAGGGATTGTTGACCGCCACTCCCCAACTCTCCATATAGGCATGGAACCCGCACTGCATCACAAAGATCCTGCGTCCCTTGCTGAGATTCACCAATTGCTTCGTTGGTGCCCCGGCCATGTGTCTGTGGTACATCGCCGCATCGCTACGATCTTTGAAGTTTCGCGGGTGCTGTGGATTCATCGGGAGCGGCACATTGAATAGCACTCGTGCGCCAAGATTCGAGGTTTCGTACGCCTGAATATCATGCATGACGGGATCCATGTTGACGACTGTCACCGATTGGTCGTCGCGCACCGCCATGGTAAATGGGAGAAACAGGCAGTCCTTGGCCTCAACTTGAGGGGTGCTCGTCTCATCAAACGGCTTGCCTTTCTCCACCCCTTCGAGATACACCACGACATCTCGAAATTCTCCACCGGGACCTACATTGAACGGCTGCAAAATTCGCCACCCTTGCCCATCGGAAATGCGGCCGCAGTAGAAGGGATCAGGCAACGTCGTCAGGTTATACCCCTTCGGCTTTGGAACCTGCCCTCCGAGATACACGGTCCCCATAATACTCCCACCGTCTGAAACCGCGATTTCTTGGTACGCCGCAGCCTGACTGCTCACCGCGAGCATGATTGATCCGATGATGAATCGCGATACTTTTGCCATATTCATGATCACTCCTTTCTCAGACCGATTCCTCCAACGCAATCAACACACACGATAGAACTGCCGTCCTTCAAAACGCAAGTGGGAGAGCCGCATGAAACAGGCGACTCTCCCACACATATGATACTATCTCCGTCCCGCTATTTCATCGCAGTCGGAGTAGCTTTCGGTTGCGGTGCTACCTCAGCCCGCTTGACTGCCGCTCCCATCGCCCCGAGCGGTTGGATCCGAGTATCACCTGCTGGCAAGACTCGGAGATAGCCCCACTGCCCGGACTGCGTGTAGGGCAGCCGTTGATTCGACCACACGAAGTCACCGACCTGACGATACGGACCACCCGCACCGCCACGAAGGAAGACATCGAGGGTTTCAGAACCAGCGTACTCCACAACACTGATCATATCAGCACCCGGCATGTACGGTTCGATCGGCCACTCATGACCCTCGACTCCAAACATCCCGTTTTGCTCACTATTGGCGCCGATCACGTGAATCCTGACCGCGTCGCCTGCGTGCGCTTCGATCAGCGGCGTCACCGGATCCTCCGGCTTGTCAACGACACAAGGCTGGAAGATCTTCCCCAGCGAGCAGCCCTGATCTTCTCGGAACTTGTAGGGCTCTGCGCGGTAGTTCACCGACGTCAAGCCCGCGACATTCTGCACATACGGCATGAATGCCGTCCCGATGATGTTGTCCTCATCTTGGAAGAAGAGGGCCACGTCTCGGTAGTTCCGTTTGCCGACGTTATCCGGCAGCGTCGTATCCACGATCACGTCCGCCCGCCAGGAATTCTTCTGTGACACATCGGCACCGCTCACAGGATCACGATACTGAGATCCCCGTGGGCCGATAATGATCGCGCCGTACAACCCGTTCCGTGGGTTCACCACGATGTTGCCGCCGTCCCACACTAAGGAGGTCGTCTCCTTGTTCGACGGATGAGCGTAGTAGGTGTACTGACGCTTCTCACCTGGGCCGATGGTCTGATCGCCGCCGTTGTTGCCGACGTTCAAACCTTGGCTGTCCTTCGGATCAAAGGCCAACCCCGGCGCAAAGAACGACGCCCGACTGGCCTTCATCTTGTTGGTCAAATTTACCTTGATGCAATCGCCCACGTTGGCGCGTAGCGTCAGCGGATGCGGTGTCGCACCGCTGGACACCGTTGTGGCTTCTCCTTCCAGCGCGAAGATCTTGCCTTCCGGCATGGTCATTTCAATCTTCCGCTCGAAGTCCACTTCAATGGCATCCGGCGCCTTCGGATTCAACTTCATCGGGCGGTCCAACGCCACCACACTGAAGTTTTTCACCGGTGCATCCGCCGGGCAGACCGAGCTCGGCGTGGCAGGAATGCTCAACGGATTGGTTCCCTTCGGCAGAGGCATCAGGTCGGGCACTTGTTTGTCCAGTACCCGCAAGATCCCCCATCCACCTTCGGCGAAGTGTGAACTTCTCCCGTTAAAGTGGATATAGTCACCAGGCATACCCTGGAATCCGCCGGCCTTTGTAACCAAATCATACCGTTCGGCGATCCCAATGTGAATCGAGTTCTTCCGATTGGCATCCGCCGCATACCGTTCCGTGAGGAAGGTATGGCCGGAGATCGTCCAAACGTGGGACTCATTCATGAGCTGGTGCAACAGACGGACTACCAGGGTGTCACCTGTGTACGCCCGAATCAATGGCGTGCCAGGATCTCCATGGATCGCGCTGCTGAACAGCTTCGAGGAATCCGGATTATTGGATAGGCGTTGTGCAAACGGAGCCGCGCGGAAATTGAAGCCGCTGCCGGTCGTATGCGTTCCGCCGTTGATGTACTTATTCGGCGCATTCAGGATCTTTTCCGGCATCTGGAACGACACGGTCTTCCCGGCTTCCAGAGCAACCTCTACCGGTTGTCCCGGTGGATTCCCGGCCTCGATCACGTTCACGGTGTGCGGCACCGTGTCGTGAATCGATACCATCAGCTCGCGGAAACTGCCACTCACGCCGGCCCCGATCGGTTCGTTGCTGTGAATATCTGCAATCGGACCGCTGTAGACCAGCTTGCCGTTCTTCGGATCATGATACGTCGATCCGAACGGTTCCACGATCGTCACGCCGAACCCGCCATGGGGCCAGGTCGTCGCACCGAAGGCATGGTCATGCCAGAACACCGTGCCCATATCCACATCGACCCACCACCGATAGCGGACAAACTCTGGTGATACCAGGTCACCCGCTGGGTGATTATTCTTCAATGGCTTATAGAACGTCACCTGATTGCCCTTGATCTCCTTGATCCGGACAACCTCCTGACAGCTCTTGTCGCGTGGCAACGAGGCCGTCGTATCGTTCCCCTTCTCTAAACAATCCATGCCGACCATGACTTCGGTATTGACATGGAAGGGCGTGGCGCCTGGAGCCATCTTGATGGTGAATGATTTTGCTCCAGCTTTCGCGGCTCCCTCTAGCTTCGCCACCATCGGTGCCGGCAACCCATGCTTGGTCTTCTTCCCCCACATGGTGAACGGCCGGACCGACATCTCATATTCAAACCCTGAGATCACACCATCCGAGTTCCCCGTGTCGAACTGGAAGAAGTGGGGATGGATGTTGATCTTGGACGACTGGAAATTCGTGTAGTCGTCGTCGTCCCACTCGCTCGTCAGCAGCACGTCTACACAGTCATACACGTTGGCACGAATGACTGCGGGAAGCTTCAAATCGTCATTCGCCCTGGTCAAACGCTCTTCTTCATGCAGCACATAGATCAAGCCGTCCTTGTCGACCATGGCCGGCTCTTTCCCCTGCTTCTTGGCCAGAGTGATCGGCATCCGAACGAAGTGGATGTTGTAGTGCTTGCGATTCGCATTCTCCGGGCAGAGGCTCCATCGGCCCTGCTCGCCCGGCTTGGCCGGCTCGGAGGTCCGCTCACCATTTTCGTCCTGGTGAATCGGTTCCAACCAAGGTGCACCGCTGTGGTTTGCCGAGAACGGCACACGCTTGCCGAAGTGCGGCTTGAACAACGGCCACGCCATCTTGGCGGTGGTTGGATCGAACAGGATGGCAGGCCTGGTGCTGTCATCCCACTTGGCCGCCCATGCATATTTTGGATTCTGCGCAGTACTTTCCCGTTCACCGCGCGCGACATTCCCATCCCACTTCCAGTCCCACACCGTTGAGTCATAGGAAAGGATCTGCCCCTTTTCATCATCGGTATGGCCCGGCTTTCCTTGTGCCGGGACAAACATCTCAACCCAATCCTTGACGTTCACCACGACCGGGTTCGACTTCCAGTTGGTTTTCTGACCCTTATCGACAATCTTAAACGTCTTTCCGAACCAATCGACCGTCGTACCGATCAACTTGTCCGATGAGACACCAAGCTTCATCCGGCCTTGACGATCCGGCAATTCCCGGAGGTCAGGCATGCTGTCCGTATGGGCCGCACCAACTTGGAGCGTATTGTAGAAACGACCATACCCCCACATGCCGGCCACATAATGATGCGCGACGTGGCAGTGATAGAGAAACTCACCGGCCAGGTGCTGACACCCGCCGCCGCCACATTCCGGCTCAAGGTCCAACGCTTCCGATGGACCGATGACTTCCACGTCTACACGATCGGACTTCGTTCTGACGATCGGATACTTCACCGGACCATCCGCACCCATGGCCCAAAGATTATTGGGCTCGGTGCCCGGGCTCCGCTGCCACCGAATCGTCCCACTATGAGGATGGTGTGAATGGAACACTTCGGAACCACCATGCACCACCCGCCACTTGACCGGATCGCCCAAGTAGCCACGGGCGATCGTGGTCGGCGTATCACCGAACGTATAGGAGCTGTAGGCCATTGATTCATCTTCGAACCCGAAGTACTCGTGCTGAAGATGCATCTGATCGATCCCGAACGGCTCGCTGCGATAGTTGATCGCACGACCACCAGGACGATACGCATCCGTCAGCGGGTCACGCTGAGGGAGAAAATCGCCCTTCTTGTTCAATGGTCGGAACGCTTCGTCTCCGATCTCATGATAGAAGAGCACAAACTCACGGAAATCCGGTCCTGACCCGTTGTCGATGTTGACCTGCCAACCACTCTTCACCTCAGGTGCAGGCCCTCCAGTTCCCAATGCATCGACGTACTTAGAGCCCTTCGGCTCCACAACAAAGGCCCCGAAGAGCCCCAACACTGTCAGTTCGCGGTCATGGCTGAAGGAATGGAACTGGCGCACCCCCTCCTGCATCTGGGGATGAAGATACCATTCAAACTCCTGAACCTTGCCCGGCGCCACAATCGATTCTGGGTTCGTGGTGGTCGCCGGCTTCCCGGTCGAGCTCACAACCATGCTGGATGCTTGAATGAAGAGACTCCCATCCTCACCTTCCATTTGATTGCGCAACGTCATCTTTACGCAATCCCCAGGGTTTGCCCGCATAACGAGCGGCTGAATCACATCGCCCTGCAATCCGGTGGTGACGGCGCCTGGATCATATCCGTCCTTTTCCCGGGCCTCTTTATTTTTTGTTTCTTCCGCACGGGCCTTGGAAAGATCTTCCGTCAGCACGTACATGTAGCCCGGATAAAAATCGAGCCAACGATTCAAGGTGATCTCGATGTTGATCATCGACACATCGAACTGTTTCACCGGCACGCCGGCAGGGCACTTCCCTCCCGAGCTCAACACCGGTTCACCTTTTCCTGCATCCGTCATGAGGAGGAAGCTGCTTCCATCCTGCCCCATGTACTGGTGCATCATCGACATATCGTTGAATGCACCGGACGTCTGTTGCACCTGCGCATCATGTTGAGCCTGCTGTCCAAGCTTCTCCATCAGGCGATGATGCTGCATCTCCATCTTTTGCGCATTGTCGGCGCGCCCTTCGATGGCATTCTCCACCACCGTCTGACCCTTCAGCTGTTGGGCCCAGCCCGGCATCGCCACCGGCGTCGCATGCCCCCCGTGAGGAGCACCCCCCGACTCGGCAGCAAACAATCCCGGCGCCGCAATCAGACCCCCAGCCATCACGACCGACTGGAGCATCCGTGCGATACCTGATCGCCTCAGCCCTTTAAAAGGTTTAAACGACAACACTCCCATATTTGGCCTCCCCTCGCTTAGATTCATCCCTTTGAGCGGATGATCTGTATTGAAAAACGCTTATGGATCCTCTCACTTCAACATCGCTTCTCTTTGTGTTACCACCTTAACTATTTAACAGTAGCTATTTCGCTCCATCCAAATTTCCGACCATGCTATGTAGCCGTTTGACGGAAATGCTGTCAAGCTCCTCCGTACGGCTGAGGTGTATTGTTGACACCCCTCCATACGCACTCCGTAGAATATTGAAACACCGGCCTCCAGCATGACTCCGGCCTCAAGTGACCTTGAGGGACAAAGAGCTGGTGAAGGGTTCCTTCTTGCGAAGGAGTGGGTCATTCGGAGGCCGGTCCAAAATCACCCAGACCTTCACCAGCGATAATGCTTGTCAGCAATCACCGTGCCTTTTTGTACGAACGAACAAATGGATTGATATTGCTTAATAGATACAAGAGGTTGTGGTGGTCTCACGCTCGCAACACCACTCACAAGACTTTGTGGAACTTTTCCACAGAGGAAGACACTTGGTAGACAGAATCTATATATATCAAAACAAATCATATGGTTATAACTGTCTAATTTGTTAGACGCTCAGTACTGCGAGATTGGGGCAGGATGGGACAGTTGAAATGAGTTTTGATCAGGAGACGCGTCTCTCTAAGACCACTCTGGAGAGCGATGTCTCTCTACTACAAACCAAGGAATGATCTGGACTGAGCCGCCTCTATCAGAAAAATGCGAGGCTGGCGTAGGTCACGGTAGAATTATACTGGTCAGTGATGCCGCGGTCGTAGCGAAGGACCTGCCCTTTTTCCGCTTGGATTACTCGGAGCAGGCTATAGATGGGTGAGAAGCCAGAAATGCGACGCTGATCCTGTTCTCTCTGAATATAGGCTGCGAACTCCGCCGGTTTGAGTTCCTCCACATGCTTCAACATTTCCAAATCCCGTTGCATGGAACGGTGGAACGAAAAATCCGTGGGCGGCGCCTTATCTCCATAGCGCAAGCCGAGATGGGCCAATTCTCCTGCCGCGATCACACAGACCTTCTTTCCAGACTCGGTAATAGTATCCCGGAGAGCCGTAAGAAATTGCTCCACGGAATGCTGAACGGTTGGATCCGTCAAGCTGGAGGCTGAAAACGAGGAGAGAACGGGAACCACTCTGAAGGGTTTGCTGACACTCGTCTGGAGAAACGGCAGCTGAAATTCAATGGCATGTTCGGACTGGTGCGCGATCTCTTCGTCCATGCACTCCGGCACCAAGGCCTTGAGACGCTGCACAATCGATTGATCAGTCGGGACGAGGCCGAGCGGCGTTTCAAAATCTTTGTCCGTCACGGCAAACAGATGCTCGAGCCCGGCATGGGCGGTGCCGATGATCACATAGACATCCGGCTGCTGAGCTTCTTGTAACTCCTTGTATCCCCAGGCATAGACCGGCCCTGCTTGCTTGAGATCGTAGGTGGGGGCCACGAGCCCTTTGATCAACTTGCCCTTCTGCTCCGAGGGCTTAAAATCCGGTCCCTCACTTGAGGTGAAGAATCCATCGATCTGCTTCAGCAGCTTGGCGCCATCGGCTTCGTAACTTCGTCCGGCAAAGACCGCCGGACGGAACGGCCGTTGTCGATACTCGCTCCGAGCCTGTTGCCGTGCGGCCTCAGTCCTTGGACCTTCCAGAAAGAGCTTTTGGTCCAAGTCCGCCACCAGCTGCTCGACCTTGCTTGGGAGCAGAAACTCGCCGAATCGTTTCAGATACAGCGCACCGATCTCCTGGATGGAATGGTCTCCATCAAAATGCTGCACGATGAAAAAGAAGTTCAGCGGCAGCACCAACTTTTCTTGACTCAGCCCGCTCGGATCCCAGAGCACCATCAACTGATCCTCTCCTTGCTTAAGGGGAGAGAACTGCAGATTTCTCAGGACCGGAAACTGGGCAGGATCCTTAATCACGCTCGTCGTCATAGCGCTGACATTCTAGGGGAGGAACCGCATCGGCTGCAACTGGGAACCAAGGGCAAGGTTCGGGCTGAAGGTGAAGATTACCCATACATGCGTCGAAGACCGAGTGAGGCGTCGGGTGGTTGAGCTATCAGAACGACGTCACCACGGTCGGCTGAATGGTTAGAGCCAGATCTTGTATTGTGCATCAGTCACGCCCAGGAGCCGATCACCAGGACGGACCAATCAGATGCTGCGCGGAGTGGGTTGAGGCGGAGCGAACGCGTGGGGTGAGACTCGCGGAAAGAACTGGGATTGAACAACGGAACTGGGGTCGCGTCTTGTACTGTGAATAGTGAGAGCCGACACAGCCAGGGGGATCTGTTTCAAGAACAGACTGGCTAATTGGTCTGTGGTGCAGAGCGACTGACGTATTTGTGAAGAATGCTGGCAATCAGGCTTTGATAGGGCAGGCCTTCTTCAGCAGCGCGTCGCTTCAGCATTTCGAGATCAGCGGTTGATACCCTGATATTGATCCTGGCACCCTTGCGCGTGTAACGCCGGGCGGCTTCCATAGCTTCTTTTCTGGCCATGGCCTGACTTTTGACAGGTTTGAAGGCGCCGCGTTCGTACTCAGCGATCAGCCTTTCCTCGTCTTTGTCCAGTATGGCTTTCTTCTTCATGGCGTGCGTCCTTTTTACGGTTTTTGGTAGCCTTTCGGCTGGGATAGATTGTCTTTAAAAACAGTGTCTGGTGGTCTCTAACGACCGGAACGACGTAGATATATCCATCAACGTCGACTTCATAGAGCAGCTGGTTGGGGTAGCGCTTACGGTCATGATGTTCCAGTACCTGGATGAGATTGCCGTTTTCGATCAGCGCAATAATTTGCTCGAAGCTGATTCCTCGTTCTCGAATGAGCCAGGCGTTCTTGTCTGGATCGAAGGCGTAACCCCACTCTTCCATATTCGATGATGCTATGACGATGTGTGCCTATTGTCAACATTGCGTCAGCGAGGTGAAAAAGGGGACGGGCTGTTTTTCTCTTGCTTCTCAGGCCGTTCGTTCGCGGTCTTGGAATTGGGGTCGCGTCTTGTTTCTTGCATCCTGTTCCATCCGCGACCAACGTATCTGCCTTGCCGGGGTACTGCACCGTGCCGTCCCCCCTGTCGGAACTTGTTCGCCCAGCGCCCACGTCGTGGCGGCAGCCTATTCGGTAGCCTCGACAATGCGCCACCTGATTCGATCGATTCGCTTGCACCGCCCGGTCTCAGTCAGTTAGGCTAGGTGTATCATGCTTGATCGAATTCAGGTTGACCCACGTATCTGCAACAGGAAAGCACGGTTCGAGGGATCCGGTTCACAGTGGACTTTGTGTTGAAGCTCTTGAGCGATGGGTCTACCGCCGCTGATATCGTCCGGGAGTACCCGGAAATCGACATCGAGGATGTGTACCAAGCCGCGAAGTATGGCGCCTGGCTTGCCGTCTAGGCGAGATCCGTTGCTCATCTCGAGGGCCATATGAAATACCGAATCGCTTTACATCACTCAGAAGAAGGGTATGCCGTCTCCGTCCCTGGCCTTCCCGGTTGCTGGTCGCAAGGCTTGACTGAACAAGAAGCCATTCACAATATCCAGGATGCGATCCGCGACTACTTGGCCGCCGTCGACGACGAAATCAAAGGGCAAGACGTGCGCGAAATCGACGTCGCGGTGTAACGTGCCAAAGCTTCCCGGAATCAATCACCTTGATGCCAAACGTGCCCTTGAGAAAGCCGGCTACCGGGTGGTCCGCCAAAGCAAGCATCTTGTGATGAGTAACGGCCAACGAATCGTCATAATCCCGTCAATGCCATCACCATGGGTGGAATCGTTCGCGATGCCGGCCTGACCATTGACGAATTCAAGGCATTGCTCTAACAGAATGCTGAAAAAGTCCTCCAGCGGCGTTCTCGCCTCACTCAGACGCTCAACGTACCGAAGCGTACGCCTCGCCCCTTCGCTCGCTGCGGCCTTGCTGGACGGCCTTTTTGAGCATTCTGGGGTGTTGCGTGCCACGGTTCTTTCTCTCATCGTACAACGGTGTGCGAAGCCGAAACCGAGTTTTTCAGCAAACTGCTAACGACTAACCGAACCAGTTGTCACACCGCGGAGCCAAACGGCAGAAATACCACCCCCTTGCTGCCAGTCAATCTGCTGCTGGTTCTCCCGCACCAATAAATGCAGGTGAAGACTATACCCTACTCAGGACCGGTGATGCCGCACTGCTCTACCTGCGAGTGGTGACGATCACGATGGAATCAGCAAGGAGCTATTCACTTCACCACGAGCCTCACCCTTCTTGTGGTGGCCCCGTTGGGGAAGGGCCAGATCAAGGTCGAGGTTACGGTGGAGGGAACATGCAATCAGCTCAGCCTGCCGTCTCAACCTTCTTGAGGAGGCTTCGGTCTTGTAGAGCGACTGAGCGCAACCAGTGCGCCCACCATAAGGATGGATAACCAGATCGTGGGCCGCCCATAGGAGGCGTCGGAGAATTCAATCAAGTCGCTCAAGCGACCGATCAGGAGTGACATACGAGCCATGACCGTATACCCGAATCCGGCGCCGAAGGAGATCATCAGGAAGATGATGCCGGTTCGTGCTACTACTTTTCCCGTTCCGCTATGCTCGATCGAAAAGAAGAAATAGAAGAGCACCGAGCTCACCCCCAGCAAGATAATGATGGCATTGAGGTTACTGGATGGATTGAGCAGGTTCATTGAAAAGGTGAGCCCGTCCGGTCCCGCGATCGACAAGAGCGGTCGTACGGTATCCTCGATTTGCTTCAAAATGAACGACGAGATTGTTCTCGGAATTGCCAAGCCCGACCCCATTCCCACGATAAACGCAAACGCATAACGAGACATCCAAGCTGCTTTCGGCACATAGCGAGTCAGCATGAGCATCCCGATCGCCACGGGAATGAGAAGCGCGAACTCTCCATTCTCGACGATCGGCTTGATGATGAGGTGCAGAATCACGGTGTCGTAGGTCTTCACGATCGTGTACCCGATCGAGACCCCGACGTAGAGATGTTCGGCGAATTTAAAAAGCGGGGTGTCCTTGTAAAGAAAGGAAAAGATCAGGAGTGTTAACCCTGTGGCCACCCACGCTCCAAACACTGCTGCATCCATCAGTCACCAACCCACGCAAAGGTTGAGACCAAGGCTGAGGATACGGACTGCCACAATTGTTTCACCCTTCACCTCAACCTTAGCCTTAACTTGATCCACATCAGATGTGCCCCTGGGCCCGTAAGGCCCGACGTTGTGAAAAATAGATCAGGTTGCACATGATCACGAGGGCAATGATCGCCACATGGGTCGCTGATTGTGCGTCCATCCCGGCAACCGCCTTGCCTTTTTGACCGATCAAGCTTTCGTATTCCGCCGCCCCGCGAAGACCGCCGATCAGGCCGTTGATCTGGCCACTCCGTAATAATGGATACAACCCGGGAGCCATCACACCTGTACAGCCCCCGCCCATTTCAAACTTGTATTTATCCTTCCCGAACACGTACCACTCTTCCACCCCTGGTCGACCCGCTCCGAGACTGACCATGTACGTCACATCTTTCAAACTGCGCACGCCCTCTAATACGGGTAAGCCCTTCGTGGGCTTGCCGCCATAGTCGCTGGGAAAGGCCGAGTAGAGATCCTGCCCCATATTGATGATCACGGCTTGTCCACCGGGACTCCAACCGAGAAAGGCATAGTCCTTTCCATATTCTTTCCCCATCTCTTTGGCGACGTACGTCACAATCTGGTCTGCCATCCCGGTGCCGGACACCCATAACGTCATCGTCATGACGCGTAGATTTTTCCTGAACGCATGTCGGAGCAGCGAAATCGCTTGCGGATACAGCTCCGGCTTCGAGGCCGGGTCAAAATCGATCGAGAGCAGGAACACCGACCCTTCCGGTAAGGACTCGATATGGTCGTACACGCCGCGCACTTCCGAGGAAATCTTGATCGGCAACCCGACCGGATAGAGTAACGGCAACAGGGTGCAGAGACCGATCATCACGAAGATGATCCGGCGATCGATCCTCAGCATGCGTTCCGAGAAAGTCATAACCACAACACCTCGTAAGGGGTGAAGGGTGAGGGGTAAGAGGCAGAACTCTCAGTCACTATCTCAGTGTCCGTCCTCGCTCGTACCCCTAACCCCTTACGCCTCACTCCTTACTTCCTCCAAGATACGATCGTTCCACGCCGAAGATGATCTTGAACGACAGGGCGATGGCTCCAAGGCTGACCCCAATCAGGATAGCCCGACGGACGGACGAGTTCAGCACATTCAAAATCCATGAGGACACATCCCCACTGAGAGGAATCAGATACTCCCCCAGCGGCACCCGTCCCATCATGACAATCACGGCTGCCACCAAGAGCACCGCCGCCTCACGACTTCTGGCCCTGAACGACCGATAGGCGGCCGAGGCGATAAAGAAGGCCAAAATGGCGAACATGGTGCCTTGCAGCGGCACCATCATGAAGTTGTAGACCCAGCCGAAGGCCGTCATCGTGCCATCGATA
>CABVSA010000075.1 GCA_902500805.1 uncultured Nitrospira sp. | reverse complement strand
CGTCGGGGCATCGTTCACGGCTGTGACCGTCACATCCACGGTATCCGTGGCACTGGAGAAGGCCGTGGTGCCCCCGTTCGTCGCCGTGCTCACCTTCGTCCCCGCCGTGCCACTGGTCTGATCCCACGCCCGGACGGTGAGCGCTGCGAGACTCGCCCCGTTGTAGTTCGCCCTCGGCGCAAAATACAGCCGCGTGCTGACATTGTCCGCCAACAGCAAGGCCGACGTGTTGCTCACCGTTCCTACCGCCGTCCACGTCGTGCCCCCGTTTCTGGTGTAGTACCACGTCCCGTTCGTTGCGTTACTCCCCGTAATCGCGAGGCCCTTCGAGGTCCCAGTATCCACATCACTGATCCCACCGGTGAACGCGCTGATCGGAGCGCCCACCACCCCACTAGGCCCCCCGGCATCCTCGGCCACCGTCAGCGTCAACGCCGTATCCGCCAGCACGGGCGCATCATTGACGGCACTCACGGTCACGGTCGCGTTGTAGTTCGGACTCGTGCCGCCATCCCCATCGGTCAGCACAAACCGGACCGTGCGCGCCCCCGTGGTCGGCGCATGCGTGTCGGTGTTCTGATAGGTGATGTTCCGAACCAGTGCCGTTACCGCCGTGGAGGTCGCACTGGCATTCAACGTGATGACGAGGTTGCTGCCGCTGCTGCCCCCGGTGAAGGTCCCGATGGTCACGCCTTGATAGGTGACGTTCGCCCCGCTCACTCCGATCTGGCCCGCCCCCGTCCCCTGGTTGCGGATCGCCAGCACATCTTCGGCGCTGTCACTCCCCGCCGTGAAACTTACGGTCAACGTCCCGGTATCGAAGTTCGTCGAGTCAACGTCGGCGACCACGGCATTGCCACTTTCGATCACCACCGCCTCCGCCCCCTCGCTGTAGGCCCGACTGTCCCCACTCAAGCTCGTGATCGTCGGAGGCGTTTCGCCCGCCAACAGCCCAACCCAATCAACCTGCGTGTCGTTGCTAACGACGATCTGCGTTTCGATGGTCCCGGTCTGGAGTTCAAGGTCCCAATCGCCTCCAAGTCCGGCATATCCCGTATCGTCGACACTCGCTGCCACATCAGCACCGGTCAGTTGGCTCAGCAACGTGGCCGCATCCTGACCGGCTTGGCCTTCGGCAAAATCGCAGCCATAGACCAGGATGTCAGCCTGCTCTGACAACGCCTGCTTGATATTCGCAAGTTCATCCGCATACCGACCAGTCATGGATGCTTGCGTTAGCGTGCCGGTACCGAGTGAGAGTTGGCCTTCGGCTCCATGGCTGATGATGTGGATGGCATCGATCCCGGTTCGCCCCGTAAGCGATGCGGCAATCCGCTCCATCCCGTCCTGTCCACCGTCGAGCATCACGATCTGGACATTGGACCCCATCCCAGCGATGAGGGCTTGATAATCCGGCACGGTAGGATCCACGAAGGCGATTTCGGTGGGCGTCTCGCCGGGTGAATAGCTGGCAATCGCTTGTAGTAGCCCTTGGCTTTCAACAGACGCCTGGCTTACCGATACCAACGTGCGGTCGCTCGATACCGCTGCTTCAGCCTGCTCTTGTGCGACTTGTTCTTGATTGACTTCCACTTCCGTCGTAGCAGCGGCTGCATCAAACATGAGACGGGATTCGAGGGAGAGGAGCGATGCCTTGATTCGGGACGTTCCTGACGGTTTTTGAACCGGCTTCGGCTTGCTCTTCTGCGGTGGAGCGATGCGTCTTTTTGGTCCGAACATGGCTCGGATCTCGTGGTTTTAACAGAGCGTTGTCAGGGCTTCATCGGCTCATGCGGTTCAGTGCTGTAGATCTCCTTATTACTGTGCAGGATTAGTGTGCAGGTTTTGGTCCAAAGCAGCCCGCAGCAATGGGCATGAACCCACTACAATGGATTTCAACAGAACAGCAATCGAGCCTGAGGCTCATCTGACCGCACGAAATGTGTCTCAACGACAAAAAACGGCTCTAGCAGTCTGCTGAAAAACTCAATATGTGTGCTTCGACAAGCTCAGCACGAACGGAACACCTCAATAGTTTTAATGGCTTCCCCGTTCATCCTGCGGCCCTTGCAGGATGAACGAAGGGTTTATCAGCAGGCTGCTAGAACTGGACAAGGACCATCAAGATATCTACGCCAGCAACCGATACGACAGGTAGAGTTCCCCGATCACTTCTGAAAGGAACACGACGCCATGAATTCTGCTTGGGAACAGTCCACACACTCACCACTCCTTTCTGTGACCTGTCAGGTTCAGTTCCCAACGATTTTGAAGATTAGCCGAGAGCTGCCCACTTTCTTTCAGGAACAGATTCGAAAGGATTATCCGCTGTTTCAACCGACCCAGGATCGCCGAGGTTACCGCCTGGGCAGTCAGGACAGCGATCATGAAATCCTCTTGCTCCCGGACTCGCTGGCGGTCAGGACCAGCCGCTACACCGGATGGCCACCCTTCCAGACTCAGATTTCAGAAGTCGTCCATGCCTTACAGGTCTGTTATGAGCCGGCCTTCTGCGCTCGAACCAGCCTGCGTTTTCAAAGTCTCTTGCGCCCGACTCTCTATGGTTTTACGAAGATTCAGTGGGCGGCACTCATCAACGCCAAGATACTCGGTCCGTTTGGGCTTCCAGGCCACAAAGGGCAACTGCAAGGCAGCCGCCATGACGTGGTTGTCGCCCTGCCGAAGAGTTCAGACCGATTTCGCTTCATTCATGGATTCGTCCAGTACCGTGAAGCGAAGCAGGCTCATCAGCCGGGAGTCCCAGCCTACCTGCTCGACCAGGACTACTTCACGACGCAGCAATTAGCATGGTCAGATCTCTTCTCTACGTTGGATCGATTTGAACAGGAAGCGAGACAGTTCTTCCGACTCTGCGTGACGGATCAGTTTCATCAAGCGATGGCCGGCAAAGCTGCGTAGCAGGATGTTGAAAAACGACTCTAACGGCATTCCCTCATCGCTCAGACGCTCACCGTACAGCCTAGAGTACAACTCGTCTCTTCACACGCTGCGGCCTTGTCTGAGGAGCGGCGCGTCTTGGCGCGCCGGGAATAGTACCGGTTAATAGCAAATGGGCCGCGTGAAGTGTATCACGTGAAACGGGCAACACCACGTACTCCAACAGGATGTTCAAATGACCCTTCCGGTACGACCACCGCGCGCGGAAGGACAGAGGCATACGCGGTTGGTACGTTGGGGCCTTGAGCGTCGTGAGAATGCCCCAGGATGCTTTTCCCAACCTCCTGTCAGAATCCGCTCTCTCTGATCAGAGTAGCTGCCACCTGATCCCACGCGCGCCGAGCCACACTTGATGGTTGCCCCTCGATCTGAACATGACCGGGAAGGATTTGATCGGGAGCGTTCAAGGCGTCGTCCGGACTCAGTCGGACACGATAGACCGAGACCTCAGGCTTGAGCCGCCCCTTCTCATCCTTTCTCACCGGAACATCGCCACCATAGACTGATGCCAGATAGGGCACCGTAAACTCGTGCTCATCCACCTCGGCAATCTCTGTGACATGCGCCCCAACCGATGGCCTGGTAAGATCGAGCGGGATAAATCGCGCCGCCTGCCCGACTTCAACATAGGTGAGTTCATTGACGGGAATGAAGCTTTCAATCTCCGACCGGCCGTTATTCACCAGATACGCAACGGGAACTTTCTGATCAATCCAGCGTCCAGCGGTAAGTGAATCCTCTCGATCCCGGACAACCCCGGCGATGGGTGCCTTTAAAGTTAAATTGTCTCGTTTCGCCTCAAGCCCCGTTAGCTCGGCGAGTCCTGCCCGGAGTGATTCCGCAATGACCTGTCGCTGGTCACGATCCTGTCCGTAGCCGGCCAACCGGCCAAGGCGGTAGTCCCACATGGTCACTTTGGTTTCCGCCAGCCGCACTTCCTTGTCCAACGAGGGATTGTCCAGTACGACGAGCGCATCCCCTGCCTTGACGACCTGCCCATCGCGTACGAATACCTCCTGGATACGGCCGGCGGTCGGTGCAAAGATCGTCGCATAGGACGAAGCTTGCAGGACAGCTGGAATCGAGATGCTTGTGTGTAATGGAATCAAGGTCATTGCACACACCGCCAGCAGACATGCTGTGCTAAACCGCGCCCGTGGTGACGCCGCATACAGGGTTCGGTTGTTCCACCAGGCGGTCAGCTCCCGATAAATCGGCATGGCGATAAACCAGACAATCTCGACCAAGAAAAGAACAATTCCCAGGGCTTTGAAGAAATAGTGATAGACCATCACCGCGATGCCGGTGAACAAGATCAGGCGATAGAGCCAGATCGCCCACGCATAGACCACCATGGTGTGTTGCACCCGCGCAGATACGATTTCTGGAGCTGCACCATGACGACCGAATAACAGATTTCGCAATCGCCACTGTCCGAAGGCAAATGCCCGATCTTGAAGATTCGGCAGGCCCAATCCATCCGCCAACACGTAGTAGCCGTCGAACCGCATCAGCGGATTCAGATTGACGACCAAACTCATCGCGAGACTGGTCGTGGCCACGATGAAGGCAATGCTCCGCAACGTCCCTTCCGGCAGGAACCCCCACACGAAGAGCGCCAGCGCCGCGAGTCCAAGTTCGGCGATGACTCCCCCCGCAGCGATCAGGAGTCGCTTCCGTTTGGATGTCAGGCGGTAGGAATCGGTCACGTCCGAATACATGACCGGCATCATCACCATAAACGCCACGCCCATAGTCGGCACTCGACACCCAAACCTGGTCGCCGTATAGGCATGACCTAACTCGTGCACGACCTTCACGGCACCAAGCGACAGGCTGTAGAGAATGGCTCCGCGCCAATTAAAAAAGTAGAGGAACGTCGAGACGAACGTGTCCCATTGTCGTCCGACCAGAATCAGCCCGATGAGCCCGAGCGTGCCGAACGTCCACCCTGAGACGGCAGTGTACAGCGGCTCCACGAACGGGAGTGTGCGCTTCAGAAACATATGGGGATGGAACAGTGGAATCTTGATGAACAGATAGTGGTGAACCAGCCACATCACCCAATTATGTTCACCGGCTTGAGCCTGGCTCTGATAGTCCGTGTGTTTCCCGCTGGCTGATTGCTCCGTGAGATTATTCGTGTAGAGGAACTTGACCAGATCTTCGACATCCGCCATGGACGTCTGGCAGGTCGTCTCCTGCGTCATCGCCGCATGGAGCTTTTCAATGGTTCCAGCATTCCACCGCTGGATCATCTGATAGACCGGCCATTCGATCTGGAAATAGCGATTGCGAACCGGATCAACGATGGTCCAGGTGGGGACCCCGTCAGGCGTAGGTGTTCCGCGGTTGAATTGCAGATTGGGCCGTAGGGTCGGCAGTTTCCGTTCTTGCGGCTTAGCACCTGGAGAGCCGGGAGTGACCATCGTTCACCAGCCCACCCATTGTCGAAGGGCGGTTAACGGACGGCGCAGCAACAAATAGGCCAGTGGTCCTTGCTCCCCGTACACCTTGGCCGTGCCTTGCCATCCAATCCGAATACGCGGATCTGGCGTGGTGAGCTGAGCCGTGACGCGGTAGGCTAAGACATCACCTGGCAAGACCTCGGCATGGTAGCTGGCATGGACCACGGTCGCAGGGAACGACTCCAGGGCAAGTGCGTTGAGAAAGACAAGCGCCTCGGCTCCCTCTTTGAGCACAATGGCATCGGCCACCGGCAGATCAATGCGCAATTCGATCTGTTTGGGATTGGCGAGCTCCATAATCCGTTCCCCCACGGTCACTGGCCGACCGATCCAATCAGACTTGTCCGAATAGAGCAACAGACCGGCTTGTGAGGCAGTAACGGTGACCTGGCTCAGCATTTCCTTCGCGTATTGCAGCTCGGTTTGGCGAAGATCGACCTCGGCCTCTTTTAACGGCACCTCGGCTTTTCGCTGTGGGTCGCCAAACCCCGCTTGAATCGACTGACTTTGTTCTGCTCGAGCTACGGTTAATTGCTTTTCGGCGATGAGAAATTGATTGCGTAAATTCGTGTCTTCGTACTGAAACAACGCCGTCCCGGCTTGCACCATTTGGTTGGGATGCACGAGCATGTCCGCGATTACCCCATCGATCGGCGCACTCACGACGACTGGGTCTTTGGCCATCACTTTGACCGGCGCCACAGCCGAAATCCTGATCGGAAAACACAGTGCGCCGACGATGGCAAGCGGAATCATCCACCAGCTCGGCTTTTTGATCTTCTTCGACCAGCGCTGCTCCTTTTTCGAGAGCGCCTTCCACGCGTATGCATAGCTCCCGGCCAGCCGATGGACGATCGCCATGTCGTTTTCCTGCCAGGAGAAATCCCGCTCAAACCACCAGGCGCCGAGCACCGTTTCGTCCGGATGCTGCAATGGACACCAAAACACATGGCCCTTCACAAACTCCCGCCAGCCACCCCGAAGCGGCTCTGGTAACAGCTCTTCTGTAACCACTATCGGCTGTCTCTTGCTCTCTTCCGTCTGGAAGAGCGCCTGCACCGCCTGTTCAAGCCAAACAATCATCGGTGCATGCCGATCGACCACGGCCACACTGGAGGCATTGAGTACGTGACAGTTCTCCTTGTCCCCGTCTGATGGACTCAGGAGCAAGGCCTGATCGTAAGGAATCAATCGTCGCGTTTCATTCACGGACAGGAACTGCAACTCTTGGACGGTTTTCGCCGCGCGAATCTGGCCCTCCAGATGCGTGAGCGCCGCCAGATGGATCAACGTCGGGATTTGTTGTGCGGTCGGTTCAGCGGTCGTCGCCATTGTCAGAGCTACTCCACAAATTGTGCGGACCCGCTCATTCCGCTCAGGACGTTTTTGGGAAGTGTGTCGAACACGCCGGTTACTTTCACTGTCTGACTTGCGGCATCGACCGCCGCACCGATTTCCTTGACCTTCGCCGAATAGCCCTTACCCGTCTCATCCACGATGAATGTGAAGCGTGCTTGTCGCTTAAGCCACGTCAACGCCATGGACGGCAAGACCAGTTCAATCTCCAAACTCGTATCATCCAACACACTCAGCAGTTTATCGTTTGGAAATACGTTTTCATGCTCATGCACCATCACGTCGACGATACGTCCACCAAATGGAGCAGCCAGGTGACACCCGCGCACATTGATTTCCGCGATTCGCCTTGCAGCCCCAGCTTTTTGGGCATCCGCCTCCGAAACCTCCAGATCCAACGTACTGACCGCATTGAGTTTGGCGAGCTCCTTATTGTTTTGGAACGTCTTGCTCTTGCCTTCGTGCTCCGCGGCCGCCGCCGCCAATTCGGCCTGGTACTTGTCACATTCCAGTTGGACGAGCGTCGCTCCTTTGACGAATCGCTGTCCTTCCTTGTATGGAACCTGATTGACGCGCCCCTGGATCTGGGCATAAAGCACCGCCTGTGAGACGGCTTTCACAATTCCGCGAGCGACACCTGGTTCCTTGGCCCCCTGCTGAATTAATCGATCTCCCTTCGACCATCCCGTTGCAGGAACCCCCATTGCCGTTGCCGTTAGGAGCAGGGCTGCTACTGTACTACTGTGCCACCGGTGTCGCATGAGGCTCCGCACTCCTTTCTGTTCCCGACATGGTGAACCCAGTAGATTCCCAGTATCGCCTGATTGATTGTGCCAGTTGCGTTACACTCTGTTCAGCCATACTGACGGGAACGGCTTCTTCTCCCACGGAGGCCATCAAGGTGGCATAGGCCGTTTCCAAGCCTGCACGTGCCGTATCCAAACGCACATCGGCTGCAACATCGTTGGCCCGTTCCCGAATCAAGGTGAGATCGTTCGTCCGTTGAGTCAGCCACAAATTCCTCGTCTGCTCCACAATTGCAGTCTGTGTCTGTTGATAGTTTCTTGCATCCTGGTATTCTTGCTTCGCCAGCACAAACTGCGTGGCGCCGACATGCACCTCCGTCAGAATAGACAGGCTGAGCGCCATACTTTGGACATCCAACATATGCCCATTTGCGTCGATTGCTTTGAGCTTGGCCGGAGTCCGAAACACCGACAGCAAGTTCCAACTGGCCTGGGCGGCATAGCTAAGCCAATTTTGATACAACAGAAAACTGTTACCGTTGTAGTAGCCGCCTAATGAGAGTTTCAGACTCGGAAACAGTTCCAGAAACACGGCCTTGGCTTCCTTGGCGTTAATGCGCTTTTTATAGTCGATGGTGCGTAACTCCGGCCTGAGCAGGAGTGCTTGCTCTTCCATCTTCTGAACATCCAAATTGACCACGGGAATCTCGGTTTCTCTGGATGGCACGACGAGATCGAACGACGATCCTGGCGGCAACCCCATCATGGAGGCCAGCTGCGCTTTCGCGGTACTGAGCTCACGAAATAGTCGCCGCACCTCACGCTGAATATTGAGTAAATCTCGCTGGTAGTTGAGCGGCGTCAACGGAGCCTGAAGTTTCTGGCCGACGATCCGTTTCGTGCTCTCCAACGCCTTGCTCACCGAGTCATCCAAGAACTGAATTCGCGGAAGCACCCGCTCTGCACTTACTGCCCGCCAATAGGCCCCTCTCACATCCTGGATTAACCGTACCGCCAGACGTCGCTTTTCTTCCTCGGCCACCATCACGTTGTCGGCCGCCTGTAGCGCACGCACAAACGACAGACCAAAATCGAGCACATCCCAACTCAACGCGAGATTGCCGGACGTGACGTTTTTTTCAGAGGAGGTGAACGGTTCAACCGCCGGGCGGCCTGTGAGAATAGATTGTCCAACTCCACCAGCGAAATTATTCCGTCCATCGAACCCGGCATTAGCCGCGACGTGAGGAAGCAGTGAATAGTGCGCCACATTCAATTGCTGATGCGCGAGTTGAACTTGAATCGTTTTGACCTTTGCCTCCAGGTTGTACTTGACGGCCCGTGCCATCGCCTCATATAAATCGATCGGCCCGGAAAGCGGTTCTTCAACTGCGGAGATCGCAAGAAAATCTTTCACGGCCCGAGACTGGATCTCCCCAGTATCCAGTGGATGCGGCTTAATGAGACATCCACTCATCATGAGCAGTGTCGTCACCCCTAGGATGGCCCATGGGGTTGTAGGCTTTCCTCGACGCTGCATGCCTAATAACAGGTAGATCGCTGGCACAGTCCCCCCTCATCAATATGAGAGCGCTTTGCAGTAACGATATCGGCTCGGCCAATACGGAACTTGATCAAACTGAGGGAAATGGACTTAAACCATAAGGAGATAAGGAGAAACAGCTAAGAATAGAACAAAATTGAACATGAACGGCTCTTATCTGTCATACAACAGGACATCCCCATCAGCCTCCGCCCCTACCATATTTAGGAGTACAAGATTCGCCAATCTCCTGCACATTGAACATGGCGCTGCCTCACCTGCACCTCCCTTCTTCCAGGGTACTTCCTTGGTGTCTACCTGTTCCTCTCCTGCTTGGCTACCCTTCTTCTAACAGACACCAGCCACGCAACCCTTTCACCGGGAGGATGACCATGAGCTGTTCACGTTGTCAGGGGCTAATGGTAAGGGAACATTTCTTGGATTTTGACGGCACCATTGGACATATGTGGGCGAGCGGCCACCGTTGTATGAATTGCGGGAACGTTCATGATCCGGTCATCGAGCAACACCGCCGGACGAGACCAGAGCCAGTGCTCACCATCCCAAGCGGTGACAAGGACTACAGTGAAGACGAGTTCGAAACAGACCTGCCTTCCGTCATGAGGCAAGCAGCATGACAGCGACGTACTACAGCATCTCGGCCTCGAGGTATTCGCTCATCTGTCTAGTTGCGGGGAGGGCAGCATGGCTTCCATCTTGATCGTCGATGATGACGATTCACTCAGAGTGCTCTTACGCCGCATACTCGAGGACGATGGACATCAGATTCGAGAGGCTGCAAACGGTCACGTTGGGCTCACGCTCTATCGCGAGAAACCCACCGACCTTGTCATCACCGATATCTTGATGCCGGAACGGGACGGGATGGAAGTCACCCTGGCTTTGACTCGGGAATTCCTAGACGCCAGAGTCATTGCCATGACCGGGGCAACTGGTGACCAGAGTTTTTTGAATATTGCGAAACTCTTTGGCGCCAGGCGGGTGATTCAGAAGCCTTTTTCGCCACCGGAACTCCTTCGCGCAGTGCGATTCACGCTGAGTCATTAACGTGACCAACATAGCCCTCAGGCGAATAGGTGAGGAAGCCACCCAGCTATGAGTCGGCGTTCGCTTTCCCCTCCTGTCTTGTGGATCGAGATGCCAATGGCGGTAGGAGTGACCCTGCGACCATCCCGATGCCCGCCACCAGGAACCCAACCAGTTGCGGAGGCCATACATCGGTCGGTTGACTCACCAGTTCCAATAGCAGCCAACTCACAAGCCCGGCTATGATGGCACATCCAGCTCCTTGCGCTGTGGCTCGCTTCCAATAAAGCCCCGCAAAGAGTGGGATAAACGCCGCCACCAAGGTCACTTTGTACGTACTGACAACAAGCTTGTAGATGGTCGCATCGGACCAGAGTGCAACGACCAACACGAGTGAGGCAAATGCTACCAAGACTATGCGCATCAGGCGCAGAAACTCCGAGTCATTCACGTGTTGAAACAATGGTCTAAGCACATTCTCACTGAGCGCCACCGACGGCGCCAACAATGTCGCACTGGAACAGCTCATCACGGCTGACAGCAGCGCCCCGAAAAAGATCACCTGCGCAGCCACCGGCGTATGCTGCAAGATTAACGTCGGCAACACTAGCTGGGAATCCTGCTCCAGCAGGGCTCCAAACTTGTCAGGATCCACCAACGTGGCCGAATAGGCGAGAAACATCGGAACAAAGCAGAATGCGAAATAGAGTCCGGCCCCCAATAGCGCCCCCCGCACGGCTGTCTGCTCGTTCTTCGCCGAGGTGATCCGCTGGAACACATCCTGCTGTGGGATCGATCCAAGCATCATGGTTATCCAAGCACCCAGAAAAGGAATCCACTCTACGAGCGTCGGCGGCGGAAACAGGTCGAGCTTACCGGCCTCCGCTGCGTGGGTGATCACCGCAGGCACACCGCCAGCCAGATCACCAACAATGGTGGCAATATAGAGAAGCCCTCCCATGATCACTGAGATTTGTACGAAATCGAGAATGGCAACTGAAAACATCCCTCCAAACGTCGTATAGGTGAGCACAATCATCGCGCCAATCATGATCCCAACCGGTTGGCTGACTCCACCATCTGTCACCACATTCAGGACCAGCCCCAGCACCTTGAATTGGGCCGCCACCCAACCTACGTATGAGGCGACGATGCAGAGCGTGCAGAGGACTTCGACCGTACGGTTGTACCGGTAACGATAGTAGTCTCCCACCGTCAGTAGATTGAGGCGATACAAGCGAGGAGCGAAAAACAGCCCGGCCAGCATCAAGCACATGCTGGATCCAAATGGATCAGCCACGACGCCACGAAGACCCTCTTTGACGAATGTGGCAGAGATGCCCAGCACCGCTTCCGCACCGAACCACGTCGCAAACACGGTGGCGATGACCACCGGCAGGGGCAGACTCCTCCCAGCCACGGCAAAGTCCTTGGAATTTTGCACGCGTGTCGCGGCGAACAGTCCGATGCCGATAGAGAGGAGAAGATAGAGGGTAACAAACCAGAAGACCACGCGGGCAGAATACGGCTATCTCGTCTTGCAATCAATCGATAATCAAGAAACCCGCTGGCACTGAGGAGAGCTGCTTGAGCATCTGGGTTGACGCAGGAGCGACAGCAATTCCATCTCGCCCCTAGAAGAATCAGAGCTGGAGGCTGACAGAGGATCGTTGACCTCGATCACCGTAGCCGGTTGATCTTGAGAAGTGGGACTCCGCGTGAGGCTCCACTCACTTCTCACTGTGACTCGTGATCCATCCCGACGCACATGGATGAGCTGCCCTACCCATCTCCCCTTTGCGCGAAGCTCCTCTTGAATCACATCAAGCGAAACAGGGAACACCGTCTTGAGCAGTCGATGGGAAGTGCTCCCCAATGCATCCTGAGGCTCCCATCCATACAGAGCTTTGGCCTCAGGACTCCAGTATCGGATAGTACCATCTAGGTTGCGGACCATGAGCGCCTCGTTACCAACAGTGCTGGCGTCGCCCGCTGTATCCGATCCCCGAGAAGGGAGGTCAGTGTGCTTTCGCGTCAACATGCCATGTGTCAATTGCGCGACGAGGACGGAACCTGGCGTGGTTAGATGAAGTCTATCTCCAAAATACACCACCCCGTCTTTCACCACATCACACTGAGATCGAGCGCAGAACAACTGAGAGATATCGATAAACTCAAAACCAAACTTTTCAGACTCTTCAGAAAGGACGGCATTCACAGCATCTAAGTCGTCCGTCCCTAATTTGAGAGTCTTGGGAATCCCTTGCTCAAACATCTCAAGCTTATAAGTATACCGCTGCACGTCGGCTGAGAGCCGGGCGACCTGAGAATAGATGATGACTCGATGGTCCTTCAATTTCTCAAATAACCCAGCGAGTTGAAGTCGAAATTCTTCGTCCCCGATTTTTTCATACAGCCGCAACCAGTTGGATGACACAATAATTGGATCCAATTTATGGTTAGGGACATAGTCATTCACAAACCAGTCGTAGAAATCAGCACACCGCCCCGCCGTCACACGCACGGCCCAGCAAGACCCACCTGTTAGTTGTATGATGCGATCCTCGCCAAGCACACGTGCAAGCCCTGGGTATAATTGGGCAGCGAGGCTATCTCCATACAATACAAATCGATTCGAGGGTCGGGACGTACCATCGTGTGTCTGAACGGATGCCTCTGATGCCCCGTCACAGTGGTTCTGCAAGAGCGTAGTATAGGGCTGGTCCACTTCAAAAAAACATGTATAGATTCGCCATTGCGCTTCCATATCTGTTGCGAGCTTGGTTTTCCCTTCCACGGTAGCCAGCTGCAAACCGACGGTGGAGACCACGAGCACCACCGCAGAAGCCAACGACACTCTCCACAGTAATTGTTTCGAGATGAGCGCCCCACGACGAAATGGCGTTTCGACATACCTCCACGTAACATAGGCGAGGCCGAACGCCAGCGCGACAAGGCCTGCGACAACCACTTCATCAGGCTCAGCCAGGCTTCGATGGCGGGCAAACGCCAACAACGGCTGATGCCATAAGTAGGCACTGTAGCTGACCAGCCCCACCCCAACGAGCACTTTACTCATCAACAACCGCCCAACAAATGTGTCCGGCAAGGCAAACACGATTATCAACCCGGCACCGACTGTGGGTATCAACGCATACATACCAGGAAATGGGGTCTCTTTGCTGAGAGTCAGGACTCCGACAACGATCAATCCGAACCCAATGAGACTGAGCACTTGTTTGAGAACCAGAGGGATCCGGTCACGCTCGTTCGCTTCCAGGTAGAACGCGATAAGGGAACCCACGGCCAATTCCCATGCACGAGTCGGCAATAAAAAAAACGCCGCGACCGGTTTCGTGCTGCTCAGATACACAGCTAGCGCGAAGCTGAGGAGCGCCACAACTGCCACAAGTCTTACAATCCTCCTTCGCCCCATGCGCCAGGCAAACATCAGAACGAGTGGAAACAGGACGTAAAACTGCTCCTCTACCCCCAAACTCCACGTATGCAGCAGCGGCTTCAGCTCTGTGCCGGCATCGAAGTAATTACTGTGCTGCCAAAAAAAGATGTTCGACGCAAACACCACAACCGCTATGGCACTGTTCGCAAACTCTATCGCGTCGCTCGGCATGAGCCACAAGCAGGCAAAGGGCAGACACACCGCCATGACCAAGTACAACGCAGGCAGAATACGCCGGGCACGTCGCTCATAAAACTTCAGCAGTGAAAACTGACCGGTCTCAAGTTCGGCAAGAATGATCGTGGTAATTAAGTACCCGCTGATGACAAAGAACACGTCCACACCGATAAAGCCCCCGCTGAAAAGCTGGACACCGGCATGGAATAATATGACGGGAATGACGGCGATGGCTCGCAAGCCATCTATTTCGGGACGGTAACGCATGTTGATGATGTTATTGCCAATTGAAGCGACCGAAAGCACGACCTTCATTCATCGGTCAGCATCAACCTTCAGGAAGATTTGATCCACTCGGTGTATTGTCATCCAACTACTCAAACGCTGGAGGTCCAACAAGTTTCCATGCACAGTTGTAATACTAGCAGACTTAACATCATTTGCTGCTGATCCCTTGCACTGCCGTCCAAGCTCGCGATCATCAACACGACATCTCAATCTTCTTGACTCTCCGCCACACTACCAACGCGCTTCCCTTCTCTAAATTCTACCAGAAGGCCGCATGAAGAACCATGCCCTGTTGATGCCTGTGATGGAGTTTCATCGATGGCCATCATTGCGCCAGGCGAGCAACAGACGGCGCCCAGCTCATACTCCCACTCTCCCAGGTTGGACATTCCGACATCATTTGAGCCCAGGAGAATTGGGATTGGAATCAGAAGAAATCTGTCGAGACGCGAAAATACGCTGGCTGGCTTGTTCTTTCTTGAGACGGAGCCTTGCGGATCTTCTTACTGCGCACTGAATGCCCAGTATCGAGATGTTCCTAGTAGGAGGCGACAACCGACCAGAAAGAGATTGCCGTGTGACTCAACGGGCAGGATCTTGCTCCACTGAACCTCATAAAGATTCACGACATATTCCCACCGGGCCTGAGGGACATGAAGTTCCAGAAGCTGTTGATTGCCTGGCCGGCTACCCATTAATAGGAGAATCCCACACGCACTGCGATTTAGACTGTAGACCTCACCCTGTTCGATCATAAGCCGCTCACCTTCGATCGATTCGCAGAGGCTGTAGGCACAAACCTTGGCCCCTTCAACCCGTACCTCTCGTCGGCGATCTGAAAGTAGACCCTTCGATTCTTTCCTGGTAGCCGCCGATAGAACTGTGAGATTCAGATTTCCCATATTGGCCATCACTCGCTTTAGAGACGTTTCCCCTCGGACATCGCTTTATCACACAACAGTGTGCATGTTGAGCAAGTGTCATACCTGTGAAACGTTTTTGAATTCGCCTCCAATGATTCTACTGAAGTATTGCGGGGATTCCCTACTTTCCCTTGCGTTTTCTTTCATAAGGCTCCATCCATAAAGCGAAGGGAAATGAGTTCACTCTTCCGGTGGATTACCTTCCCACTCCATTGATTCTTCTAGATAATTTCAAATGAATGAAAAGACATACACAATTAGACGTATGACCACACTAAAAACCGACCCTTGCCCTACATGAATTCACGCACCACCAGAAATGACTTCGGGCTTGGCCCTCTCACTCGCTTGCCCAGAATTAGGCCAGCATGATCGATCACACCAGCTTTTCCACGCGAATGCCAAGCAGGCGGATGAGTTGACGATGAGGATTTTCACGACGGTCGAGGAACGGCATGAGCAACCTCAAGACCTCTCGGCGCAGCGTTGCCATATCGCCGGCTGGTTCCTCCATCGTATGGGTACGCGATGTAGTTTTGAAATCGGCGAATCGGACAGTCAGAACGACTGTCCGAAATGACTGAAATCCCTCCTGCTGCAACCGCTCCATCACACCCTGGCCGAGAAGTTCCAGTTCCATGAGTAGTCGCTGGCTGTCGAGCGTATCGGCCTCGAAGGTGTGCTGCTCGCTGAGTGACTTGATCTCAGCATATTCTTCAAGCGGGATAATATCTCGGCCGCGAATCTTTTCATAGAGATCGACCCCGCGTTTCCCAAGCAATTCATCGAGTTGTGATGCCGTCAACGATTTCATATCCTGCACGCACATGAACCCTTGCCTCGCAAGCAGGGCTTCCGTCTTAGGGCCGATGCCAGGGATGGCCCGCAGTGAAAGCGGTGCCAGAAAGGACTCGGCTTCCTCCTCACAGACGACCGTCAGCCCGTCCGGCTTTGACATCCCCGATGCAATTTTGGCGATCAGTTTGTTCGGCCCAATGCCGACTGAGGCCGTCAGCCGTACTGCCGTATAGATCGCAGCCTTCAACTCTCGGGATAGCGATGTTGCGGCTCGATAGGACTCCGTGAAACTCAAGTCGCCATAGGTTTCATCAATGCTCGCCTGCTCCACGACAGGGATGAATCGCCTGACGATACCCATGATTTCATCTGAGACACGCGCGTACTTGGGCATATCGACCGAGACAAAGGCAACCGCCGGCCTTCCAGCCCGACGTGCAGCCTCCGACAGCCGCCACGCCGTGGAAATCGGTGTCGCAGAGTGAATCCCGTACGCACGCGCCAAATAGTTCGACGTAGACACCACTCCACGCCCCCTCCCACCCAGAGGGTCTGCCCCGACTACCAGCGGAATACCTCGAAGGGCGGGAGTATCCCGCTCCTCAATCGCCGCGAAGAACGCGTCCATATCTAAATGAGCGATAATCCGAACCATCTTTTTCCCAACTTCATAAGAAGAAGCCCGCCATTTCCCCGTAGATTTTTTTGATGAACCTGACGTACAATTTCTCCCGACACTGCTGCTGCAAGCACAAAGAAGAGCCGATATACCGACTGAGTCTGCTAGACCGCTAACGAAAGGTAGCTCCCGTGGCCATTCGCTGGTTTAACGTAATCGGATTTGTGATGCTGTTCAGTGCACTCTTTTTCAATGAGGTCGTGTACCTCAACGTGTGGTACGATTTCAATCTGTCCACCATATTCCCAGCAATCATTTATCTCGCTGTCGGGATATGGCTTTCCTTGCGGGGAGAATCGACTCACCAGGAAGCGCGAATATGAGTTGGACCACTCATAACTTTCGAGGGCTACAATTCTGGAGCGCAACGCAACGTCGTCAGCAGCAGTTCATTATCAACAGGGGCCTACTAGCTGGGCACACCCCATCACTGAAAGGAGACAACCCATGGGCATGAGTTTCATCAATTGGATTGGGTTTGTGATGTTGGTCCTGGGTCTTATTCTGAACGAGCTATTCCTTGGGATGAACGCATGGTATGAGCTCAACCTCGGGGCCATCATCATCGGTATCGTGTATCTGGTGGTTGGAGCCTCATTGTCTCTCTGGCCAAATGCCAGCGACACAACCGCCTGATCAATATCTGATTCAGAATCTTGCTTACGAATCCATAGGACATGGGGAGGGCTTGATCTCTCCCCCCTCTCATTTTGTGAACCGTGCTCGTCTCCTGGGAATCGGACAACCCCTAGTCATATCCATTCGCTGCTTCACGTCCCCCTTCTCGCGGGAAGACGCACCAAATACCCGTGTCTATCCACCTGCAGCAAATCTTGCCCTCGGACACCGGCACATTAAGTCGGACCTTGAAGGCGCAGCCACAGGCTACCACCAGTCGAGGCCACCGCACATCAAGAGTTGATCTCCCTAGACGAATCCACTACCATCGCAGTGAACGTGAGCCAGATGAAAGATTCGGTGCAACCCGAGTAGGGAACGTACGACCGTGCCGGTAGAGTCCCATGGCTTCCCGGGCACGAGCACTAATCATCACGATCCCACTCTCAAACCAGAGGAGGCGAATCATGGCAGACAAACAGTACAAACAACTCGGCTGTCTGGACGTGCAACCATCCGGGGGCTGCGGGTTCCAAGTACGGGCTGAAACCGAGGCGGAATTGATGCAGCTCGTTGCCACTCACGCAAAGCAATGCCACAAGTTGGAGTCGATCCCACCGGAAATGGCAGCCAAGGTTCAGGCAGCCGTGCAAACTGTAACAATCAAGGTCTAGTTTGCATTTCTCGTACGCGAAGAACCTCCCCTGTCACGTCAGGTGGTGGGGAGGGGTTCTTCCTGCTCAATCAGCCACTTTGAGAAAGGACCGCATATGGGATGGAACGGGCGACTTGTATTGATAGGGCTGCTCCTGTTGAGCACGAGCGGCTGTAGTTATCTCTTTTACCCTCACGCCAAGGAGTTTACCGCAAAGGCGA
>CABVSA010000074.1 GCA_902500805.1 uncultured Nitrospira sp. | reverse complement strand
GGTGAATCAAAAATGATTCTGTATCGAAATAGATTCAGAATCAAAATGGATCCAGTGCCTCATCGATAGGCAGAGATGAGAACCTTCTCGCAAGGACAGGCGAGAGCAGACTGAGATGACTACTTTCCTGTGATCACATACCCTTGCAGCTTCGTCGTAAGGAGTGCATCTTTCACCCGCTCCGGAAGCCCTTTCGGATCGAGAGCTTTTTCAATGGATATCGAACGTTCTCGCGCCAGATCGATGATGGCCGGCTGATCGTGTGACGCCTGCCGCTCATAGAGCATGACGACGGGCCGCAATCGTTCCTGCGTATTACTCTTCAACACCAGTCCAAAACTCCCATCGCTCAGTTCGACGAAGGACCCAGGAGGAAACACCGTCACCGTGGCAATAAACGGTTCGACCACATCCGGGCCGAATTTGTTCTTCAGCTTTGTATACACATACGATAAGGCCTGCGCCGGCCCCATGTAGCGCGCGGAACGTTGGTCGCTGGAGAGGAGGTTATACTCGACCACCGTCCCTACCAACCGTGCCGTCTTGGCAATGTCGCCGTTAATGAGACGCTTGGGAAACCCGGTGCCGTCGAGATATTCCCGGTGTTGATAGACGATCTCAACGACGGCTTCAGGCACACCGGAAATCGCTTCAAGAATCTCCTTGCCGAGCTGCGGATACATACGAAGCAGTTTAACCTCAGTCGGAGAAAGATCCTCCTCGCTTTTGACACGGACAGCCAAGGGCACGCGACCCATGCCGATATTGTGGAACAGCCCTCCCATCCCGACATGTGCGATTTCCTCAGCACTCAGGCCGAGCGTCTTCGCCGTCATCGTGGCCAGGGCACTGACGTTGATGCCCTGCATCGCCAACTCCTGTCCGGGCTCAGGTCGGCTCTCCGCACAAACCAGGCTGAGGGCCACCTCCCCCTGCTCGACGACACCCGTCATCGCCGACAGGATTTTCTCAGCCGAGTGCAACATATCTGCCTGTCCCGCATTGGCCATGGCCATCATGACCGAGACCTCGTTCGCGGCATTGGTATAGTTGCGGCAGTTCTCATCAATCGCCTTGCGATGGTCGAGGGCACTCTGAATCTGTCGGTGCTTTTCCTTCAGAATCGAGGCTTCATCGGCTTCGGCATCCTGCGCCGTCTCGGCATCGATTTCGAACTCATGCACAGGACCGGTCGGATTGGTAATCGCTTCCACGACATCGGCATGGGACAGTTCGGGGTCGTACAGGAGCTTGGTGAGATGGTGCTTCCGAATGATCGCGATTTCAGTCGGTGACGAGACCGTAAAAACATTGCGGACGAAGGGATGCTCCATCCACCCGTGATCGATTTTGATATAGAGTCCAAGGCGAAGCAGGACCGGATCAAGCGGCAACCAGGGCATTGACTACCTTTCCTTCTTCCTTGAAGGGGCGCGCGATCGTCGCGTCCGGCCTGACACGCGCAATCGTACGACCTCCACAAAATACAAATGGCGCACCCGTCCGCTCTTGCACCAGAGCCTCCAAATGCGCCATCAACTGACAGGTCTTGCTCCTGCCCGCTAGGCGGTTCGAGCCTTCCGCTCGACCGATCTATCTCGACTGTATCAAACCGTTATCGGATCAGGAACTGAAAACATAAAGGGATACCACACTCGGACACCGGCTGATCCGGCAGCACCGGCACGAGCGTGCACCAGCGCCCACGTCAACCTCTGTCTCCGCTCTCTGGTTCCATTGGCATCGATCCGGCTCCACCCACCCCATCCGTCTTGAGCAAGTCCTCGATCTTTCTCCGTAAGAAACCCAGCTCCTTGGACCGAAAGGCAAACTTCGTCTTCTCAAGAACCTCTATCGTGCCTTCCAAGGCATCCCGATAGGCCACGCGTCTCGGACAGTCCAGCACGCGACAGACATCCGCCGTCGACTCGCTCGTGGCGGCCGACGGATTCGCCATGACCGCACGAATTCCCGTCGCGAGCGTCGCCATCTGTCCGACACTTTGACTCAAGAACGCCTCGATCGACCATGCCAGCTCGCGTTCACTTGGCCTCGTTCCCGGCCTCGACAGGATCTCCCGGACATGGTCCAGCGCAGTCCCGACTCGATCCGCTTCATCACGCGCGACATCCGTCATGCGTAGAATGCGCGACTTTTCCGCGGCTTGATTGATGGCTCGAAGTAAATCCAGCCAGTCGACCGGCTTGAGCAAGTAATCGGTGAACGACAGGCGCAGCGCTTCAACGGCTGTTTGCACGGAGGGATAGCCGGTCACCAGCACGATCGGAAGCGAAGGAAACCGCCTCCGGATATCGTGGAGAAATTCGAACTGCATATTACCCGGCATCCGAATATCGGAGAGGAGCACGTCGTGTTGGTTCGTCAACAACCGACTCGCTTCCTCAGAGTCCTGCGCACAATCGCATTGATACCCTTCTTGCTCCAGGAGCTTGGCTGTAGACAGTCGGAACGTATCCTCGTCATCAGCAAGCAGAATTCTTGGAGACTCATGTCTCATGTGTCAGGACCTCCTCAATGATGTTCTGAAGACCAGAAGTCTGACTCCCCGTCGCAGGCTCAGGCAGGATGATCCAAAAGGTCGACCCAGCGCCCTGTTCAGTCTGCACCTTCATCCTTCCGCCCATCGCCATCACGAGACTCTGGGACACGGAGAGGCCCAACCCCATCCCCTTCTGTCCTTTCTCGGTCTTCGTCGTAAAGAAGGGATCAAAGATGTGCGGCAACACGTCCGGTGGAATACCGCTTCCCTCATCAGACACACTGATCCGTACAATGTCCGCATCCTGACGGACGTTCAACGTGATCGTTCCCCCTCCGCGCGACGAGTCGAGAGCATTCTGGACCAAATTCATCAAGACTTGCAGCAGGTCGCTCTGTGGAACCAGGAGCTTCGACCTCAGCGGCGCCTGGGTCACCACCAACGTCAGGCCGAGCTGGGACAGCCTCTTGGCAAACACGGATTCCAGGTCCCGTAGGAGCAGCGCCAGATCGACCGGCTCCGCCTTGCTCGGTTCTTTACGATACAACTGATACATATTCTGCACGATGGATGCGACCCGCGTAATTTCCCGATCGATCATCCCGACAAATTCATAGTGAGGATGAGCGGGATCCACAGCCTGTTTCACAAGCGTAAAGGCGTTCCTGATGCCGGCAATCGGATTGTTGATCTCGTGCGCGACCGCAGCAGCCATCTGACCGACTGCGGCCAGTTTTTCCGTCTGTGCCCGTTGTGCCTCAAGCTTCGCGATTTCTGATGTCCGTTCCGCAACTTCGCGCTCGAGCTCTTCGGCATGGCGTGCTAACTGCAGTTCCAACTGCTTCCGCAGGGTAATGTCGCGGCCGGCCACCAACCGAACCTCCTTACCGCGATAACGATACGGTCTGACCACAAGTTCACCCGGAAACGTGGTGCCGTCCTTGCGTCGTCCCATCGCTTCGTAGGGGCCGGCCACATCATTCTGCATATTCAGGACAATCTGATCACGAGACTCATCGGCGACGAGATCGAGAATCGAGCGTCCGAGAAGTTCTCCTGATTCATAACCGAACATCTGCTCCAACCCGGCATTGACTTCCAGCAGCACTCCGTTGTCGTGCAGTGCGATCGCATCGAATGTCGCCTCCGTCACCAGCTTGTACCGCAGTTCACTTTCACGTATGGCGGCTTCCGTCTGCTTGCGATCAGTGATGTCGCGAATGATGGCACAATCAAGCTCCTGCCCCCCGTGATACAGATAGTTCGCGACTACCTCAACCGGATAGATCTCGCCGGACTTACTGCAATGTCTCGTCTCGATGCGACGCTGCCCCTCTCGTGTCACTGCTGCCCAACAGGCATCCCAGGCTTCAGGCGGAAAGTCCGGATCGATGTCCATCACCGACATCGTGAGCAGCTCTTCCTTGGTATAGCCCAGTCGCCGGCAGGCCGACTCATTCACATCGAGAAAGCATCCCTTCGAATCGATGACGAAGATTTGGTCGGCAGCATGATCCACGGCATACTGGGTTCGTTGCAGTCGGTCTTCTACTCGTTTCCGTTCAACGATCTCCAGCTCTAGCGCCCGATTGGCAGTGGCCAACTCCTTCGTCCGCTCTACGACCCGTTGCTCGAGTTCCGCATTGGCTCTCCAGATGGCCTCTTCAGCCTGTCTGCGTGCAGTGACGTCCGTGATAGAACCGACCATGCGCAACGGACAGCCTGATTCATCCCACACTGCCTGTCCCCGGTCATGAAACCAGCGGTAGGAACCGTCCTTCATCCTCACCCGCACTTCGATGTCGTACGGCTCACGAGTCTCAAGATGCCGACAGGTGGCCTGATGGACCAATTCAGCATCATCGGGATGCACCAGCGAAAGCCACAGATCATATGTGGGGGTGAGGTCACCAGGTCTCAGCCCGAACAGTTCAAGGTGATGATCGGACCAATACTGTTCCCCTGTCAGAATATTCCAGTCCCAAATACCGTCATAGGTGGCGCTGACAGCCAACTCAAACCGTTCTTGACTCTCACGTAACGCTCCATCCATCCGTTTCCGCGCAGTGATGTCTTCATACACGCCCAGCACGCCGATGACACGCCACTGCTCGTCGCGCAACGGCACTTTCGAGGTTCGCAACCAAATCGGCTTCCCGTCCGGCGTGGTTCCCGGCTCTTCAAAATCCAGCTTGGGCAAACCGGATTCCATCACCAGGCGATCATCAGCCTGGTACAGCGCCGCCTGCTTGTGCCATATCAGATCGTCATCAGTCTTTCCTACTATCCCCTGAGCGTCAGTGCACCCCGCATCGAGAGCAAAATTCTGGTTGCATCCGAGGAAGCGTGATTCGCGATCCTTCCAGAACACACGGATCGGCGTGGCGTGCAACACAGACTGCAGCAGTGTGAGGGAGCGATGGGCTGCCTCTTCTACCGCTTTGCGTTTGCTGATGTCCCGAACAAAGGCACAGTGGAATTCTTGGCCCCCATAGGCCAGAAACGCCACACGGATATCGATCGGAACTAGCCGTCGGTCTTTCGTCAGGTGGTTAGTCTCGATTGACACCACCTTTTTCGCTCTGACCTCCTCCCACCACCCAGGCCAGACCGCCGCCGGAAAGTCAGGATTCAGATCGTGCACCGTCATACGCAAGAATTCCTCTTTCGTATAGCCCAGCATGGCGCTGGCCGCCTCGTTGGTGTAGAGAATTCTCGCCTGCGAATCGATCCAATAGACAGCATCCACTGCCTGATCCATCGCGAACTGAGTACGCAGGAGACTCACCTCGCTCTGCTTGCGAGTCGTAATATCAAGAGTGGCGCCGATCAAATGCGTCAGCTGACCGTCACTATCCCGCAGGGCATGGCCTCGGATGTCGCTCCAGATCACCGTGCCGTCTTTCCTGATCATGCGCAATTCATAGTTATACTCGTCGGCTTCGCGACTCACGATTCGCTGATAATTGGCCATCGCAGTGGACTGGTCATCCGGGTGCACCAGATTCAGCCAGACAAACGGATCGGTTGAGAGCTCGTCCGGCTGATAGCCGAACATCGCCTTGAGATTCGTGTCACCATAATAGGTCCCTGCTTGGACATTGAGTTCCCAGACTCCGACCCTTCCCACCGCTGTGGCCCTGGCGTACCGCTCCTCGCTCAGCCGCAGGGCCTGTTCCATGCGCTTCTGTTCGGTAATGTTCCTCACCGTGCCCACCATCCGAATAGGCCGGCCCATCTCGTCTCGATACACCACGCCGTTTCCTTCGACCCACTGCACCTCGCCGGTCGGCGGCACAATTCGGTGCTCTGTATGGTAGGGTTTCTGACCGTTCAATGCGCATTGAATATCGTCACGCAGTCTTGGCAGGTCCTCCGGATGCACGACGCGCTGATAGGCTTCAAACGTCCCGTCGAACGAGCCGTGAGGCAGCCCCTTCACCTCTTCACAGTTCTCCGACCAGATCACCTGGTTGGTCAGAATATTCCAATCCCAGGTAGCCAGTCTGGCAATGTCCATCGCCAGACGAAGACGATCAGTTTGGTCCTTGGTTTCGCGTTCGAGCGACTTCCGTTCAGTGATGTCGACAGCCACGCCACCCAGCAACTCACATTGTGCCATCCCAAGCGGGAATTTACTGACAAGCCAGTGTCTGGTGATTCCGTCTGGACCAGGCAGTGATTCTTCTGTCCTAAGGGTGTGCCCCCCTGCCAACACCGCCTTGTCCTGTTGAGAAATCCTGGTTGCGATCTCCGGCGGCACAAAGTCAAACACCGTCTTAGCCTTTAAGTCTTCCCTCGACAGACCTGACAGTGTTTCGAACGGAGGATTTCCATAGATGTAGTGCCCATCAATATCCTTAATAAACGAGACCGCCGGACTATGGCACATGAAAGCCTGGAACCGCGCCTCGCTTTCCTTTAGCGCCTCCAGCATGGAGGCATGCTCGATGACGAGTGCCGCAATGGAGCTCACCCGCTCCACCAGCCTAAGGTCGGCCGGTTGTGCAACCCGAGGCTCCCGATGATAGGCAGCCACCGTGCCGAGCACCATTCCGGTCGAACCTTTTATCGGCTGCGACCAGCAGGCCCGCAAGCCATGTCGCAGGGCAACATGCGCACAGCTCGCCCAGAGCGGATGAACCGTGATGTCTTCCGCGATGATGGGAGTTCCGTGATAGGCGGCAGTGCCACAGGAGCCGGCAGCCGGACCGATCGGAATGCTCGTGAGCAGGCAGGTATACTCCTCCGGCAAACTGGGGCCTGCACTGAATAGGAGAGCCGTCTGGTCCTTAGAAACCAGCATCACCGAACAGAGCATGGGCTCCGTCACCGCTTCAATTGCATGGCACATGAACGTCAGCACGTCATTGAGCGGCGTCCCCTTGGCAACCAACTCCAACGTCTGCTTCTCCGCAACCTGGAGAGCTTCTTCTCGTTTACGTTCGCTAATATCCGTATGAGACCCGGCCATACGAACGGGGCGGTTGGCGGCGTCACGGATCACGATCCCGCAGGCATTGATCCAGCAATAGACTCCGTCTTTCTTACGCAGGCGGAACTCGACCTCATAGCGCGCAACTCTCCCCTCAAGGGAGTCGGACAGGTGGGACAACACTCTCTCGCGATCTTCTTGATGCAAACGAGATTCCCATTCTTGGTAGGTATGAGCAATTTCATGGTCTTCATAGCCAAGCATCGCTTTCCACCGAGAGGAAAAATAGACTTCGTTGGTTGCGAGATTCCAATCCCAGATCCCTTCGTTGGATCCCTGAACAGCGGCCCGAAACCGCTCCTGGCCTTCCCTCACTGCCTCCATCATATGCGCATGTTCGATGGCAATGGCCGCTATCCGGCTGACTCGCTCAAGGATCTTCAGATCGGTCGGCTGCGGCTCCCGCGGCTTGTCATGGTAGACTGCGAGTGTTCCAAGCAGCCCGTCGGCAGCACTCATGATCGGCAGCGACCAACAGGCCTTTAGCCCATGGGTCAGCGCGACTGAGGCGTAATCCTTCCACAAGGGATCCGTCGCAATGTCCGCCGCGATGGCAGGTTGTTGAAAGTAGGCTGCGCTTCCGCAAGACCCGATCGCCGGCCCGATGGGGATCCTCTTGATCGCCTGATTGTACTTGTCCGGAAGGTTTGGAGCCGTCGCCAACACCAGATGGATTCCATCGTGATCCGTCAGCATGACGGAACAGAGCATGGGAGGCGCAAGCCGCTCGACGGCCAGACAGACAAACTCGAGTACGCGCTCAAGGGATTCTCCCTTCGCCACCAGCTCTAACGCCTGCTTTTCCGCATCGTGAAGCGCTTCAACTCGCTTGGACTCCGTCACATCCCATACGAAACAAAAATGGCCGGGAATTCTCTTTCCTGATCCATCTTGCTTGACCAGCACCACATGTTTATAAAAGATGCTTCCGTCTTTTTTGACCCCGCGAAGTTCCGCCTCTGTTTTCCCAATCTCGAGCATCCTGGCGAATGCCGTCAGAACGGATGGTCGGTCATCCGGATGGACCGTGATCTCCCAGGATTGACCGACTAATTCGTCTGGACGATAGCCCAATAACGCTGCATATTGCTGGTTTACAAAGACATAGTGCCCGGTGTCGTCAAGCTTGGAAATCCCCTCCATGGCCAATTCCAGGGCGGTCAAGGCCTCGAGCATGACTGATTGAGACTCGACACGTGGCCGTTGTTCGAGCGGGCTCATGGTGGATTGCTCGTCTGCTCGGGAGCTTTCTTGCAATTTGCGCGTGTCTTGCGTGCGAAACTTGATACGCCCGCTTTGTTTCGTGTGATCAGCCACTTCAGCAACTCCCCCCAACATTCTGTTCAGGAAACCCCGTGCAGGTCGACCGGCAAAGCGCCATCGTCCGGACGTCGCGACAGGCCCATCGTCAAAAGAATGGCAGGGTGCTGGATTCGTAAGAGAATGGATAGTCGGACTCTGGCCAGGGAGAGGAGAAAGGGCGATTGATGCTCTTCACACAGGCTTAGACGTACAGCCTTCCCCACTCAGCCTCCGTTGCGGTTGTTAAGATGGCGGTAGGATTTACGCTCTTTGGAGACCGTTGTCCATAGAGCCATTTAGCAACATGGATGGCCTTAGAACTAGTGTGGAGAGAGGTCAGCGCGCCTCACAGCGCCCCGGTTCTCTCGGCTCGGATGATGAGGAGTGAGAGGCTCAGGGGGAATGTAAGAAACTTCACGTTTCAGGTTTCAGGTTTGACGTTTCATGTGATCCGACAACTTGAAGCATGAGACATGAAACTTGAAACGATTGACCGGACGCTTCATGAACTACGATTCGCCCGTTGGGGAGTTGGAGGTCCGAGATTTGAATCGCGGGATGCTTGCCTCCGACCTCAGGCTTCCACGGCCATGACCGTTTCACGCTTCACGCGCGACGCTTCACGGCCCTTCTGACGCGGGCCTAAAATTGCGACAGCGGGAAACTGTTCCAGCAGCCGTAATAACTCCGTTTCTGTATGACGCTTTATCATCCTTGCAAATATGCCAATATGATATCATATTGGCAAGGATAGAATTCGACGCATACTCGGTGAAAGTTTCCACGTCTCACGGTTCAGGTTTCAAGTTTCAGGTTTAACGTTTCATGTTGCAGGCAGTCCGAGAACGTGAAACCTAAGACATGAGACTACTGGCCGACTCGCTTCACGCGCGACGCTTCACGACCTTGAGGCACGTCACGCCCTTGACGGTCTGACTGGTTCTTCGTTAGGGTATCATCGTCTCCATCAATTCAGCGGAGGACACTATGGCTCTTCCACATCGTGTTCGATTCAACTATGACGATTTCCTGCTCTTTCCTAAAGACGGGAAGCGCCATGAGATTATCGACGGAGACCACTTCATGACTCCTGCGCCAAACACCAAACATCAACGAGTCTCGGGGCGTCTCTTCACCGCTCTCACGAATTTCCTCAAAGCCCAAAAGAGCGGAGAAGCCTTCGCTGCTCCCTACGATGTGGTCCTTTCGGAAGAGGATGTCGTGGAACCGGATCTGCTTTTCATCTCCACCACCCGCGCAGCCATCATCACGGAAAAGAATATTCAAGGAGCGCCGGATCTTGTCATCGAGATTCTCTCCGCCGGCACCCGTAAGACCGACGAGATCATCAAGCGCAAGCTCTACGAACGCTATGGCGTACGGGAATACTGGATCGTGGACCCCGAGTTGGAGACCGTCAAAATCTATCGACTCAGCGATGAGGGGTATGCCCGACCTACAGAACTTGCGCGGGAAGCGAACGAGACCCTCTCCACTCCACTCCTGCCGGAATTCCAGGTACCGCTCGATGAGCTGTTCGGGTAATTTGAGGTAGGACGTTTCAGGTTTCGCGTTTAGCGTTTCATGTTTCCGGCTGTCCAAGAACGTGAAACGTGAAACGACCAGCTTGGTCGCTTCACGCTTCACGCGATACGCTTCACCGCGTTTAGAATTCTTCGAAGTCATCCCCGGATGAGCTATGGCGATCTTTGCCGTTGCCCGCCGCCACGCCAGCCGGTTGCTTGTGCTCCGCCGGCTTACCGACAGCAGGCTTTTTCGCCGCCACCTTACCGACTGCCGGTTTCGCCATCGGCTTAGGAGCCGGTCGGGGGCTTGCGTGGCTCACCGAAGCCCGTGCGGCGTGATGGCCTTCAGATTGCGAGATCTTGAAGACCTCCACTTGCCGCATGAGCTCCTGGGCTTGGTCCTTCATCGATTGAGCGGCAGAGGTCGTTTCCTCGACCAAGGCCGCGTTCTGCTGTGTCGTCTCATCCATCGACATGATGGCCTTGTTCACCTGGTCGATACCGCTCGCCTGTTCCTGTGACGCAGCGGTGATCTCCGCGATGATGTCCGTGACGCGCTTGACGGAGCTGACGATTTCTTCCAGCGTCTTGCCGGACTGGTTCACCAGGTCGCTGCCGTCAGTCACGCGTTGGATCGATTCATTGATCAATCCCTTGATCTCTTTCGCCGCAGTGGCCGACCGCTGGGCCAAGTTGCGAACTTCCGCCGCGACGACGGCAAATCCACGTCCATGTTCCCCGGCTCTGGCCGCTTCCACTGCGGCGTTGAGGGCCAAGAGGTTGGTCTGGAATGCAATTTCGTCGATCACCGTGATGATGTCGGCGATCTTCTTGCTGCTCTTGTTGATCTCGCCCATTGCATCGACGGCCTTCTTCGTGACGGCGCCTCCCTTGTCGGCCGTGTCACGTGCCGCAATGGCCAGCTGATTGGCCTGCTTGGCATTGTCGGCGTTCTGTTTCACCGTCGAGGTCATTTCTTCCATTGACGCGCTGGTCTCTTCGAGCGCCGAAGCCTGCTCACTCGTCCGTTGCGACAGATCCTCATTGCCCTTCGTGATCTGCTCGGACCCGGCCGTGACCGCTTCCACCGCATCACGCACTGTTGACATGGTATTGGCCAAGGTGGTCAACGCAGCATTGACACTGGATTTGATCTTGTCGAGTTCACCCTCATAGGTTCCGCTCATCGACTGCGTCAAATCGCTCTGCGCCAAGGCTCCGAGCGAATGTTGCGCTTCAGCCATACAGGCTTCCAGCTGGGCCTGCGCATGTTTCTGCGCGGTGATGTCAGTGGCAAATTTTATGACCTTAAACGGTCTGCCCATCTCATCCTTGATCGGGTTATAGGAGGCCTGGATCCACACTTCCTTCCCGCCCTTGCCGACGCGCCGATAGACCCCGGCATCAAACTCTCCCCGGTTCAGTTTCTGCCAAAAACCTGCATACTCGGGAGAACTCGTATAGGCCCCATCACAGAACATCCGATGGTGCTGGCCTTTGACCTCGTCCATGGTGTAACCCAAGGTCTTCAGAAAATTGTCGTTCGCCGTCATGATCGTGCCGTCGAGCTTGAATTCGATCGTGGCATAGGACTTATTGATGGCATCCATGACGCCCTGCATGTTCTGACGTTGAATTTCCTGCTCCGTAATGTCGTATCGGACCCCCAGATATTTACGCGGCTTTCCGGTCTTCTTGTCGACGAACGGCGCGATCACCGCATCGACATAATACGGGTTCCCATCCTTCGCGCGGTTCTTCACGACGCCACGGAAGATCTGCCCACGGCCGATGGTCGCCCACATTTGCTTAAAGACCTCTTTCGGCATGTCCGGATGGCGCGTCGTGTTGTGGCCATACCCGATTAATTCGTTCTTCGGGTACTTGGACACTTGAAGGAATTTCTCGTTGACGTTCATAATGTCGCCCTTGAGGTTGGCTTCCGACACGATGCTGGTCGTGTTCATGATGCTCTCACGGACTTCGAGCTCGTCCCGCATGTGCAGAATTTCCGTTTGCTTGGCCGTCACGTCAGAGGCGAACTTGACCACCTTATAGGGCTTTCCGCTGCCGTTCATGAGGGGATAGTAGGCCGCCTGAATCCAGACCTCCTTGCCCCCCTTGCCGACCCGCTGATAGGTTCCGGCGTCATACTCGCCCCGATTCAGCTTCTGCCAAAATGCCGGATAATCCGGTGAACTTACATAGCTTGGATCGCAGAACATGCGATGGTGCTGCCCCTTGATCTCGTCGAGGGTATAGCTCAGCGTCTTCAGAAAATTCTCGTTGGCGGTGATGACCGTGCCGTCCATATTGAACTCGATGACGGCCTGCGTTTGATCGATCGCTTTCAGTTTCGCAACCAGCTCTTCGACATTCACATTGTCCATGGATCGTCCTCCCTCCTTATTAGTGTGCTGGATGCGAAGCCGCATCGCAGAATCATCGGATGTTTCAACACCCGCCTCGTCCTCGTCCCGTGATAGCTCAGCGTCCATACTGATCTCTCCTCTATCTTTCCGATTACGCCGCTTTCGTGTCATTCTGCATCTCGTCGTCCAATAACAGGCGATCGATGTCCAGGAGCGCCACCAGCTTGTCGTTCGATTTTCCGATCCCGTTCAAGAAACTCACATCCACCTTGGCCCCGAACTGCGGCGGTGGCTGGATATCCTTCTTATCGATGTTCAAGACATCCGAGACCGCGTCGACCACCAGCCCCATGACCTTGTCACGAACAACGACGACGATGATCACCGTAAAGGCCGTGTAGTCGATGGTCGGCATGCTGAATTTGGTTCGCAGTTCGATAATCGGCACGATGGTGCCGCGCAAATTCAACACACCCTTGATATGGGAGGGTGTATTTGGAATCTTCGTGACGGCGGTATACCCCTTGATCTCCTGGACGCGGAGAATATCCACGCCATAGAGCTCCTCGCCTAAGTTAAAGGTGAGAAATTGGTTCCCATCCGTGGTCAGCCCGATCTGCTGCTGCAATTCCTTCGTCGCGGTTTCAAGTGCTGCTGCCGCCATAGCTCCTCCTCCATTGGGCCTGCCGCCCCTCGCACGATAAGCTGTGCCCACACCTCTCACCCCGACCGTCTCGCGGGCTCGACAGGGCTCTATCGGCTCTCAAATAAAAAACTTTACACCTCTGCTCCTTTTATCCTCGGACCCCCGGCCATACCATGTCATGTCGGATCTCCTTCTGAGGATGGAGTCGTCGTGCCCGTTCCAACAACACACCCGTTGCTTCCGGAACCGACGGATCCGGTACGCAACAGTCCCCGATCGGACAGGCGGACGCACATTGGGGCTCGGCGAAATGGCCGACACATTCCGTACACCGGTCGTGCGAAATCACATAGGTGGTCCCGTCGAGCCCTTGTCCGTCACTCACGCGATAGCCGCCGGACTCGGCATCAGCACGCTTCTCAAAAATCGCCTGATTGGGACATGCCGCCAGACAGGCATCACAGGAGATGCAATTGTTGTTGATCATGAGAGCCATGATGCGGCCTCTTTAGTTTTCAAGTGGGGAAGTTATCAAGTGTGAACGTGGTTCGCGGAAGCCCTCAACTTTCAGACTTTCTCACTTTCATACTGCCAACAGCAGATGGCCCAGCTTTTCTTTCTTGGTTCGCAGGTACTTGAGATTCATTCGACCCGGATGGATCTCCAACGGCACCCGTTCAACGACCTTCAAGCCATAGCCTTCGATACCAACGATCTTTCGCGGGTTATTCGTCATCAGCCTGATTGATCGGAGACCCAAGTCTGCAAGCATCTGCGCCCCGACTCCGTACTCCCGCAGATCGGCCTGAAACCCCAACTTCAGATTGGCCTCCACCGTGTCGGAACCTCGATCTTGTAGTCCGTAGGCCTTAATTTTGTTGAGTAGACCGATCCCCCGCCCTTCCTGATTCAGATACAACACTACGCCTCGGCCTTCCCGTTCGATCAATTCCATCGCCCGGTGCAGCTGATCACCGCAATCACAACGCAACGACCCCAGTACATCGGCCGTCAGACAGCCGGAATGTACACGGACCAGCGTGGGTCGGCTTGGCTCAATGGAACCTTTCACCAGCGCCAGATGCGTGCTGCCGTCGATTGTATTCTGATAGGCGATCGCCTCGAACGCGCCGAACTTAGTGGGTAACTGCGTGCTCGCTGCCCGCGTCACGAACGGCTCCCGCTTCATGCGGTATTCAATGAGCGATTTGATGGTGATCATCTTGAGCTTGTGCTGGGCGGCAAACCGTGACAACGCCGGCACCCGGGCCATCGTGCCGTCCTCATTCATGATCTCGCAGATCACGCCCGCCGGATACAGACCGGCCAACCGTGCAAGATCGACGGATCCCTCTGTCTGCCCGGCACGCTTCAAGACTCCCCCGTGCTGCGCCCTGAGCGGAAAGATATGGCCCGGTCTGGCAAGATCACTCGGTGTACTTTTGGGATCAATGGCTACCTGAATTGTCTTGGCTCTGTCGGCGGAGGAAATCCCCGTCGTGATGTCCTGTTTCGCATCGATCGATACGGTGAAAGCCGTCCCGAATGTGGCGGTATTTTCTGCCGCTTGCTGGGGAAGATGCAGCTCTTCCACTCGCTCAGGCGTCAAAGTCAGACAGATCAGCCCACGCGCATGTTGAGCCATGAAGTTGACGGCCTTCGCGGTGGTGAATTGTGCGGCAATGACGAGATCACCCTCATTCTCTCGGTCTTCATCATCGACCAAAATAATGAACTTGCCTTGCTTAATATCCCGAATAGCCGCCTCAACCGTATCAAACGCGTTGCCCATATTGTGCGTCTCTTCCTCTCCCGTCGCAGCGCCAGTGCAGTTTCAGGTTTCATGTTTCAAGTTATCGGATAACCTGAAATTGGAAACTTGAAACTTGAAACTTTGAACTCGAAACTTGCCGCCTAGGCGGCAATCGGTGTGCCGTGCCGCGCGATCTCCAGCAGCCCTCGCACATCGAGAATAAACCCGACGGTGCCGTCTCCCAAGATCGTGGCCCCGGCGATCCCTTCGACCTTCCTGAAGTTTTGCTCCATGCTCTTGATCACGACCTGCTGCTGCCCGAGAATTTCGTCCACCATGACCGCCACCCGCTCCCCTTCGGTTTCGAGAATCAACAAGATCGACTTCATGGGGTTGGTATATTCGGGTTCCAGGATAAACACCTCGTACATCCGAATCATCGGAAGATAGGTACCTCGGACATTGATCAGTTCGCCCTTGCCTACCACGGTTTTGATGGTGCCTGCTTTGGGTTGGATCGACTCCAGAATCGAGAGCAACGGGACGATGTAGGTTTCCTTGCCGACCCGAACCGTCATCCCTTCGATGATGGCCAGCGTGAGCGGCAACTTCAGCGTAAACGTCGTTCCCTTTCCTGTGACGGTCTTGATACTGACTGTCCCTCCGAGGGCTTCAATGTTCCGCTTGACGACATCCATGCCGACGCCGCGACCGGACACATCCGTCACCTTTTCGGCCGTGGAAAATCCAGGGCGGAAGATCAACGGCCAAATCTGGTCGTCGGAGAGTTTTTCGTTTTCCCCGATCAACCCCTGCTTGACGGCCTTCGCGATAATTTTGTCGCGGTTCAGGCCCCGGCCGTCGTCTTCCACTGTGATGCAAATGTTCCCGCCTTCGTGAAATGCATTGAGCCGGATCGTTCCCATTTCCGATTTGTTGTTGTCCAGTCGTTCTTCCGGTGGCTCCAGTCCATGATCGGCTGAATTCCGGACCAGATGTGTCAGAGGATCGCCGATGGATTCGATGACGGTCTTATCCAACTCGGTTTCTTCCCCGGAGAGTACCAACTGGATCTTCTTTCCCGCCTTCGTCGACAGATCGCGGACCAATCTCGGAAACCGACTGAAGGCAGTGCCGATCGGAAGCATGCGGATGCCCATGACTCGTTCCTGGATTTCTCTGGTGTTACGCTCCAACTGGGCAACCCGCTCCAGCAGAACCGGCAACTGTTTGATCTCGAAGCGCGAGCACAAATCGCTCAACATGGATTGGGTGATGACCAACTCTCCAACAAGATTGATCAGCTTGTCGATCTTGGCCGTATCGACGCGAATGGAGGCCGTATCCGTTTTCTTGGTTTGAGCCGCTGATTCCTGCTGCTTCTGCTTCTGCAGCGCCTGCTCGACCTGCTGCGGCGTCACCACCTTCTGCTCGACCAGAATCTCGCCGACTTTCTTCTGCTGCGACAACGCCTGTTCAAGAACAGCCGGTGACACCACCCCGCTCTCCACCAAGATCGCGCCGAGCGGCTTGGGCGCGCCGTCCTCGGCGCGTTGGTCGTCGTTCGTGAAGCGTGTGTCGTGTCCGGATTCAGACGTTTCACGCTTCACGCTTAACGCTTCACGTTCTTCTTCTATGACGAGTTTACTGTCCTCGCGGACAAACTCGAAGGCCGCCTCGATGGTCTTCAGATCCTTGCCTGTGAGGAGTCGAAGCTCCCAGGAGAGATAGCACTTTTCAGGGTCGATCTCCGCCAGGTCCGGCACTCGGGACATGTCGAGCGTCACCGAACTCAGCTCTCCAAAACCGTTCAACTCCTTGAGGACCTGCAAGGGATCCAGGCCACGTTGAAACAACCACTCCGGCGGCGTCCACTTGATGAGATAGCTACGCTCTTGATGTTCGGACTGCGTCGGAGCGGCTACGGCCTGCTTCTGTGCCACGACAGGCGCCTGTGCACCCGATGCAGATGCCAGCTCTGCCGCCAGGCGCTGAACGACCTCGTCGTCCACCGCCACCCCGGACTTCACGGCTTCAATTAAGGTCTTCAAGCAATCGGTGGACTTAAGCAGCAGATCAGCGATCGGCGGGGATACCGCCTTCTCCCCGTTTCTCAGCAAGTCGAGCAAGGTCTCCATTTTATGGGTAAACTGGGTCACGGCATTGAAGCCGAACATCCCGCTCGCCCCCTTGATCGAATGGGCCGAACGGAAGATCTTGGCGAGCAACTCCAAATCCTTTGGATGCTGCTCCAGCGCCAGCAGACCTTCCTCGACGATCGCCAAGTGCTCGGCGGCTTCTTCGAAAAAGGCCTCCTGAAATTGTGCGAATTCGTCGCTCATCCTAAGCCTCGTTGTTCGTGAAGCGTGAAACGTGAAGCGTATCTCGTTGCGGATTCAGACGCTTCACAAGATACGTAGAACGATTCACGCCGGCAGCACCTTCGCAATGGTCTTCAGAAGTGTGTCGGGATTGAACGGCTTCACAAGCCATCCCGTTGCTCCGGCTTCCTTCCCGGCCTGCTTCTTTTCGAGCGCCGATTCGGTCGTGAGCATCAAAATCGGCGTAAACTTGAACGCGCTCAATTTTCGCAATTCCTTGATGAGGGTAATCCCGTCCATCTCCGGCATATTGAGATCGGTCACCACGATATCCATCTTGCCCGCCGTCGCAACTTTGTTCACGGCGTCTTTCCCATGCTCGGCTTCCACCACGGTAAAACCGGCATTGGTCAGTGTGAAGGCAACCATCTGGCGCATCGTCGGCGAATCATCCACGATCAGTGCGGTCTTACTCATATGCTCCTCCACGGCTTTCGAGTTTCAGGTTTCAGGTCTACCGGCTCATGTACTCAACACCGTCACACATGAAACCCCACACCTGAAACGACGTTCGTTCAGAACAGTGTCACCGAATCCTCGTCATTGTCGGACGCCTCCAGCGGTACCGGTTCCTGATATTGGGGTTGGAGCGCGGCCTGATGCAGTCGGCGCTCTGCCTCCATGGTGTAGTGTTCCTCGATGCGCTCAAGTCCGGCGAGCTCTTGAGCGGTCTCCTCCGTCAGCGGACCTTTTTGCAAAATCTGCAGATGCCGCTTGAATTGATCCAATGCCTGCCCCACATGTTCCAGCTTTTGCCGAGTAATGTCTTGAAACTGCATCGCGATGACGACTTTGGCGATCACCTCAGCCCGTGTTGCGGATGTCATGGTCTCGGCACCCGATGCGAGCGCTTGCAACTGCACCAGCAGTTCGACCGCAGCACGCTCAGTTTCGGTTGTCACCGCGGTCATTTGCGCCTTGAGTGCCGGAATCAGACGGGCGGCCCCGTCGGCGAACGTACTCCACGCTCGGTGATGGGCGAGCAGCTCCGAGACTGAGGGCTTCTCCTCAGCATAGGATCTCCGAGAGTCTCCTTCTTGGGCGCTCACGGTCCTCATTCTTTGAGTGTCTTGGTAATGATCGATAGTCCTTTGACGATGCTGCTACCGACAGAACACCCTATTCACTCAACTCGCCTGTGAACCCGAGTTGTTTGAGTTTGTCCTGCAAATCCTGGGGAATCCCCATCACCAGCATGCGTGCCTGCTTGCGAGCCGACAACATCAACTGGATTGCCGCTGTATCCACCCGGTCGACGTTGCTGAGATCCAAGGAGACCAACCCTTCGTTGGCCATCAACTTCACCAATGCTTCCTTGAATTC
>CABVSA010000073.1 GCA_902500805.1 uncultured Nitrospira sp. | reverse complement strand
GAGATGGCCGATGCCTTGTCTCGGCACTTTTCTTCCTGCACAGTCCTGATCATGGCGGCTGCCGTTGCCGATTTTCGTCCACGGGTGACCGCTCCAGGGAAACTGAAAAAACAGGGGAAATCTGTGATCGAGCTTGAGCTCGAAGCGACTCCCGATATTCTTGCGATGCTCTCAGCCAGGCGCACATCACAGGTTGTTGTCGGGTTTGCAGCAGAAACAGAACAGGTGCTCTCTCATGCCAAGGACAAGTTGAAAGGCAAGGGATTGGATCTGATTGTCGCCAATGATGTGACGCAAGTAGGTGGTGGATTCTGCAGTGATGACAATTCGGCCGTTATTCTATCAGCCTCAGGTGAGCAGAGAGCCTTTGGCCTGATGCCCAAGCGTCAGTTGGCAGATGAGATTCTGAATGCGGTGCGTGATTGGTGTTTGGTGGCACCGCGTGGTGAGTCACTTGTGGAGTAATCCTGTTTATGGCTTCTGGTTCTAAGAAGACGGACAACGCTGCGGAGATCGATCGATTGGCCTTGGCGCTCGCCAAAGAACCAGGCTCAAAAGTCTTTATCCCTCTGGCTGAAGAGTACGGGAAGGCTGGTCGGTGGGAAGAAGCCGTCGTTGTACTGGAAGATGGCCTGAAGACCTATCCCGGGTTCATTACGGCCATGGTGGCGTTAGGACGTGCCTATGAGCAGGTGAACCAGCCGGTTAAAGCAAAAGCCATTCTTGAAGAGGCGATAAAAGTAAGCCCAGATAATCTCCGTGCGCATCGAACCTTGGCTAAACTCTATGCGACCCAAGGGGCCAAGGATGCCGCCATCCGTTCTTGTAATGCCATTTTGGCGGTGAACTCACAGGATCAGGAAGCGTTGGCTTTGCGGGCAAGTCTCGACCACGCGGTGGCGAAAGAACATGTTCCGGCTCAGAACCAACCGACAGTAGAGTTTGAGAGGACTGAGAAGCCTCAGTCTGATCGTCCTGGTTCCGAACCCCTATCATTAGGTGTGGGAGGGGATGCCCCGGTGGCAGGGAATGATGGTGATGATTATTTGGCTCCGATCCGAGCTAGCTTAACCGAAGGCGCTGCCCAGTCTCGAAGTCATCAGAGAATAGACAGGTCGGTCGTTGTACGACTAGAGCAGTGGCTTCGCTTGATTCAAGCGCGCCGTCGCGATGTTTCTGCCCCACCGCAATCTGTTCAGGAAAATTCCGTGTGACATCACCGGTTTGACCCTCTGAAAGCAGACTGCTAGAATGCCGCCTCCAGTGTGAGGGCGATCTTCGTTCTGACTGTAGAAGGGGGCCTACGCACCATGCTCCGTGTCTTGGTCTTGCATGGTCCTAATTTAAATCTGCTCGGCAATCGGGAGCAGTCTATTTATGGGACGACGTCCCTTGAAACGATTGACTCGTCTCTCCGCCGATTGGGAGCCGAACTAGGAACTGAGCTTGTGATCCGACAATCCAATCATGAGGGAGAGTTGGTGACGTGGATTCAGGAAGCCCGCCGAGATTGTCAGGGGATTATCATCAATCCGGCAGCCTATACTCACACCAGCGTCGCGATACGCGATGCCTTGGCGGCTGTGGATCTCCCGACGGTCGAGGTTCATCTGTCAAATATTTATCGGCGGGAAGCGTTTCGACAACAGTCCTATGTGTCTGGCGTTGCTGTCGCGCAGGTGTCCGGGTTTGGCCCATCCGGCTATTTGTTAGCCTTGCGTGGACTATGTGAGCACGTCACGCACTCCTTGCCGAGGGGTTCAAAACCAGAGGCCTCGCCTGCAGTGAGAGGCAGGACCAACCTGGCATGAGCCTACTAGTAGGCTAAGGGTGTTTCTTTTTATGGAAGGGAGTGTAGAGTGATTTCCACGGTTGATTTTCGTGGCGGTGTCCGCTTGATGGTCGAAGGGGAACCTTTCTATATTGTTGAATTCCAACACGTCAAGCCTGGCAAAGGTGGGGCATTTGTCCGTACCAAGTTGAAGAGCTACCTCTCAGGCAATGTGCTGGATAGGACCTTTCGATCTGGAGAGCGATTTGAAGAACCTGATCTTGAAGAGCGTGATATGCAGTTTCTCTATGCGGCTGGCGAGGCCTATACGCTCATGGATACGGAGACCTATGAGCAGCTGACGTTTGAGAAACGTCAATTGGGGGAGAATGCCGATCTATTGAAAGAGAACATGATCGTCAAGATCCTCATTTATGAACATCGTCCGATTGCAGTTGAATTGCCGAACTTTATCGAACTCAAGGTCGTCGATGGGGAGCCGGGTGTGCGGGGCGATACAGCATCCGGAGGAACAAAGCCGGTCATCGTGGAAACAGGAGCCACCATCAAGGTGCCGCTGTATCTGGAGGTTGGCACGGTGATTCGAATCGATACGCGTACGCGATCGTATGTGGAGCGTGTTCGGTGAGAGGTCGTCGCTCAAAGCCTAAAGCGCGTCGTATTGTGTTACCGGAGAGGTCGGGCCCGCTGCTTGGTGAAGCCATGCCCCCCATCGGCTCAAGCAGACATCTCCAGGAACTGATCGATCTTCTTCGGCGTAATAACCTGACCGAGCTGGAGCTTGAGCACCAGGGTGTTCGGATACGGTTGAGGCATGAGCTTGCGGCAAAGGCTCCGGTGGCGGTGCATCAGGAGTCGGCTCCAACCGTTCCTCAGCAACCGTCGCATGCTGTCTCCTCTGCGATACCTGCGATGGAAGGCACTGCCGGGTTCGTGACGGTGACCTCGCCCATTGTTGGAACGTTTTATCGCTCTCCTTCTCCCGATGCGGATTTTTATGTCGATGAGGGCGACATCGTCAAGAAAGGCCAAGTGCTCTGCATCGTTGAGGCGATGAAGCTCATGAATGAGATCGAGTCTGAACTAGATGGTCGGATTGTGAAGATCTTCGTGGAGAACACCAAGTCGGTTGAATACGGTCAAGCCCTGTTCCTCATCGATCCTAAAGCCACCCCATAGATTAGTCTCACGGTGATGCTCTCCATCGTGTCGGAGCCAAGACGTGTTTAAAAAAGTGCTGATCGCCAATCGTGGAGAAATTGCGCTGCGAGTCATTCGCGCGTGCAAGGAGCTCGGTATTCAGACCGTCGCGATTCATTCCGAGGCGGATGCCCTTGCGATGCACGTCCGGGCGGCTGATGAAAAAGTCTGTGTCGGACCGGCCGATTCCGCGCTGAGTTATCGGAACATTCCCAATGTCCTGAGCGCGGCGGAGATTACTGGAGTCGATGCGATTCATCCCGGGTATGGGTTTCTCTCAGAAAACGCCCATTTTGCCGAAGTGTGCGAATCGATCGGGATCAAGTTCATTGGGCCCAGCTCTGAAAATATCGCCATGATGGGGGACAAAGCGAAAGCACGAGAGATCGTTGCTAAACGAGGTCTTCCCGTCACTCCAGGGAGCCCCGGTGAAGTGCGGAGTGAGGAAGACGCGTTACAGGCGGCGCAGAAGATCGGGTTCCCGGTTATCATCAAAGCCACGGCTGGTGGGGGAGGCCGCGGCATGCGTGTCGTCAATCGAGCCGAAGACTTGGGGCGAGCCTTTCAAGCCGCGCAAGCTGAAGCCAAATCGACGTTTGGGAACGACGGCGTGTATCTTGAACGCTACTTTTTGGAACCACGCCATATCGAAGTGCAGGTCTTGGCTGATCAACAGGGCCGCGTGATTCACCTTGGGGAACGAGACTGCTCCATTCAGCGGCGGCATCAGAAGCTGGTTGAGGAGACCCCATCCCCTGTCGTCGACGACAAGCTTCGTCGAGAGATCGGACGAGTGGCGGTGGAGGCGGTCAAAGCTGCGCACTATCGCAATGTCGGGACGGTGGAGTTTCTTCTTGATAAGGAACGAAACTTCTACTTCATGGAAGTCAATACCCGTATTCAAGTGGAGCATCCGATTACTGAAATGGTGACGGGTGTCGATTTGATCAAGGAACAGATTCGGCTTGCAGCCGGACATCCGCTCTCGCTGCGCCAACAAGACGTTGTGCTCACCGGCCACAGTCTGGAGTGCCGCATCAATGCGGAAGATCCTGAGAAGTTCACCCCGTCTCCCGGGACCATCGCCAAATACAGTCCCCCGGGCGGATTCGGTGTGCGAGTGGATTCTGCGATGGAGTCAGGCTCGATCGTTGTGCCACATTACGATTCGATGATTGCGAAGCTGATCACGCATGGTCGTGATCGACAGGAGTCGTTGGCACGGATGCGACGAGCTCTGGGCGAATTCGTGATTGAGGGGATCAAGACGACCATCCCGCTTCATCGCCGAATCCTTGATGACCCTGATTTTCAGAAGGGCCATGTTTCGACCACATTCTTGGAGCATTTCTTGGCAAGGTAGCCGGTGGTCGTTCCTCTCTGTTCCTCCCGTGTTCGGATTTCCCGCTGGTCGCGAGTTCGTCCCCTTGGTCCATGACAGTCCACCTGCGTACCGAGTTGAATCGGTGTGCCGGAACGCTCATAAGTCCCAGGACGGGGGGAAACGTGATTCTTGGCAGTCTTCCTGATAGGATGCAGAGATGTCTTCGTGCGAGCGCGGGTGATGTATGCGACGAATTGGATTGATTCTGAGCGTCTTAGCCGTCGGTGTCGGCATCGGAGGCTACGTGTTTTTCAACGGGGAGCGGAAGCCCCCTGTTCGATACCGAACAGCGCCGGTTGAGCGCGGGCAGGTGATTTCAGTCGTCAGTGCAACCGGGACGATCAATCCTGTGGTATCCGTCCAGGTGGGGACGCAAGTATCGGGCATGATCAAGAGCCTTCACGCCGATTTCAATTCGCGCGTCAAGGTCGGGGATATTGTGGCGGTCATTGACCCGGAGCCGTTCAAGGTTCGTCGGGAACAGGCTGCAAGCAACCTGGAAATGGCGCGAGCGAGCGTCGCGCGGGCGAGGGCAGAATTGGCCCAACGAAAACGAGAACTTAGTCGTGTGGAAGTGTTGTTGCCGGAACAATTTATTTCGCAAAATGATGCTGATGTTGCCACGACGAACCAACAAAATGCTGAGGCGCAGCTCCGCGTCACTGAGGCACAGGTCAAGCAAGCAGAGGCGGCGGTGAATGCCGCAGATCTCGAGCTGAAATATACAGTGATCCGTTCTCCGGTTGAAGGGATCGTGGTGGCGCGCAATATCGAGGTCGGACAGACGGTTGCGTCCAGCTTCGCCACACCCAATCTCTTTCTCATCGCACTTGATTTGACCAAGATGCAAGTCGACACCAACGTCAGCGAATCGGACATCGGCGGGATGTCGGAAGGGAAAGAAGCGGTGTTTACCGTCGACGCCTACCCAGGGATGTCGTTTGCAGGCATTGTGAAGCAGGTTCGTCTCGCACCGATCAGTGTCCAGAACGTGGTGACATACAATGTGGTGGTCAGTGTGGATAACGCCGATTTGCGTCTCAAGCCCGGTATGACTGCGAATGTCTCGATCGTGGTCGCGCAGAAGGATCAGGTCATCAAAGTTCCCAATGCCGCGCTCAGATTTGTGCCTCCAAAAGGCGAAGGGAGTCCGCGAGACGTCGGTGGACGATCGTCGAAGGGAGACACGGCTCGTTCGGTCACGCTCGACGGGAGAACCATGGTGACGAGAACCGTCTGGAAGCAGGTAGAGAATGGCGACCTTGTCCCGCTGCCCGTTCAGACCGGGATCTCAGACGGTTCTTCAACGGAGGTCATGTCTGGGAGCCTGGCGGAGGGTGATCTAATTGTGATCGGGATTGAGCGATCAGGAGATGAGAGAAGGGGCAACGAGCTCCCGCCAGGGTTTGGTAGCCCGCCCCGTCCTCGAAATCGCTGAGGTCTCTTTGGGATGTCTGAGGATGGTGACATACCGAGTGACGTTCCTCTTCTTTTCAACCGTACAAGATGATTAAGATTTTGTAGGGATATGTCCCCGCTCATTGTCTGCGAAGATCTCTGGAAAGTCTACCGAGTCGGCGATGTTGACGTACAGGCATTGCGGGGCCTCAGCGTGACGATCAACGAGGGTGAGTTTGTCGCCATTATGGGGACAAGCGGCTCAGGGAAGTCGACGTTGATGAATATTCTTGGTTGTCTCGATCAACCGAGTAAGGGACGTTATCAGCTGGGCGGCGTTGAGGTGAAGGGGTTGCAACCGGATCAGTTGGCAGAGATTCGAAATCGGAAAATTGGTTTTGTCTTTCAAAGTTTTAACCTTATTCCTCGAACCAGTGCACTGGAAAATGCGCAATTGCCGCTCTTGTATCGAGGCCTGCCCTTAAAAGAACAGCGAGTTCTCGCCTCCGCCGCACTTGAACGAGTCGGGCTGAAAGGCCGTGAGCATCATACCCCCACACAACTGTCAGGCGGTCAACAACAGCGGGTGGCGATTGCTCGGGCACTCGTCACCTCCCCCTCCTTGCTCCTCGCCGACGAACCGACAGGAAATCTTGACACCGCGTCAAGCCTTGAAATCATGGAGATTCTTGAAGGATTGAATCGTGATGGAATCACGGTCATTCTGGTGACGCACGAAGTCGATATCGCGGCTCACGCCGCACGAGAAATTGTGATCAAGGACGGGCAAGTGTTGAGTGATCGTCCGATCCACCATCGAGCGTATTCGTAGGGGGTGTCGGTGTCGACGTTTGTCTGGCTGACAGTCATGACTGCGCTGCGAGTGTTGCAACGCAACCGCCTGCGTGCTGGGTTGACGATGTTGGGGATTATTATCGGAGTCGGTGCGGTGATTGCCATGGTGAGCATCGGAGAGGGGGCGAAACTCGCCGTGCAGAAGCAGATTGCTTCGATGGGGGCGAACGGGATCCTCATTTGGCCCAATTATTCGATGATCGGCGGCGTGCGTGGAGGGCAGGGTGCCGTTGTGACCTTAACCGTGGCCGATGCCATCGACTTAAAGAAGAAGATTCCGCTGTTGGCTGAAGCAGGCTGGTCTCGATCGGGCTCGATGCAGGTGATGAGTGGGGGGCGTAATTGGAGCACTACTGTGATAGGGGCATCGCCGAGTGTCCTGACGATCAGAGCCTGGGCCTACAGCAGCGGAGGTCCCTTTACGCAAACGGACATGGATACCGCCGCTCGTGTTGCGCTGATTGGGCAGACGGTCGTGGAGAATCTGTTTGACCCGGGAGAGGAACCGGTTGGAGCGATTATTCGCCTCAAAAATGTTCCGATCCGGGTGATCGGTGTCTTGAGTCCGAAAGGGCAGAGTCCTTCAGGGAGCGACCAAGATGATGTGGTGATGATTCCTTTTAGTACTGCTGAACGAAAAGTCCTGGGAACGTCCTTCCTTGGATCCGTCGGTGGGGTATTTGCGTCAACAGATCGAGCGGAAGACGTGTTTGAGGCCGTCGAACAGATCAGAGAAGTATTGAGATCGCGCCATCGATTGCAAGGAGATCGGCCGGATGATTTTATTATTCGTACCCAGATTGATGTGGCCAAGGTACAAGAGGGCACCAGTGAGACCTTGACGGGCATGTTGCTTGCCATTGCATCCGTCTCGCTCCTTGTCGGGGGCATCGGTATTATGAATATCTTGCTCGTGTCGGTAACCGAACGCACGAGAGAGATCGGGATACGGATGGCGGTCGGTGCCAAACGGTTCCATATCATGATGCAATTTCTGATTGAGGCCATGACGCTCAGTATGGTCGGGGGAGGGATCGGCGTACTCTTCGGAGTCACCGCAGCGAGACTGACGTCTATTATTGCCGGCTGGCCGATCGTCATCTCAGGAGAAACGATCCTCACCGCGTTCGGCTTTTCTCTCGTGGTTGGTCTGTTTTTTGGACTCTATCCTGCCAATAAAGCGGCACGCCTCAATCCGATCGAGGCCTTGCGCTACGAATAGGTGTGCTGGTTGGTCTCGCATGCTACTCTCCAGCTTCAGAGTTCGATGACCGCTTCAATGGCACGAGGCTGTGGACTAGCTGGTTGGTCTGCTAGGTTGACGGTGAATGGGTCTGGATAGGTTGTGCCTTCCGGTTGATGCGTGATGGTGACAACCGGCTGGTGCAGTGTCTCTTGATTCAGCGTCGTTACCACGCCTCGCTCTTTCGTATTGAGCCGCACCTGACTGTGTACGGGATAGACACCCACGAGTCCGATGAATGCCGACAGCAGCTGCTGATCGAGCTTATTCTGTCGAGCTTCCTGGTAGAGCCTCTGGAAGGTCCGGTGGGAGGGCAGCGGTGTGGCTCCGCCGAACCCCGTCAGCAATTCATCATATCGATCGACGATCATGAGGATCCTGGTACGATCCGAGGTAAATTCTCCCCGCGCTTCTTTTGGATAGCCACTATCATCAAGATAGGCATGATGGTTGGCAATGAGATGGAGGACCGCCGTCTCGCTGCTGCCTGCTTGCTGCAATGATCGCACGCCGAGACGTGGATGGCTCTCAAACTCTCGCTGCTGGACTGGAGAGAGACGCTGGTCGGCGTGCACATGCCGAACGAGTGAGGGAGCAATCTGCAACAGCCCGATGTCATGCAGGAGCGCGGCCGTCGCCAGTTCTTGCAGCTCCAATGGGTTGAACTGAAAGGTCTGTCCGAGGATCAGTGCGAGGGTACAGGTGGTGAGGGCATGTTGGCTGAGCATGGGGTCGCCGGCTCGATTCTGACTCAACGCCATGAACATGGATGAAGGGGTGAGCGTTCTGGTCACAATCGTGATTTCGTGGACGGCATCGGCCGCTTGTTGGGGATTCACCGTTCCAGTACTCGCAATCTTGGTAAAGACGGACTGAACCGACTGCGTCAGTTGCTGCTTCGCCAGCGCGGCTTGCGCATATTCCTCGTTGAGTTGGGCGAGTGTTTTGATCGGCTTCTTCTCTTGGGCCGGCTGTGTCTGGACGGTCGGGGGTTGTTGTTCTGTCGTAGCTGGCTCTAGTCGAGGGCTGATCCCACGATCAAGATCGATATCGACTATCTTCACTCCGGCGCGGAGCAACTTTGTGATTTGTTCTTGGCGTTCCACCTTGAAGGAATGGCGTAGGAAGGGGGAGCGGTACCATGGGAGGTCCAGCGCTGCAACGTACATTCCGATCCGCAGTTCACCGATGGGAACGCGTGTGTTCGGCATAGGAAAAAGACTTCGCGAAAAATCCGATGTCGATGGCTTCTTGACGTATCGGCAGAAGGTGAACGGAACTGTAGCGAAACGAACGAGGAAGCTCGTTGTCAGAACTCGCGTGGTGTGGCTGGCAGGCAGGAAAGGGAGACTTCAATTCGAGGGTTGGTCTTGTCGACGTGCTTGTAGAGATGCGTCTCGATGATCCGATTGTCATTGACGTCGAGACCTTCACAGATTGCGTCCTGAGCGATTTTGAGTCCTCCGTCGAGATCACGCCTCAATGATGTGGAAAAGAAGAACCGGATCGAGAGGGCGAGTGGGCCGGATCGGACGCGTTCGCGAAACGACGGGGCGCAAGGTGACTGAGCTAACATCACCCACACCTGTTGACCGACCTGCGCTTTATAGGCGCGGCCGGTAGAGGAGAGCAGCCGACGTCCGTTCACCGTGGCATATTGATGGTTGATGCTGGGAGGAACCGGGAGTGTCATCGTGATGCCCTCTGCAGTGACCACTGCTGAGTGGGTTAAGGTCTGACTGTTAGTCACAGGGATTGCTTGGCGGGGTTTGGCGGAACTCGCAGAGGCCTTCACGGAAATTGAGGGGATAGATGGTGGCCGAACCAGCGCCCCTCGACGATGAATTGTTTTTTGGAGAGGGATATGGGAGGAGAAGATCAGGCCCCGTCGATGGCGTGATGGCATGGGGCCGACTTTAGAGCAGGTTTACGATCTTGGCCATGTTCTGTTCATATCGATCTTCCGTACGGGCAATATACCGACGCCAATCACTTGGATTCCAGAGTTCCATGCGATGATAGAGGCCGACCAATATGATCTCCTGATCCTCGTCCATCGGGATCTGCTTTCGTAAACGACCGGGGATCAAAATCCGTCCGGTCTTATCAATGTCCGAGGAACCGGCTTCCGACACAACAAAGTGCATGAACAGCCGACTCTGGTCTTCATCCAAGGATGACTTCGTTCGGTCCAGGACCTTCTCCCATTCCTTCATCGAATAGATCAGGAGTGACTGTTCTGGGCCTTTCAAGAACATGACGGCTTGGCCGTCGGCTTCAATCTGTTCGCGGATCGGAGAAGGGACGATAAACCTCCCTTTTTCATCCACTTTGCAAAGATATTCACCGGCGAACATCATACGACCTTAGCTGAAGCATTGACCGGAGATTTGGTTGAGGCATCTCGGATCCACTGTTCGAGATCCGAACGAACGAATCGCCACTGGTTGCCGAGCTTGAACGCGGGGATGTCTCGGCGCTGAAGATGGCGATAGAGCGCCTGCTGTGGAATTTTGAGGAAGCGGCAGGTTTCCGTGACCGTCATCAGCTCGCACTTGGGAGTCTTGCCCATCACTCCACCTCATCCTCGAGCTCACCTGCTGCATGTTTCCCCCACTATGGAGGTATTCTAGAGGTCGGTGTAAGAAAGTCAAGTGAAAATATCTGATGCAACGTGCTAGCCCGCATTATTCATGACGGTTCGTCGCGAAATCGCCAAGCCGCGTCGTGAGAGCAGCGCGCGGAGCCCGGAGAACCCGAGGCGTACTCGTGTAGTACGTCGAGGATTCAACGGGCGAGCCCGCTGGCCGAAGGCTCGTCGAAACAGCGGATCGGCGGTTGCCGCAGAAGTGTTCATGAATAATGCAGGCTAGAGGTCGTCGGCCTGATCGAGTCCTGCGTCGCCTCCACCCGGTTCGTCCAACATCGCCTCGACGTCACTGACGTCTTCACCAAGTTCCTGTCCCATCTTCTTCATAAGCCGGGCGACACTCTGGGGATCCGACTCATCGAGTCCGCCAAGGGTGGCTGGATCGGCAAGGGACTCGAGCCTGGCCTCCTCCGACTTGGGAGCGGAAAATCGTGAGAGGAGGCGGTTCATCTTGGAGCTTCCACAATGTCGACAGTGAACCGGATCAAGTCGATGGGGGCTCAATGTCAGGATCGCATTGCGTTTCGTGCAGTCTTGGCACAGGTACTCATAAATGGGCATGACGGCGACCTTTCAAGGACTGGAAAATGGATAGGGGGTTGGGGAGTGTGTGCGATCAGGAATCAGTTGCTGATCCATGGTTCGTGCCAAGGTCAGGACGAAGACGTCGGCTGAACCGGCTCGGCGCAATGTCTTGGCACATTCATTGACGGTCGTGCCGGTTGTGAAGACATCGTCAATCAATAAGAGACGTTTGTTCATGAGCTGAGCAGGGTGCCGTACTGCAAACGCGTGGCGCAGATTGTTGAGCCGGCTCTTGCGAGAAAGGGTGGTTTGGGGTGGAGCGGCAGTGGTACGGACCAGATTGGTATAGGAGATGGCAATGTTCAGATGTCGTCCGATCCGGTCTGCCAGCAGCAGCGCCTGATTGAACTCTCGCCGGCAGAGCCGCTCATGGTGTAATGGAACTGGTATGATCAGATCGATGGCATCCAGCCGTGGAAGTGCGGTGATCATCAAGTTGGCGAGGGGCGTCACAAGGGATACCTTACTCTCGTACTTCAACAGGCGGATCGCATCTTGGAGCGGAGGAGTGTAGGGATACAGTGTCCAGGCTCTGGTATAGGAAGGTGGACGTTCCGCACAGGAATAGCACAGATGCTGGGGGCTATAGGCGGTCGCCACTGAAGACGCAAACGGTCGATCGCACCGTGCACATCGCGCGGTGGGCATCGGCTGAAGCGTGCTCCAGCAGCCGGTACAAAAATGAGGCATGAGATCATCTGCCAGGGGTGCACTACACACCGCACAGTGAATCGGGAAGAACAATCGTGTGGCACGACGTAGGAGTGTTCTGACTAAAGGAAAAGCGGCCATGGCAGACAGAGATGAATCCTTGGGCTCGTTTCATTATGGCGAAGCGGTGGCCTCTGTCAAGGTTGTCCTGCTCCGAAGGGGTGTGTTATAGGAGTACGCGTTTTAGAGGATCCAAGACCGGGTGGTTCAGGAGCGTGCGGAGCCGGTGGTTACGATCAGACAGCTTTCAAAGACCTACTTCCGCGGTGAGGCGATGGTAACGGCCTTGCACGGCATAGATCTTGAGATTCGGCAGGGCGAATTCTGTGCCTTTGTCGGTCCGAGTGGGTGCGGGAAGAGCACCCTCCTCAATCTTGTCGCCGGCCTGGATGACCCCACGTCGGGGGACATCGAGATTGATGGACGGTCCACGAACACGCTGAATAGTCAGGATTGGACGACGATGCGGCGTGAAACAATCGGGATCGTATTTCAGGCCTTTCATCTCGTTCACGGGTTGACGGCTGAAGAGAACATCGCGCTCCCGCTGATGTTGCGGGGAGAACCAGGACGTGATATTGCCGTACGTGTCGACGATCTGTTGCATCGGGTTGGCATGAGTCATCGCCGCCGCCATCGTCCAGGTGAGCTCTCGGGTGGGGAGCAGCAGCGAGTGGCGATTGCCCGGGCGTTAGCCCACCGACCACGGTTGCTGTTGGCTGATGAACCGACCGGCAATGTAGATTCGCATCAAGGGGCGGAGATCATGACGCTGATTCGGGAACTCGCCCGGTCGGGTGGACAGACGGTGCTGTTGGTGACCCATAGCGCACAGGCTGCGTCGGCGGCTGACTATACGTGGGCGATGCATGACGGCAAGCTGGTTTCACGTACCACCCATTTTCCTCAATCGGTGTATCCATCATGAACCTCTCGACGACGATTGCGGGAGTCACCTTCCCCAGCTGTTTTATGAACGCAGCCGGTGCACTCTGTGTCACACGAGAAGAACTGGAGGCCTTGGGACGGTCTGCTGCGGGGGCGATCGTGACGAAGTCGATGACCATTGAAGCGCGTCACGGAAATCCTGAGCCGCGCTATTATGGGTTTCCTGGAGGCTCCATCAATTCAATGGGACTGCCCAATCTCGGCTATCGGGCCTATGCCGAATTGATCCCGCAGCTGAAACAATTCGGCAAACCCATCATTGCCAGTGTCGCCGGATTGACTGAGGACGACTTTCCGACGATTGCTGAACTGATTAATGCTGCTCAGCCGGATCTGATTGAGGTGAACCTGTCTTGTCCCAATATCCCCGGGAAGCCTCAGATCGGGTATGATCCGGATGCGTCTGAGCGGCTACTCAAGAAGGTGCGTCCCAAAATCACGGTTCCGATGGGGGTCAAGCTGCCACCCTACTTTGATCCCGCACATCATCATGTGATGGGGACCATGCTCGGGCGATGTGGCGTGGACTTTCTGAACCTGATCAATTCAGTCGGCAATGGACTCGTGGTTGATCCTGAGCGGGAAACGGTCGTGATCAAGCCGAAAGGGGGATTTGGTGGATTAGGCGGACGACTGATCAAGCCCGTGGCCTTGGCGAATGTCCGTGCCTTCTATAAGTTCTTTGGAGAAAAGATGCCCATCATCGGCACGGGGGGCGTCATGGATGGTGGTGATGCCTTTGAGCATATTCTCTGTGGTGCATCGGCGGTTCAGATTGGGACGGTCCTGGTGGAGGAAGGGATAGAGGTCTTCCGCCGTGTAGAATCGGAACTGGCGGCGGTGCTAACCCGAAAGGGGTACCGATCAATTCAGGATTGCCGCGGACGTCTCAAGGAACTCTAGGTTCACTTGGTGCCGAAATTGCGCGGCAAGAGATTTTGCTGCAAGGCCTGGCGTAGCAACTGGGCGACGTTGCGAACGTTGAGCCGACGCATCAAGTTGAAGCGATGGACCTCAACCGTCCTGACGCTGATCCCCAACGATCCTGCGATTTCGCGGTTGGTATGGCCAAGCGCGACGAGTCGCAAGATTTCTCGCTGTCTGGGAGTGATGGACACCGAGGACTTCGGGTGGCGGGTGGTTCGTGCGAGATGTTTGGTTGCTTTTCTTGCTGTGCTAGCGTGTCGTGCCATTGGTACTCCTTCTGTATAAGTACGCGTCAGTCTAACAAACGGTCCCTATCATGTAAACGAAACTCACGGAATTTGCAGAAACAGGTTGGGACTGTCAGCCTCGATTGGTCAGTCTCCGGTGCATGTGCCTCGCAGTTCTTCTTCTACCTCCATGCTGTCCTTCATGAACGTCGTGCTTCTGATCCTTGTCTCGCACCTGCGACAGTGGCCATTGCGGACCGTGCTGACGATCGGCGGTGTGGCCCTCGGGGTCTCGGCATCTGTGGCCGTGCGTACGGCCAATGTGGATGTGCTGAGTTCATTTGAGCAGGCGGTGTTGACCGTGGCCGGTCCGACCACCTTGGAAGTGTCAGGCGGTGAGTCGGGACTGGATGAACAACTCATGACGCGTTTGCGAAGCGTGTCCGGTGTGACTTCCGTATCCCCCGTGATTCTCCAAACAGCCGTTCAGTTGAGAGGAGGTCAACCGGGACAGGCGATTCAGGTGCTTGGTCTGGATCTGTTGGCGGAATTCAACGCGAGAGGGTTCCGTGTGAGCCAGCCGGCTACGGAACGCCAGATGCTCGACATGATCCACCCACGCTCAGTGTTTGTGGGGGCCAAGCTGGCGATCGACTGGAATCTGTCGGTCGGGGATGAGGTTCATCTTCTCATAGGAACCGGCAGCTGTCGCTGTCGAGTCGCAGGGATTCTTCACGGCGAATCAGATCAACGTTCGTCTTGGGAACGTCTGGCGGTCATGGATATTGCGGCTGCTCAGGTGACCTTCGGCATGGTCGGGTTGGTCGATCGAATTGATCTCGTGACCGCGCCGGGTCTGTCTGTTGATGAAGTGGCGGACCACGTGAGAACGGTCCTGCCTCCACATGTGACGGTGGAGCGTCCGGTGAACCGGACCAGTCAGGTTGAGCAAATGATCAGCGCGTTCCGCCTGAACCTCACGGTGCTCAGTTGGGTCGGTCTGTTGGTGGGAATGTTTTTGATTTACAACACCATGGCCTTCGCCGTTGCACAGAGACGACGGGAAATCGGCATTTATCGAGCGGTGGGGATGACGAAAGAACGGGTGGCTGTTCTCTTCCTCATAGAGGCTGGACTGTACGGTGTCGTGGGAGGTCTTGTCGGAAGTGTTGCGGGAATGGTGTTGGCGCAACAGCTGATCGCGCTGCTCAGTCGAACCATCTCAGACCTCTACGTTCCGGTGACTGCTGGTGGAGCAGGATCGTTGTGGGCTGGGCCATGGTTCAGGATGGGGGCGGAAGGCGTCCTCATCGGCTCTGTGGTCTCCATGATCGGTGCCATGGGCCCCAGTGTGGATGCCAGCCGGACGGCGACGGTTCGAGCTCTCGCGCCGGGAGATTATGAAGCGAGTCAGCAGTTGCGGGTGGGCCGTCTCGCTTTCCTGGGCTGTGCACTGCTTGGCGTGGCAGGACTCCTGAGTTGGCCAGGGCCGATTCAGGGGATTCCGGTCTTGGGCTATCTGGCTACGCTCTGTCTCTTGGCCGGGCTGGCATGTGTCGCACCGTTGTGCGTCACGAGAGGGGGAGGTCATCGCCGATCGATCGGCTCGACAGCCGGATTGTCTGGGGTGATGAGAACGATTGCGGTGGAGCATGCGTCCAGAAATCCAGGTCGAAATGGCGTCACGGTCTCGGCCTTCATGGTGGGGTTGGCGATTATGATCGGGGTGTTGGTCATGGTTCGCAGCTTTCGGCATACCGTGGAAGTCTGGGTTGCCGATACGGTTTTGGCCGATGTGGTGGTGGCGCCGTCACTCTGGTTGCGAGGCACGGAGATCGGCACGGTCGGACGGAGCCTGCCGCAGTCCTGGACGAGTATACTGTCCTCGATCCCGGAGGTGGCGGCAGTCGATACCTATCGTGATGTACGGATGACGGTGAACGGCCACCGCGTGGCGGTTGTTTCGCGGGATTTGCGCTTACATGCTCAGTGGAGCCAATACCTGGTTCGACGCGGCGATTCATCAGAACAGCTCAATCGAGCGGCTGAGATCGGTGGCCTGCTCGTTTCGGAAGTGTTGGCCGATCGCTTGGGCGTGCAAGAAGGGTCCATCCTTGAGATCATGACGCCGAGTGGTGTGAGGCCGTTTCCCATCGTGGCGGTGTTTTATGATTATTCCACGGATGGGGGCAAGCTTCTGATGGATCGAGCGCTGTATCAGTCGCTGTGGCACGATGAGTTAGTAACCGTCTTCCCTGTGTATCTGCGTGACCGAGCCAGTCTGGATCGTGTACGAGATCGGATCACTGAACAATTGAGCAGCGTCACGAATGGAGGACTTCCTCCATTAGTCATCAGTAATACAGAGTTGCGGAAAGAGATCCTTGAGATCTTCGATCGGACGTTTCTCCTGACCTACGTCTTAGAGGCCATCGCTGTCGTCATTGCGATGCTGGGGATTGTGAACACGCTCATCACCTCCGTGCTCGAACGACGTCGTGAGTTTGCCACTCTTCGGGCCATCGGCGGCAGCTCAGCGCAAATTCAGCAGCTGGTCCTCTGGGAAGCCATCTACCTGGGTGCGATTGGGATCGTCTTGGGACTCATTGGGGGAGGGCTGCTGTCGCTGTTGCTGATCAAAGTGATCAATCGGCAATCGTTCGGATGGACCATTCAAATGATTCTTCCAATCGGATCGCTCGTCCAGGCCGTGGCGCTTGCCGTCTTGGCCACATTGGTGGCCGGCTACTTTCCTGCCCGATGGGCCGCGCGGCAACCGGTCGTTGAGGGACTAAGGGACGAATAATCCTCGGGATGGAATCGATCACGATCGTCGAGTAAGTGAAATCTTTACGTGAGGTATACGAATTTATTTATTTCATTGACTTGCGTCCATACTGGTCAAGTAGTACTTGAAGTTCATGCGGGATAGGCATCGGTTTGAACGGAGGCACTCGAGCGCCTCCGGTATTGCCGATTGGAACCCAGATTCTCGAGAAAAGTAGCGCTCCCAGGATTCGTGGAATCTGACCCAGAATCTCTACGATATCTCGATTCCGCAAACCAACCCTCAACATCCACCAGTGCGTTCGCGCATGGGCGATCGAAAACGACTGTCCTAAGATATGTGCCCGCTCAAGATGGGAAAATGCGAGCGGGAGATTGCCGGCATTATACAGCCCGGCTGCTGTCCTCATTTCTGCATCATAGGCTCGTCGAAGTTCGGGGTGCATATCGTTCGTGAAGAGGGGGACCTTCCATCAGTGTAGCTGAGGAATACATGCGAAACCAACATGTCAACTGCATGACGACGAGATGAGAAAGTTCACATTCCAAAAGTTATCAGAACGGAAGTTTCACCCCACCTGTCACCGATATCCAGCGAGCGAGTTTCTCCCCGAAGCTCTCGGCCGGACAGTAGCGAGCGGACCGTGTCCGGTTGCTTCACAAGGCGGGGGTGTCAACGGACGCGCTGACGAATCTGGATTGGATCAATGCGGCGCAGCATCTGAAAGCCGGGACGTGCAAGGCCTATGGTGACGCGGCGAAGGGATTCATCGTGGTGCCACTCAGTGGTTAGGCTGCGGACGGCTTGGCCACGTCCCAGCCTGGAAAGACCAGAACGGCTGGATGGCATTGCAGCACACGCGCCAGGGTTTTGGCCCGTTCGACGCCAAGATTGATGGTGTCGGTTTCAATCGCCGAGATCGTGGACTGTGGAATTTTGGCCCTCCGAGCCAGCTCGCTCTGCGTGAGTCCTTGTAGCTCACGCACGATCCGAACGGACTCTCCCACCGAGACCACAACCCGTGCTTTTGCCGGACGAACGTCTTTCATCTTCATCATTGCCTCCGATAATCGTGTGCAGTGACATCCATGACCACCACGCGAATGATGTGTTCCTCCACCGTATAGATCACTCGATACTGTGCATTCAGCCGTGAGGAGCGATGGCCTTCCCATTCTCCGTGAAGCTGTTCATCGTGGAATCCCTTGATGAGGCGTAGACCTGCCGGACCTGAGACTCGCACGATGTCTTTCCACTTCTCGTAGCGCTTCAGTAATTCGGTCGGAAGGCGATCGAGGCTCTTGCCCGCTCGACGGTGCTCGTAGATCTCCCACATGGCCGGAGGTACTATACCATATTAGATATAACCTGCCTCAATGCCTATTCCCTCCAGAGTCGTCTGCCCGACCGGAAAGGAACATGTACCGAAAGTCTTTTTACGGGCCCCCCAATGGGACAGTCTTCTTTGCCTACAGAGCCTGACGATTGCTTGCGCTGATCTCCAGGTGGGGGGTAGGCTGACATTGGGAATGAAAGGTTGAACCTATAGTGGACCCCAGATTTGAGACACCGGTTTAAGCTGTTGTCCCAGGAGGAT
>CABVSA010000072.1 GCA_902500805.1 uncultured Nitrospira sp. | reverse complement strand
TCGATGTTTCTAAAGGCTTGTTCGAACATGCGGGGGTCTCCAGGCAGCTGTAAGGAAATTCGCGCCAGAGCTTATCCCTTCCCGCCTTAAAAATCACGCTTTTGAGAAGAGGCGGCGGGTCAGATGTGAACTATGGAGGATAGCAGGAAGTCCGTTCCGTCTAGAAAGGACGACCGATTACCCAGCGTAGTCGTAAGCCAGGTCGCGGGAGGGAACCAATCGGATGTTGGTCAGGGTACCTTGGGTGATACGTGGAGCGAGTTCTTGCCAGATGTCTTGGGCCAACTCCTGACCAGTCACGGACTGGCACTGCAGGGCCACCGACAGGTCCTTATGATCGAATTTTGCAATCACTCTGTCCTTGACCAGCTGATCTAATGCCCCGATATCGGTCACCATGCCGGTCATGGGATCGATCGTGCCTCGAACCGTCACAAAACAATCCCATTCTCGTCCCTCATGCCCTGGTTGAACGGCGTTAAAGGAGTAGCGCTTCGTAATCGTCGCCCTGTTTGGACGATCCCCGACCGTCACCTCAGCATAGAGGTCTTCATCCTCACAGAGTCGAAGGGTATGGAGGGCCCCGATATCTCGTTGAACCGCAAACTTGTCCCACAGCACATGCGCGAAATTTTCCGAGGTAGGAATGCGATCGTTGAAATAGGCCATGTCGAGATTGAGATTCTTGTGATCGAATTCCTCAATCACATCCAACATCACCCGCTTGAGGTCGAACAGATTGACGACCATGCCGTTCGTAGGGTCGATGTCACCTGAAACGCTCAGTTCAATCATGTAGTTATGACCGTGCGCCGGCGGATTGTAGCAACGGCCGAAGGCCGTTCGGTTCTTCGCCTCGTCCCATTCCGGACGGATGTAGCGGTGGGCCGCGGCGAACTCGATCCGTTTCGTCAGTAAGACAGGAGGCATCGTTCTCCGGTGCCGAGGACTGAGTGCTGAGTTGTGAAACAAGTAGGCACGTCGCTAAAACTCAGCACACAGCACTTAGGACTTGGCACTGCCTTTTAGATCTGAAAGCCATTCTTCTCGCATACTACCCGATACCGGCGCTTCTTCGCGATAGGCGCCGTGGCTGACACGAATCGTCACAGGCTTGGTCAGATTCGCAAAAGCAGCTTGCATTGAGGCAGTGGGGCGAAATCGGACGAAATGCACCGCGCTGATTTTCGTCTCGTGACTATGGCCTCCTTCGAACTCACCGAAGGCTTCTTCCCCATCGGCCACGATGGCCACTTTCTCCCCGTGATCCAGCCCCATAAATTCATCGAGTCGTTCTTTGATATTCGCTTCGTCGGTAATTTCGATCAAAAGCGTCGCGCTCAATTCCCCTGGTGCCGGGAGGATCGCGTTGTACACATCAAGCTCGTCCTGGACCTTCGCCTGGTCGAAAATCCGTTCGACACGGATCATTTCCTGAATCTGGAATTGCAATGTTCGCCGATTCTCAAACACCATGGTGATCCACGGGCCTATTGAAATACGACGCCGCTGTTTGAGAGCGATGATGTTCGCCCGAAAAGCTTCGCGCTGCTTTTCGTACTCTTCGTAAGGGATTACGTCTGCTACCGTCAGTGCCTGCACAGATCTACTCTCTTCTCAACTATTCGCAAGAACCGTATGCTCGCTGCCCGCTCACCCCTGGGAGGAAAGCCCATAGGCATCCCGCACGATCTGGATCGGATGTCGCACGCTCTTCGCCGACATCTGCGCCGTGGCCCCGGCCTGCTCTAATTGTAAACCCGCCAGTGGACAGTCAGAGGCGACGAGATCCGCGCTGGTCTGTTCGATGGCTCGCACGGCTTTACCGGCGATCTTCATCGAGAGCGGGAAAAACTCAACCTTCGCCGACCAGGACCCATCATGCCCTGAACACTGTTCGACGACTTCCACTTTCGCTCCAGCGCACTCCATCAGCTCTTTCGATTTGAACCCAATATTCTGATCTCTGAGGTGGCAGGGAATCTGATAGGCAACCTTCCCCGGCTTCTTTGTGAAGTCGGTCGCGAGTTCCCCCTCTTTTTTCATCTTCATGAGATACTCACAGATATCAAATGTCTTCTCGGCCACCTGCTTGGTCTGCTCATCAGGCTGAAGTTCCGGATATTCCCGCTTCAGCATCAAGCTACAACTCGCCGTGGGCACCACCACATCGTATCCCTTGAGCACCCATGGGTACAATGAGGCGATATTGCTTCGAGCGGCCTGTTGGATGGCTTGGGTGTCTCCGATATCAAAGTTCGGCATACCGCAACAGCGCTGCTCCGGGACGACCACCTGAACCCCGTTTTTTTCCAACACTTGCACCGTGGCTTTCCCGACATCCGTGACCTGCGCATTCACAAGACAACTGGCAAACAGCGCCACTTTTCGAGTGGGCGGTTCAGGCGACAGAGGCTTGGTTCGACGCCCGAACCAGCGCGAAAACGTCTCCGACGAGAAGTGCAGAACCTGGCGGTCTTGATGGATGCCGACGATCTGCTGCAACACACGACGGACCACATTGTTGCGCAATAAACCATTCGTGATCGAGGCAGTCGCGCTGCCCAGCTTCCCGATGGCATCCGTCATGATCAGCAAGCGATCCCGCCACCGAACCCCTCGCTCCGCAGCCAGACGCTTCTTCCACGCGATCATCAAATGGGGGAAGTCGATTTCGTAGTGATGGGGTGGCGTATAAGGGCAATGGTTGAAACAAAGCTTGCAGTAGTAGCATTCGTCGACCACTTGGTGATGGTCGGCCGGACTGAGTTTTGCGACATCGCCTTCGTACACGTCGATGCGGTCCAGCAACGTGTTGAAGGAGGGACAGAGGTTAAAGCAGCGCCGGCACCCGTCACAGACTTCATAGATCCGCAGGGTCTCTTTGTCCAACTGCTTGGTATCAATGGGCGAAATCAGGCTGATGCCCTTCATGACTCGTCTCTCGGAAAACAATCAGCGGCCAGCTCCCGCCGACGGACTCTCGCCCCATCGTCGAAAACTGACCGCTGAACGTAAGCTGACACTCAGTTATTAGCTTTTCAAACTATCCAGCCCCTTTTGGAATCGATTGGCATGGGACCGTTCGGCTTTCGCCAAGGTTTCAAACCATTCGGCCAATTCGGGGAACCCTTCGTCCCGTGCGGTCTTGGCCATGCCAGGATACATTTGCGTATATTCGTAGGTTTCGCCCTCGATGGCGGACTTGAGATTTGCATCCGTGTTGCCGATCGGCACACCCGTCGCCGGGTCTCCGACCTCTTTCAAGAAGTCCAGATGGCCGAAGGCATGGCCGGTTTCCGCCTCTGAGGTGTCCCGGAAAAGCCCGCCGACGTCAGGATATCCCTCGATATCCGCCCGCCGAGCGAAATAAAGATACCGGCGGTTGGCTTGTGACTCCCCGGCAAACGCATGCTTCAGATTGTCATGACTCTTGGTCCCTTTTAAGCTGTTCCCCATATCATCCTCCTCGTTGTTCGAAGGCCCACCCGTCCCCCGCGAAGATTATCGTCGCTTGGAATGTCCCCGGTAAGATAGCGCAGCCATCCTCAGAGGTTCAAGAGGCTTTCCACTCTTCGCTGGCCGGCACCGCAAGCACCGGACAGACCCCTTTGCCGGTCGAGTGAGTATTTGCGCGGCTGGGTGGTATAATGCATGTCGTTGTCCGGCGTATCAGTCATCTTCCATGAGAGGCTCTTCGTGAAGATCCTGCTTCCTCACAGCTTCTACCACGCGGTCGGTGCGTTGTCGCTGTTTGTCTTGGTGCTCTCCGGTTGTGCGCAAGACCAGTATCAACGGAGGGCGGATGTGATGAAAGATCACGTCGAAAACTTCTACAGCCACTTGAAGGCCAATCGGGTTGGGTCGGCTGTTCATGAAAACGAACAGATTGAACTCATGGCCGACCAGATGGCGGACACGGTCAAGAAGCGTGGTCGGATGGGAGGACTCGGCCAAGTCGAACGCGAGTTCGCGCTGATGAAAACGGCTCGAGAAACAAGCGCTCAAAATTGGATTGCGTTAGGGCAATACTTCACGCTGAAGCAACAACCGGACAGAGCCCGTGCGTCCTATCAACGGGTCATCGATACCTATACCAACCCGACCGAACATGTCTACCGAGAGCAGGCGGCTCGAGCGCTGAAAGATCTGGATATCGTCTCGGCGCCTTCACCCGATCCAACTCACTGATCACACAGACATGAACTGTGGCCGGAGAGCGCTTCTTGCCTGATCCCTCAGCCATGAGACTATCGACTCGACGTCGTGTATTCCTACTGGCTCTCTGCCTGGTCTCAACAGGATGCGTTCATCGCATTCATGTCGCGCCAGTGCCGACAAGCGCGCCGTCCAACACCATCCCCCGAAGCCTCCAGGTCACGCTGAGCCCGCTTGCACTGGAAGGCCCGGATCACCGACCGGGCATCACGTTCCTGGACTGGCCCCATCGAGATCTGACGCAGGGAATCCTCGGCTACCTTCGGCAACGAGGCACCTTTTCATCCGTCTCGCAGGAAGCAGGCGACCTTTCGCTCCATGTCGCCGCCAAGCTGGTGCTGAGTTCTCGGCGAGACCTCTATCACTACCGGGTAATCCTCGAAGCAGATATGCGTGACGCGTCAGAGCTGATCAAGTCCTATCTCACGGAACAGACAGCCGTCGGATCATCAATCCGGTGGGTGACGGCTTCTGATCGTCGCCCGATTGAAGCCGCGTTGCAGTTGGCCTTAGAAGATTTGATGGGAAAGATTGAGACCGACCGGTTGCTTTACCTCAACCACACGACCCGATCACCATCCTAACAGCCTGCGGGGCATCTCGATTCGGCCGGTCACCGTGAGGCTCAGCCCGTTTGAAGAAAGGGCGTAGGGTTTGTCAACACACTGCTAAGTCACACCACCTGGGCCGATTGGACCGGCTGTTCCATTTGACCAACATCTGGGCGCTGATCGAGACCGTCCTTGGAAGCCTCAACATACTCATGGCAATCGAGGCGGAACGCTTGGTCTCCGAATGCGACGTTGAAAAAGTTGCAATGGTGGGGCAGATCGGATTCTTTATCGGTGTTCGGCTGAAAATGTTCGCATGACACGCACATACGCGCGATCGGGATCTCGCCTTGCAATTGAAGGGCGCGAATCAGTTTCACGAGCGTCCCAAGGAGTGCCACCTGCTCCTGGACCGAGAGATTCTCGGTAGCCGAGGCCAGAATTTCCGGCCATCGGTTTTCCACATGGCCCGCTTTGGCTCCAAGGGCAGTTAAGTGCACCGTCACAACGCGATTGTCGACCTCACGACGGCGCCGCCGAACGAACCGTTTCTGTTCCAGTGTTCTGATCACCTCGGACGCGGTGGGTAACTTGACCGAGAGTTCCCGAGCGATGGTTGAGACAGTAGCCGAATGGTTCGGTCGAGATCGCAGGAACGTCAGCACCTGAATTTGCAAGGGACCAATCCCTTGTCGCCCCTTCCGTCTCCAGGTTCGGCTCTTCATCGCCAGACCAATTTTTGAAAGTCCCGTCACCAAACGATCAGGGAGCGAGTCCTGGTCGATCGTTGTTATCGCTGTCATAACTACCCCTCCCATCCCTATTAGTTCGGCAATCGGCACTACTTGTTCAGCAATTGGCCGGAGGGTAGTCTATTGTCCTCTCTTCCTCCCCGTCAAGCATGTTTCACGCACCAGAGGCCATCCCCTACTTTTGTTTTTAGCGGACGACGAGCACGCCACAGTGAGCATGTTGCACCACACGAGTGGACACGCTGCCGAGCAGGACACGGCCGATCGCGCCCAGTCCTTTCGCGCCGGTCACGATCAGGTCCGCCTTGTTTTTCTTGGCCACCGTCAGAATCTCATCAGCCGGCTTCCCCAGCCTCACGGCTTCACGTATCTGGAAGCCTGATTTCGCGAGCTTATCACCGGAGCGCTGCACCAATCCCTTCCCAACCTCTTTGATCTCCGGGTACTTTAAAAAGGGCATGGCGTGCACGAGAGTGACGAGAACCGGCTCATGGTCAGGACCATCGGGTGTCGGATTCATCGTACGCATCACAAACTTGACCGCCTTATCTGACGCAGCCGATCCATCGATCGCCAGGACGAGATGTCGGACAGGCCTCGGAGGCTCTTTCACCACCAGGACAGAACAAGGCGCATGGTGGATGGCATGATTCGAGATGCTGCCCAACATGAATCGATCCAAGGCATCCAACCCTCGGGACCCGATGGACAAGAGCCCGACCCCACGCTGCGCGTGCTTCATGATCGTGGCTGCCACTGCGCCGTGGTCGGTCGTCACCGTCCCGCTCAGGCCCAGCGTCGACAACAAGTTCTCCGAGTCCTTTTTCGTCGCCTTCGCCGCTGTCTCCATCCTCTTTACTTCAGACTGAATATACCGTTCCGTCCCGACGATCACCGGTTGGATCATGAAGGGAGCCCGAAGACTCGCCGCATCGACGATATGCAGGACCCGAACGACCGGTTGCACCGAGAACGGGATTTCCGCCAACCATTCCATCGCCCATCGGCCATACTTTGATCCGTCAGTCGCCGCGAGAATCTTCATGGTAGATATCCTTTTTGTTGAATCAAACTGAAGCCTGTTGTCTAGAGGACGGCTTTGAACCGATCTCGAAACGCATCGATCGGCAGGTTCGTCAGTGCGGCGTACCGACCCACAGTATCCTGGTTCCTCAGGTCATCTTCATTGAGTCGGATCATATATTGTCGGGCGATGTGGTAGGACTGGGACTCAATCTCGACCATCCTGACCCTGGTCCGTCCGGTGGACGGATCCACCATTTGCTTGAATGGGATCGGGATGAACCGCCCGTTTTGAATCGAGACCATGGCCGCCGTCCCACCGTCAAGCAGATATTGAGCCGCGCAATACCCCAAGTCTCGCGTGTATTCGATATCGTAGGGAATCGGATCGGCACAACGGAGTTCATACCCGACATTCTTCGATACCACAGTGGTCGAGAGTCCCAGTGTACGAAGTTCTCTTGTCAGCTCCCGCCGTAAGACATCGCCGATATCGACCTCCGTCATCCGTAAATGGCCGTGCTCGTCATGTTCCACATGTTCCAGGCCACCAAGCTCATGCGGATCAAGAATTTCGATCAGCCCTTCCGCCACCACCGCAACTCCATCAGTCCGCCCCTGTTCAAAGCGCTTGATCATCGCTCCGATCAACAGATCGACCACTCGCTTCAGCTTCACCGGCCGCTCACGAAACTCTTCCGGAATAACCGTCACGGTGGCGCCCGCAGCCTTTCCAATCCCCAATGCCAGATGGCCGGCCTTGCGTCCCATGGTCACGACCAGGTACCAGCGAGCGGTCGTACGGGCGTCCACCATGAGATTCTTCACGATCTCAACCCCGATGTGACGCGCCGTTTGAAAGCCAAACGTCGGGACCCCATAGGGAAGATTTAAATCATTGTCGATCGTCTTCGGAACATGGACGACTTGCAGTCGCCCACCGGCTCGCTCCTCCAGCTTCATGGCGGAAAATGCGGTGTCGTCCCCGCCGATCGTGATCAGCCGTGTGACGCCGAGCCGAGCCAGAGAGGCCAACACATTGTCGAGTTGCTCCGAACTTTTCGTCGGGTTTGCGCGAGCCGTACCCAGATACGACCCGCCTCGAAAGTGAATCCGACTGACCTCCTCGATCGAGAGCGGCCGTACCTGTCCTGTGCCGCCTTCCATGAGCCATTTGAACCCATCGATGATTCCCAAGACGTCCGCCCCCCCAAGAATACTGCGGATCGTCGCTGCGCTGATCACACTATTGATTCCTGGAGCAGGCCCGCCGCCGACAAGAATCCCCACTGTTGGGTGCTGCATCGTCATCTGTTCCTCCCGCCCGCTGTTTCCATGACCCCACTGAATCTCTTCAAGATCTGCGGCATGGTTGTATACTCCATCCACACGAGATGGCAAGCGCTGAGACCCCTGTCCCCACTGAACGATCCCTATGGATGAGTGCTTGAATAAAACGGGACAAGACGAAAAGGCCTCGCTAAGTAGTACGGCGGGTCAGTCTGTCTTTTCCTCCAACCCAACGTGAGCGCGCAGGCGGTTGTAATCGAAGACCGTCTTACCAAGACGCCGGCGGCCCGGATCATGCCGCTCCATGTCGTCGATCAACTCCCCCACCTTCCCCGTCATCGAGGGAGTCAGGGCAGCATGCCGAGGCGTCTGCCCACCCAACGCGACATGAGGCTGATCCGGCCATTCCAAATAGGTCTTTTCGAGGAACTGATTGAGCACCATCCTCTCTTCCTCAGCAGTCACCACCAGCTTCGGTCTGGTATCCGACATGAGCTCGGCCACCGAGAGCTGCCGAGCCGGCGGCGCCACGGTTTCACCTCGAAAATGCAATGAGAATCCCAGCGCAGCCGCGAGCCGATGCTTGATGTGGTCAAGCCGCTGTGGGCTATCGCATTCCACGAGAAGTTGATACGCCGTCAGTGTCAGCCTGGCCACGAGTCTCCCACTTTCCCGCTGGTCCCACTGCTGGACAACTGGTCGCTTCCCCGTAGCACCTTGCTTGCCGGCGGGATCAGGCTTCTCCGGAGACAAGTCGGTCATCCCGGACAGCACATCGGTGAACGTTCGATGCTCGTGATGATCATAGAGGGCAATCGCGTACAGATAGGACTGATCATCGGCTGTGCGATATTCGACATGAACGACTGCATCTATCAGGGCCGCAAGGCGTTGTTCCGCAAACGCCCAGAGGACCATGTAGCCGAATCGCTTGGTGAATTCTTTCCATTCCCCCAACGCAAAGGATCCGGTACTTATCTCCATTTCGCGCCGCCAATCGGACGTCATGTCGAGCAACGTCTTGGCATCCGTGTGCGACATCGTGACCCCACAGCCAGCCCATACAGCCCGATCTGACTCCAGGGGAGAATTCGGATCATGGATGACCCTGGTGAGCAACAGACGGTCCATCGTGAGATCCTTGACGCATTCACCGCCCGGCAGGACCACCCTTGTCCCGTCAGCAAGAGATTGCAACAAGAGATCCTGGCCAGCGACCGGCGGAGAAGTCAGTTTCAGGACATCGAGATAGGAATGCTTCAAGGGATCGAGCCACTGTCGCTCCTCTTCGGGGATATGTTCGGTGATCACGTCTCGCAACTGTTCGATGAGGGTCAGCTGTCCGTCTTCGGGATAGTAGTCGCAAAAGAGATAGAGGCTCGCCAGCTCTATTTCCTGCTCCAGCGGTGCGACAAGCCGTCCTGAGTCTCCTTCAACATATGGCTTCAGGACGCGCGCCAGCGCTCCCTCTCGCTGCACACGAAACTCCGGCCTGAGAGACAGGCGATCCAGCCGGGCGAGAATCGCATCCAGCGTGTGCGGGCGCGGCACCCACAACCCCATTCCCCGGTCACTCACGCGATTCATGGATTTCCTCCATGACGATTTCTTCTGCCTTGAGCCAGTCTTGGAGAGCATTCCCATCCTGGCGTCCGCGCTGTTCCCAGAGCTCGTACGCTTTCTGCGAGATCCGCTCCCACATTCCCTCCGGCAATTCGATAGGGTTTTCCGTTCGCCTTATGGCAGGGGCTGGTCGGGCCTTCCCTTTGGCGCTTGTTGTCTTTTTCCTGGTTGTCGTCTTGCGCGTTGGCATGACTCGCTCCTCAGCTATACGTTGTTTGGCATGGATAGCCTACCAAGGACAGGGCGATGACCTGGGTGAAACTTCGGGCTCCGGACCGTCAGGACCGGGCACGGGGCCTTCCGAAGAACGAACTCCGCGACGCTGCCGAATAACGCGTGGGACAAACCACGTCGACCATGAGTCCCCATCACGATCAAACCCACATCGGGGGCCACAGCCGCATCGAGGATCGAATCAGCCGGCAGCCCGCCGGAGATGACAAAGTCAGACACCAGCCCGGACGAAGTCAGCGCTGCAGTGAGATCAGACAGCCGCCGGGTGATCGCTGTCCGATCCGCGTCACGCTTCGCCGGGTGAGGCAAGGTGAAATCCAATCCGTACGAAACCGGCTCCAAGACATGGAGAATTCTGATGGAGGCCTTGGATCGTTGCGCAACCAGTGCCCCATACTCCAACGCGTCGAGCGAACAGTCGGAAAAATCTATCGGGACCAGGATCCGCTGAATGTCCGAGGGATTGTGCCGGGCTCCACCCGCTCTCTCTTCCACATACCGCTCGGCGCGCACAGCCAGAACCGGGCAGGGTGCCGCCCGGATGATTCGTTCCGCCGTACTTCCCAAAAGGACATGTGCCAGTCCGGTTTTGCCTCTCGTGCCCACGACAATCAGATCCGGCTCTTCGCCCGTTGCGGCCGCAAGAACTTCTTCACTCGGGATGCCTGTCGCTATCTTCGTCTCAGCCGAAATCCCTCGATCGGCTGCCCGGGCTTTCAATTCGACTAACTCTTGCGTCGCCTGCTTCATCAGTTCGGCCAAGTATAGTTGATTGACCGGATTCTCCGGATCGAGCCCAGAGGGAAACTCCAACACATGCAGAGCGGTCAGCGAGGCACGCCACGATCGCGCGAGCGCACACGCATAGGCCTCCGCAGTCGATGACCCCTGCGACCCGTCGGTCGCAAAGAGAATGCCCGATCTTCCCGCAGACAGGCTCACACAGCCTCCGCACTCAATAGCAGTAACTCCCCGCTCATCGTCGGGTGAATAGAGCAGCGGAAGACGTGCCGACCTGGTCGCGTCATGTCAAATCGAATCGTCGCGCTCTGTTTCGGATCGAGATACACCCCTCCCACGCCACGGCCATAGACAATCACCCCGTCCTTCTCAACCTGTGTGGGAATGCCCTCAAACATGGTCGAGCTGAAATCGTGTCGCTCCGCGTCCTCATTCCGTACGGTGATCGCGGTGGGAAATCCCAAGCGCAAGGGACTCTGCTTCGTCACAAACCGAAAATCCTTGATCGTCACGTCCACCACCTGTTCGGATTGTGCCACCAGGGCTGTACCATACGCCCAGGCCAAAGAGGCCATGGTGAGAACCATCCCCAATCGTCGCCACTGCATCCCAGTCCGTCTAAGGATCATACACCCCTCCATCTGTTGCTATCGTGACGACCGTCGTTGCGAAGCAGAAACCGGAAGCGGTACCGTCAAGACGGGACAGCCTGCCGTACGAACGACCTTCTCCGCCGTACTGCCGAAGAAAATCTTATCCACATTCCCGACCCGTCCGCCGTAGCTTCCGATCACGACCAGATCAACATTCCCTGTCCGCGCAACTTTGGCGATTTCAGCAAACGGCACACCCTCTACAATCTGGCGTTCGATCTTGACGTCCGCGGCTACCTTCGACTCCAACAATTGCCTGACATGTAAACGAGCATGATGGCGGAGCCGGCGGCGCTGTGGAGCGGCATCGGACGGAACCGTCAGTAACCCCAGGCGATGAAATGCGGCAAGCGTGTTCGTGTCGATCACATGCAGCACGAGTACCGCCGCGCCACACAGCCTCGCCATCTGACAGGCCACCCGAAACGCTTCCTCGGAACAGGGGGAAAAATCCACTGGAACCAGGATGGTCTTAAAGAGATCTGCCTCCTGTCGCATGAACAATCCTCCTGGTGTGGAAAGTTGAGCAAGGGCGATGCCACTTATGCAAGCTGATGGCTGATAGCTGATGGCTTGAAGAGACTACGGATTTGTTGCTTTCGTCCGTGCCATTAGCCAGCGACCATTCGCTTCGTCTCCGAAAGCCGTGGCTCTCTGCCACAGTGGTCATTCACTCTCTGTAGCAGAAGGGGGCAGGGTCGGTAAGAGGTAAAGTGTGAGGGGTGAGGGAACTTTGCCGAAGAATGTCCGTTCCTCTTCACTCCTTATCCTTTACCCCTTACATCGGACGAGTGTCTCCTTGAGAGGCATCGGATTTGCTGAACACCTTAGTACGTGAGTGGGAGGCAGACATGACGCGCACGCAATGGTTCCTGCTTGGAGCGGTCGGCTTAGGCCTCGCGATCGTGATGTATCTCGTTTTTTTCTGCCCGGCGGATTGTCAATAACGATCGCCTCGGAGGCAATGGGATGGCAACGGCTGCAGACCTGATGACCCCGGACATTCCTCGGAGCGACAGACATCGCACCGTCGGCGAGACCATTGCGGGGCTTCGTGGCCACACATGGGACGAAGTGGGCCATGTCTATCTGGTCGACGATCAAGCCGTCCTCACGGGTCAAGTCCCGATCGAACGATTGCTTCAGGCCAAGGAACAGGCCACGCTGGCCGAACTGGAAGGATTACCGCCGATCGAGGTGCTCCCAGGAGATGGAGCTGAGACGGTGGCGCTGCGCGCGGTTCAACGTCATGACGCCGATGTCGCTGTCATCGACGCTCGACGACGGCTGCTCGGCGCCATTCCGATCGGACGGCTCTTGGCCTTGCTGCATGAGGAGCATGTGGACAACTTTCTGCGCATGGGCGGTATCAGTAAAATGGACCATCTCCATCTGTCGTTGACCGCCCAGCAGACGCTGACCCAGGTGCGCGCACGCCTACCCTGGTTGATGCTCGGCCTCGCAGGAGGATTCTTAGCCAGCGGCGTGGCCTCGGCGTTTGAAACCTCACTGAAGAACGAAGTGGCGCTCGCATTCTTTCTGCCCCTCGTCGTGTACATGGCGGATGCCGTCGGAACTCAAACCGAAACCGTCCTGGTTCGTCGATTGGCCTATGGAGAGGTTGAGCTGTGGACGCAATTGGTGAAAGAAACGTTCATCGGCGTATCCATCGGAACAATCGTCGCAGTTGTCGCTACCGCCGGATTGTGGATCTGGAACGGACACCCGGCGTTGGCAATGGTTGTCGGTGCCTCGTTAGGGGTGACGGCCGTCGTGGCCACGGTCATGGCCAGTCTTCTTCCGCTGGGGCTGGTGCGTCTCGGAGCAGATCCGGCTTTGGCCAGCGGACCGGTGGCAACGGTTGTGCAAGATATTTTGAGTGTGGGGATTTATTTGATGATTGCGACGGCCTTACTGCCGCGGTGATGCATGCAGGATCGGAGCGGTACATCCACAGCTGGAAGGTGGTGCTATGAAGATATTACTCGCAGTCGACGGGTCTGACCATTCGTATGAGGCAGTCCGATCTCTCAAGTACCTGACTCGAGCTGAGGCGTTGCATCTTGTACATGTGCTCGACGTCCCAAGTCCGGCCTATCCCATGATGATGCCGGAAGTGGCACAGGAACTGTACGAGACGGTCGAGCGAAACATGCGCGACGACGGAACTCGTCTGTTGGATCGCACCCTGTCCTTGCTCCCGTTGGATGTCGGGCCGGTCACCAAGCATTTGGTCGTTGGATCGCCGGCGGAGCAACTCGTAGCCTTGGCTGAACAATTCAAGGTGGGACTGATTCTCTTGGGTACTCGGGGCCTTGGACCGATCAAGGAACGCCTGGTCGGAAGCGTTTCCCATCGAGTCCTGACATTCGCGCCGGGCGCGAAACTGATTCTTCCCGGTCCCTTGAAAAAGCTGCATCACATGTTACTGCCCTTACAAGGAACCTATGACGCAGACCAGGCCCTCTCCTTCCTTCAACAGAAACCATTTCGTGAGTTGCCTACGGTGACCCTCTTCACCGTCCTGCCCCATACCAGGCCCCCCTGGCCGGTCGATGCGGTTTCGGCTGAGCACATGGAAACTCATTCCCTCCGCAAGGCGAAGGACTTTCTCGACGAGACGGCAGACAAACTCCGCCTCTCAGGCTATCAAACCCGCGTGGTGACGACGTTGGGCACTCCAGTGGATGGAATTCTTCAGGAGGCCAAGGCCTTGAATCCGGACCTGATTCTCGTGGGATCCCGAGGCCGCCGCGGCGTGACCCGCATGGTCCTTGGCAGCGTGTCCCACGCACTGTTACACCAGGGCACCTATCCACTGATGATTTTTGGCTGAAGAGCACAAGAGGTGTACGATGCCGATGTACGACTATAAGTGCCTCGATTGCGGGAAAGAATCGTTGATCGTGGTAACATTGAAAGAACATGCAGCCGGGGGGATTGTCTGTCCGGCTTGCGGGAGCAAGAAACTGCAGCAACTCTTTAGCCCGTTCATTGCTCACACAACAAAGAAAAGCTAAGACTATGCCCACGACTCGACGGCAGATTCTATGGCACCGATTCTTTTCCGCAGGGCTCGTGAGTCTCTGCATTCTGAACAGTCTGGCTATACCCTCCTCCTACGCACAAGACTATCCTCCCGACCGTGAGCGTGGAAAAGCCGTGTTTGAGCACTATTGTCAGAACTGTCACGGCAAGACCGGCCGGGGTGATGGCCCAGGCGCCGTTGCGCTGAAAGTCCCACCGGCAAATTTTCAGCGGTTCCAGTCGTTCCTGAAATCCGATGAAGAACTGCTGCGGACCATCGAGCATGGCGTCGTCTTCAGCCCGATGCATTCGTGGCGAGGCCAGCTCACCGACGGGGAAATGCAGGACGTCGTGGCGTACATCCGTGTGTTGTCGCAATAGGGACCATGTCATCATCAATACGGAGAGCGGATCCGTTTCGAGTTGAACGTTGCTGGTTTCGTGTTTCACGTCTCGAGTGTAGAGAGACTGATACTGGAAACTTGAAACACGGAACTCAACACTCCTGAGAACACAGCAAACCTGCTCGTCAGCTATATCCGCTGCTTTGAGGGGCATGGTCGTCTCATTTTCCTGACCTTTGATTGGTACCTACCAGACCATTGCTCACTCCGGAAGCAGGATGGGACATGGGCAGTCCGTTGTTTGACGAGCAACTCGGGTGTGCTGACTCTGTCAAGGATGCCTGGATGCGAGAGACCGTGGACCGTATACCAAACACATGAAGGAGACACGAATGAAGAGACCCTCCGTGCCACTCACGATCGTGAGAATGATCCTCCTCATAGGACTCACCACCACAGAGGTCTGGGCCGCTGACCCACCGGCTCCCAATACGGCGGCACCGGCAGGTCCGCTCTGCAACAGCCCGTACAAGAAAAAGCCCGTCACGGCCAAGACATTGCAAGAGCTCGTGCGATCGCATGAGCGATGGGTGGAATATCGTGGCAACCCGAATGCCAAGCGGATGGAACTCTGCCAAGCAGATCTAAGCCGGGCCACACTCACGGGGACGAATCTTGAACGGGCCGATCTGGAAGGCACCGTCTTGCGGCAGGCAAATCTGACTCAGGCCACCCTGGCTCAAGCCAGTCTGGCTGGAACTGACCTCACCAAAGCCATCCTCAAAGACAGTAACCTCTCCGGAGCCGATCTGCGTCGTGCCCGACTCACGGGCGCCAATCTCTCTCGTGCCGTGGGGGACGAGGCTGCCCTGTTTGACGCCGTCCTCGTCGGCGCCAAATTGAATGAGGCTGCCTTTGAACGAGCTCAATTTGAGGGTGCCGACCTTAGCTCTGCCGACTTGACTGACGGCAACTTCACCGAAGCGTATTTTTATGGGGCCACACTGAAAGGTGCGGCTCTCGTGAATGCTGATCTGACAAGCACCGACCTCCGCCGTACCATCCTCTCCAACGCAAACCTCCATCGCGCAAACCTTCAAGGTGCGCTGCTGGATCGTGCGCAACTGGACCAGGCGAAACTGGTCGAAGCAGATTTGGAAAGCGCGTACCTGGACGAGGCAAATTTGCGTGGAGCGAATCTGAAAGCCGCGATTCTGCGGGGTGCAGATCTACGGTACGCCAACCTATTGGGTGCTGGCCTTCCGGAAGCCGATCTGGAAGGGGCCAATCTCGAGGAGGCCACTCTCACCAAGGCGGATTTGAACTTGGCCAAACTCAGGATGGCGATTCTCTATCACGCGACACTTGATGAGGCTAATTGCCTGGACGCCACCTTCACCCGCGCGGTCCTGATCGGAGCCAAGGGCTGGCACACCAACTTCATGAACGGCGACCTCAGCGAAATCTACGCCCCGAAATCCTCGTTCCGGCAGGGTCAGTTCAACCGGACCAATCTGGAATCGGCTAATTTCGTCGGCGCGGATCTTCGAGAGTCGAATTTCAGCCACTCCAACTTGACCCAAGCCAACCTACAGGACACGAATCTACAAGATGCCACGTTCGTCTCAGCCAATTTGACGGGTGCTCGGCTGGATTCAGCCGATTTGCGTCGCGCGACCTTCAAAGGCGCCACACTCTCGTCGGTCATCGGTCTCACACAAGCCCAACTCAATGGCGCCTGCGTCGACGACCAAACCAAATTGCCCCCTGGCCTGAGTCGTCCCGCGCCCTGCAGTGTGCTTAAGAAAGAAGGGCGATGACGGCACAGTATGACTACAGCGTCAGAATCAGAGAAGGGAAGATCGCCTTAGCTGGTGCCTTCGGACTCCCCGCTGATCCTCGCGGCGTGGTTGTCTTTGCACATGGAAGCGGCAGCGGGCGATTGAGCCCGCGTAATACCTTCGTCGCCCACCATCTCCAACAAGTAGGCCTCGCCACAGTATTGCTGGATCTCTTGACCGAAGAGGAAGCGGATGACCGGCACAAGGTGTTCGATATCAATCTGCTGGCGGATCGGCTCCTGCTGGCGAAACACTGGGTGGAGACAGAGGAGCGAACGAGAGGTCTACCGATTGGCTATTTCGGCGCCAGCACCGGGGCCGGAGCCGCGCTGCAAGCTGCCGCGCGAGAGCCGTCGAACCTCAAGGCTATCGTGTCACGAGGCGGGCGACCGGACCTGGCGGAACCCTATCTGCCGTCGGTCACTGCTCCAACATTGCTGATCGTCGGAGGCTACGATGAACCGGTGATTGAGATGAATCAGACTGCGTACGACTTGCTCACCTGCAAAAAGAAACTGATCATCGTTCCCGGCGCGACACACCTTTTTGAAGAGCCAGGTACCCTTGAGCAGGTGGCGGAGCAGGCAGGACGATGGTTTCAGCAATACCTCTTCCAACTCCAGTAACTGACCTGCATCCCCAAAATCATTCCCTCCGCAGAAGCTGGTTAGTCAATGAGGTCAACTCTTCTACGGCCCCACCGAGTATTTGACATACGCAAATCAGTATCTCAATTTGAGGCTATGCATTTGACATAACGATTGACTTAGGTCAAATTGGCGGGCAACACCAGGGGAATCCATGAATATCAATGAGTTCAAGGCAGGAAAGTACGAAGAACAGTATGAGTACCAGAGTTTTTTGCCTACGCCGATCAACCAAGAATGGATTGTTTCCGATTCCAAGACTCTTACTCTTCTGGAAGAAACGAATCGGCTTCTTGGAGAGCTGAACGCATTCTCTCAGCTCATTCCTGATGTCGACTTCTTCATTCGCATGCATATCACTAAGGAGGCTACAACCTCCAGCCGCATCGAAGGCACGCAAACCAACATTGAAGAGGCGTTGGTAGGCAAGCTCGATGTTGATCCAGAAAAACGCGATGACTGGCAAGAGGTACACAATTATATCGAGGCCATCAATTTCGCTATCAAACAGCTGAGTCATATTCCTTTATCTAACAGACTCTTGCATGAGACGCACGCAGTGTTGCTACGCGGAGTGCGGGGTAAACACAAGCAACCAGGAGAATTTCGCACGAGCCAAAACTGGATCGGTGTCAGCCTCAAGCATGCCACGTTTATTCCGCCTCATCATCAGCATGTGCCGAACCTCATGAGCGATCTGGAAAAATTCATGCACAACGACCAAATCTATATTCCACACCTGCTCAAGGTTGCGCTCATACATTATCAATTTGAGACAATCCACCCGTTCTTAGATGGCAACGGTCGGTTAGGTCGCTTGCTGATCGTACTCTACTTGGTCAGCTTCGGCTTACTCCATAAGCCAGCTTTGTATCTTTCCGATTTCTTCGAACGGCACAAGGGGGAGTATTATGATCAGTTGATGGCCGTCCGCACCACCCACAAGCTAGAGACATGGTTACAGTTCTTCTTGCTCGGCATGCGCGAAACCACCGGAATGTCCATCCAAGTATTCAAGGACATTCTCGCACTGAAGGAACGCATTGAGCGCGAGCATCTCCCCACATTCCATGTCCGCCGACAAGCCAACGCACAAGCCCTCATGCAATCACTCTACCGAAATCCGGTGACCACCATTAAAATGGTGACCGACCTCATTCAAGCCCAAACCAACACCGCCGCTGCGCTCATAGACGACTTCGTCAGGCTTGAGATACTGAAAGAGTTGACGGGGAAGAGGCGTAATCGGCTTTTCATCTTTGAAGACTACGTACGATTGTTCAAACGATAACTAACGCTACCGTTCCCGGCGCGACACACCTCTTTGAAGAACCAGGCACATTGGAACAGGTGGCGGAACAGGCAGGGAAATGGTTGGGGCAGTATCTGATTTGAGGACTCCGTAGGGGGGGGATTAGCTTTATCATCATCGATCCTCATTAGACCTCTTGCATACCCTCACGGCGTTGCGTCCTTGTTGTACGCCGCAGCGA
>CABVSA010000071.1 GCA_902500805.1 uncultured Nitrospira sp. | reverse complement strand
GCCAAACGACCGAACAGCATGCTCGAAAAGACCTCACTCTCGCGCGTCATCTGCAGGTTCAGTACAGGATACGAGGTGGTAACTCATTTCTCACAGGCAACAGCAGCACCGGCCCAGCGTGGGATCTTGAGGGGTGCCATCGGCGATGCCACTTGGCGGAACAATCAAAGATATTTAGCGATCAACGAGGATTTGGCCGAGCGTTCGGTCAGTAGGTGGAACCGGAGAGAGGCGCAAGCACTGGTAATCGCAGGGTGAAGACAGACCCTTTGTTGACTTCGCTGGTGACGGAAATGCTCCCACCATGGGTTTCCATGATTTCCTTCACGATGGGGAGCCCAAGACCAGTTCCGGCGGCGTCCTTCGCCCGCGCCCAATCGGTTCGGTAGAAACGTTCGAAGAGATGCGGAATATTCTCCGGCTCGATCCCATGGCCCGTATCCTCGACGGCGATCGCAACCTCACGTCCGACTGCCTGCAGACGAACGGTCACGGATCCCCCGGAGGGTGTGTACCGTAGCGCGTTGTCCAGCAAGTTGATCAGGGCTTGCTTGAGCCACTGTGCGTCACCGAGCACGGAGGGCACCGGCTGGGACTCGAACGTCAACGTGATCTGACGGTCGTCCGCCAAGAGCACCAATTCATCGATGAGCTCTTGAATCAACGGCTCCAAGGCAAGGGGTACGAGGTTAACCGGAGGTTTGCTACTGGTGAACTTTGCCAGAGTCAACAAGGGGCGGGTTAACGCAATGAGCCGGTCCACCTGCTGGAGGTTGTTGAGCAGCACCTCATGATACTCTTCGGTCGTCCGGGCTTTCATGAGTGCCACCTCGAGGTTTCCCTGAAGGATGGTCAGGGGCGTTTTCATTTCGTGGGCGGCAATTTCACAAAAGTTTCGCTGGACTTCACTTCCGCGCTGGAATTGATCCAATACGGAATTCACCGCCTGGGTGAGTCGCCGAAATTCTCGATAGGGTGAATCGAGCGCCAAGCGTTTCCCAAGGTCGGCCTCCGACATGGTCTCGGCTCCCTTGCACAGGGTCTCAATCGGGGCCAGCACTTTCTTGGCCAACCAAAGACTTCCCACCCATGCCACAAACAGTGTGGCGCCGGATCCAAGGCTGAGCAAGAACACGAGCCCATGGAGCGTTTCCTGGTAGTGCAGCAAGGACGTTTCCGCCTGCAACACATACCGGAGACGTCCACCCCGTACGACAAGAGGCAGGAAGAGATGTCGTGCGGGAACGCCGTCCGGTGCGGTCAGCGTGTCGAAGACAAGCGTCGAAATGCGGACTCGCTCAAGCACGCGGGGCGACAGCGAGTCTTGCGGGGAAGCATGGGGGTTGCTCCACAGAAGTCGGCCATCCGTCGAAAAGATGCGAAGGGCATGTGTGACGTCGGGCAATACGTGCTGTTCCGTCAGGCTTTGGGTTAATTCGTTCGTGGGAGCAATTTTGCGGTCATGCTTTTCGAGAAAATCCGGATACTGCTCCACGAACTCGGCCAGACTCTCCGCCAGCACCAGCAGGCGCCCGTCGACGAACCGTTGCAGCAAGGTTTCACTGGCGGCATATACGAGCCCGGAAAACAGGAGGAGCCCGGCCATCAGGACGAAGGCGGACCAACTGATCAGACTGCGCAGAGATTTCATGCGGAGGCGTCCGGCTCTTCTAGCATGTACCCGGCGCCGCGAACCGTGGCGATCAAGGGAGGGGAGTAATCTCGATCAATCTTGGCACGGAGGGCACGGATATGGGCATCGACGATATTCGTCATTGGGTCGTAACTGATATCCCACACATGCTCGATAATCGCCGTTCGAGTGAGCACACGATTTTTGTTCCGCAGCAGAAACTCAAGAAGCGAATACTCCTTGTTCGTGAGCGCAATTTCGTGATCGGCACGCCAGACGCGGTGCGAAGCAGGATCTAATCGAAGATCGGCCGCTTGAAGGTGCGCCAGCGGTTGAGAGCTGCCCCGTCGCAAGAGGGCCCGAACCCGGGCGAGCAATTCCACGAATGCGAACGGCTTCTCCAAAAACTGATCCGCACCCGTATCATAGGCAGAAACTTTCGTTTCAACCGTGTTACGTGCTGTCAACAAGAGCACGGGGGTGGAGAGGCCCTTGTCACGGATCCGGCGGCAGACAGTCAGACCGTCCAGTTTGGGCAGCATGATGTCGAGAATCACGAGATCGTAGGGGTTGTCCAACGCCAGTGCTAAGCCCGCTTCACCGTCATTGGCCACATCGACCGCATGCCGCTCTTCTTTCAATCCTTTTCGGATAAACTGAGCCAGATCCGCATCATCTTCAACCAGCAGAATTCTCATCGCCTCCCTCTAGTCCCCATGGTTCAGGAGCGTTTCTACAGTACACGCCGCTAGGCCACATCCATCGCTTCCCCGTTGAGGGAGCTCAGGTGAGTCGTACCCACGAGATGCGGACGCCGCTTCACAACACGCACAGTCCAAGAGGCGGTCGCTTAGCAGAGGCTGCTTTTGCAATCAGTGACCACCAGGTTTGTCGCCTTTTCATCAGCATCAAGCTCAAGGGTCAACCAGGCGATCCCCACCGCTCGCTCATCTTGATGAGCGCCACCACTGCCTTCCAGCAGGCTGACTACGTAATAGCGTCCAGCAGGCACTTTGGTAAACCAAAAGTGACCGGTCGGGTTGGCCCGTGTCACACGTAGATAGGGAAGTAGGCGTTTGTCGGCCAGCAGTTGGTCCATAACGGCCCGAAGGCACTCGAGGGCTGAATTCTGGGCCCCATGCGCTTCGGAAGATGATGTCCCACCCCTTAACGGGCAAGAGTTTTCCCTCACCTGCTTGTCGAACCACGCGCGAGTATAGGATGAGATGGGAATCAACACGATCGACGCGCCGGCTTGAGTCACGGCTTTGCCTGAAACGGCCCGCAAAAATACCTGTCCTGCCGCGCTTCCATGGCCTTTGGCCTTATAGGCGAACAACTCTTTCTCATTGAAGGCCGATGGATTCGGCGGAGGCGGCGCAGCGGCCTGTGCTGGGGCCACGAGGGCGCAGCTTATGAGCAAGAAGCAGGCAAGCCAGCACCTAACATCACAATGTCGCCGTATCATGTTGAGGACGCCGACGCCGTGGCTGATTCGTCTGGGGAAGTGAGAACGGGAACCGCTTTGTGCTTGAGGGCACGACCTTTGTCGGGAGTTGGATCGGTGATCAGCCCATACACCTCGCGACCTTCGTGACCCTCCGGCAAATACTCGGTAATCGGCATCCCATCTTCCCTGACAAACAGGAGGCAGTGACAGTATTTGTAGATCTGCATTTCGTCGCACGCGCAGATCCAGCGTCGGAGCTTGGCTTCTGCCTCTTTGTCCTTGTAGAAGTTGCATGGACAGAGTGGTTTCCCCAGTTCATCGATATGGGACGCCAACCCCTTGACGACCGCGTCCGTCACCGCGGCATTCGGATGCATCGCCGTTCCACTTTTCTCGGCAAAACCCGTGATGAACTTCTTGATTTTCTCGAGGCTTTCCTCTGTCGGTTCAGCCATGGATCTCCTCCTCAGAGCCACAATGGGCGGAACCGCTAGTTTACAAGGATAATTCGCTCCTTTACAATCCGTCCCTTCACGCTGATTCTGGTAGTCAATCATGACGGACATGTCGAGTCGACAGATGTTGCAAGACCGGCTGGTGTCGGAGTTGAGTCCGATGGTCGCAGAGACACTCGTGACGCGCTTGGTCCAGGAGACCGGTAAGCCAGACGTGTCCGCACAGGTCCTCATGCTATTGGACGAACTCTCTGAACTCTCTGAGAAAGCAGCTTGTGCGGCAGTAGGAGCACTTCCCGAACTGGACAGAAGGGCCGGGCTTTCACAGATCATATTGTGGCTGGACCTTGGCATTGCCTTGACGGAGTCATCCGGCGCGTCCGCACTGAAATATTTCAAGGAAAGCCCCTTGGTCCTTGGGCTGATCGATTCCGGCGATGTCCGTACCGAGGTCTTGACCATCGGGCTGGAGATCGCCGAGCAAGATGCGAACGTGGCCCTCGAATACATGCGCCAGGCTCCGCAGATCCTGCCAGACGTGCCCATGACAGATCTGCGACCCTGGTTGGAAATCGCTGCGGAACTTACCCAGATCAACGTGGTCGTCGGACTGGAGTTCGTTCGACACATCGGGAAGCTGGTTTCCATCCTGCCTCTTGATACGGTGCGAAGCTGGGCGGAGGTAGGTTTGAGGCTGATCGTGCCGAACAGTCTTGGAAAACCGGACTATGTGGCGACCATTGAATTTCTGCGGACCAGCCCGACGATTCTGGGAGAGATCGAAGACTCAACGGTTCGTGCGAGGGTCGTGTCTCTGTGCCGGCTGTTGGCCGAAGAGTCACCGGAGGTGAGCATGCAATGGCTGGCTGCGTCGCCTCCTCTGCTACGAGGGCTGCCCTCCGTCGAATGGAGCGTCCGAGTGCTGCAGTATGGTTCCTTACTGGCCGAAAAGCATGCGGCGGCGGCGCTCAAGTATGTCCAGCGGGCTCCGGAGTTGGTTGCACTCATCGGAAATGTTCCCGATGCACTGTCACGATTCGAAAATTGGTTCAAGGCTGGAATGGAAGTGTTGGCCTACAGCCCGGACGGAGCGCTGGCATATTTTTCCGTCGAGTCTCGGAAAGCGCTCTCTTCCGTCGAAGCAGCGTTGAGTGGAGTACCGTTTCGGCAAGTCGCGCGGCGCCTGACGTTATTTGTCCAGGGACTCTGTGGAGCGGACGTGACGGTCGCCGCACTACCGGATTCGGTCACGACTCCTGCCCGGGCGACGGTCAGCGAAAATGGGCAGGTCATTTCCTTGCCGGCGTTGCTCCGCCGCTATCCAACGGCCGAAGAAAATGAGCGCCTCTATCTGCTCATGGTGGCGCACGAAGCCGGCCATGTGGAGTTCGGCACCTATCGGCTCAAACTCGAATCGCTCGCCGAGCTGGTCGAGACCGTGCGACATCGATATGGGCGATCCGAAGAAGCGAAACCAGGGACCTTGGCTGCTGTGTTTCAGCTGTACCCGAGCCCCACACTAGTACGGGATCTCTGGGTTGTGCTGGAGGATGCGAGGGTCGAAGTTTTGCTGCAAACGGAATACCCGGGGCTCCGGTGCGACCTTGCTCGTTTCTCGGCTGAGTCCCTTACCCCGCGTGATCCGGCGCAAGGGGTGACGCCGAAGGAGCTCGTGGTCGATTGTCTGTTACGGCTATCGCTCGGTGAAGATGAAGATTCCGTCGTGCCCAAAGCGGTCAAGGAAGAGGTCTCCATTCTGTGGAATCTGTGTCAGCCGGCTCTCATGGCCACAGCGACGGCCGAGGAGGCCCTACGCGTGGTCGATGCTGTCTACGTGCGGCTCGAGGAACTGTTGGCAGCTCGCGGTGAGATGATACAGGGAGAAGAGCGTGAGCAGCCGGAGAAGACCACAGCGGACCAGGCGCAATCGAATGGAGCGGAGGACCAATATCGCTCGGTGACCGAGGTGGCCTATCGTGGCGCGATGAACCCGGAGTTCGTCAGGTGGAGTCCGGAGCAATCGGAGAAACAACCGCACCAGTCCCAGGCCCCAGCGGATGGTCCTGCCAGACAAGATGATCCGAGCGTGAAACCCGAACCGGCGAGTGGAGAAATACTCCAAGAGGCACGCTCCCTACCGTCCATTGTGGAAGAATGCCTCACCCTTGAACTCACTCCGCAGTCGAGACAACCGTCCGATGAGGAACGCGCCATCCTCTATCCTGAATGGGACTATCGGATCGAGGACTATCGGATGAATTGGTGTCGCGTGGTGGAACGACCGGCAGATCTCGGGTCCGACGAATTCGTGACGGAGACGTTGGCGGCCCGGCAGAGTACGGTCAAACTGCTCCGCCGGTTTTTTGAAGGGCTGCGGGCTCCGGCGTATCGCCGTGTTGCGGGGCAACCGGACGGAGAAGAGGTGGATCTCGATGCGGTGGTCCGACGAATAGCGGAACAGCAGGCGGGCATGGAAGGCGACGACCGAGTGTATATCCACCATGACAAACGAGAGAGGGATGTGGCAGTGGCCTTCCTGATCGATATCAGCGGATCCACAAGTCAACACCTCGGAACCGGTCGGCGGGTGATCGACGTCGAGAAGGAAGCACTGGTGCTGCTTTGTGAAGCGTTGGAGGCGGTCGGGGATCAGTACGGACTCTATGCGTACTCGGGTCAAGGACGAGCGCTGATCGAATTTCTGACGATCAAGGACTTTGATGATCGACTGGGAGCGGCGACGGCACGTCGGCTTGGTGGTCTGGCTCCTCGGCACCAAAATCGCGACGGCACCGCAATTCGTCATGCCATGACGAAGCTGTCGACCCGTGATACGAAGCACCGCCTCCTGGTGATGTTGAGTGACGGAAGACCGTTGGATGATCACTATCGGGATGACTATTCGCTGGAGGATACGAAAGCGGCGCTCCGCGAGGCCAAGCGACAGGGAATCGAGACATTTTGCGTGACGATCGACCGGGAAGCGGAGAGCTATGTGCGCCCGCTGTATGATGAGACGCGGTACTGCGTCATTGACCGCGTCGAGACGTTGCCAACCAGATTGCCGCGTATGTACAGGCAATTGACGGCATAGCCCCATTGACAACATGACCAATTCGACAGAAAAACCAGCGGTCCCTGCCTGGCTGTACAAACTCTTCACGGGGCATCAGTATCCCTATGTCCGACGTCTGGCCAAGTTCGGGCAAGTCGTGAAGCCCGGCGAGGATCGTCCCGAGCCGACGAAGGACATGGTCGAAGCAAAATTCTGGGAGGTGTATCCTCGTTGTCGGGTGAAGGTCTTACAAGAAGTCAAAGAAGGTATGATCGTGGTCTTTCATGAGCTCGGTGAATATCCCCCGGGCAGCTTTCAGGCCCTCGTGGACAATCCGGAGGTGTTTCTGGCAAACACCTATGGGAAAAAGAAGATCAAGGTCAACTTCTATGATGACGAAAATTTCGTGTGTACGATCAACTTCAAGGTTGCAGGGTGGACTGAACATGAACACGCGTGAACAGTCAGGGGTGAGGGGTAAGGGGACGTTACGCTTCACGCCTCACGAGTCACGTCTTACGAGGTGGTGAATGATGGCACGACCGAAAATCACAGTGGTAGGGGCAGGAAACGTCGGTGGGACGACGGCGCAGCGGTTGGCTGAGAAGAATCTCTATGACGTGGTCCTTGTCGATATCAATGAGGGCATGGCGCAAGGCAAGGCGCTCGATCTTTCTCAAGCTGGGCCAGTGTGTGGTTACGACACTCGTGTTGTCGGCACCAAGGACTATGCCGCGACCACGGGATCATCGATTGCCGTGATTACGTCCGGCATTCCACGGAAACCGGGTATGAGTCGCGACGAATTGTTGGCGACGAACGCGAAAATCGTGAAGTCCGTCGTCACGGAATTGGTGTCGCGCTCGCCGAACATTATCCTAATCCTGGTCACCAATCCATTGGACGCCATGGTGCATGTGGCGCTTCGTGTCAGCGGTCTTCCCAAATCGAAAATCATCGGGATGGCAGGTGTGCTGGACTCGGCGAGAATGCGCACATTTATCGCTGCGGAATTGAATGTGCCATCGACGGACGTGGAGGCCATGGTCCTGGGTGGACACGGCGATACGATGGTACCACTGCCGCGTTACACAACCATGAAGGGAAAACCGGTGGCGGACCTGATGTCGAAGGACAAGCTCGATGCCATCGTCAAGCGAACGCGCGACGGGGGAGCCGAAATCGTCGGTCTCTTGAAAACGGGGAGTGCGTTCTATGCTCCGTCGGCCTCGGCCGTCTCCATGGTGGAGGCAATCCATAAGGATGAAAAACGGGTCATGCCTTGTGCGGTGCTGTGCGAGGGAGAGTATGGGCTGAAGAACGTCATCGTTGGAGTTCCGGTGAAGATCGGATCTGGGGGTGCCGAACAGATTATGGAGTATGACCTGACCAGTGATGAACGAGCCGCGTTGGACACGTCAGCCAATGCCGTGCGAGAACTCTGCAGCACAGTCGATCGACTGATGGCCTAGCAGCGTGTTGATAAATCAAATGCTGACATCAAAACAGTGTTGTGATCGTGATGCTTTGCAGGCTGGTCAAAAAGTCCGCCCAGCAAGACCGCAGCGAGTGAAGGGCTGAGGCGTACCCTCTGGGGTACGTTGAGGGTCTGAACGATGCGAGAACGAAGCTGGAGGCCTTTTTCAACAGCCTGCGAGAACGGCTGGCTTGACATTCGGAGAATGGCTGTCGTACAGACAACGGCCTAGGCCATCAACCGTTTTTTAAGAGAGGGGAGTTATGAAATTTCTTGAAGATCCGATGCAGACGATGGGAGTGGGATTTGCCCTCACCGTCGTTTTGATCATGATATATCTGGGATTAGCCGGCATTGGCGCGGGTGAGGCGGACTGGGGTCAGATGATCCTTCGCTGGGTGCATTTCCTGGCTGGGATTACCTGGATCGGGCTCCTGTATTTCTTCAACCTGATCAATGCCTCGTTCTTGAAAAGCCTGGATGGGCCGACCAAGAACATCGTGATTCCGAAACTGATGCCGGCAGCGCTCAATTGGTTCCGGCATGGGGCCACCGTGACCGTGCTGGCCGGGGTGTTGTTGTATGGGCATATGTATCACAAGGGTGGAACAGGAGCGGTGGCTTTAGCCATCGGTGGGTTGCTCGGCATCATCATGATGGGCAATGTTCATGGCATTATCTGGCCGAACCAGAAGAAGATCATTGCCGCCGTTACTGCAGCTGCGCAGGGGACTCCAGCGCCGCCCGAGATGGCCCAATGGGGGCGAACCGCCTTGCTCGCTTCCCGCGTGAATTTCATGCTCTCGATTCCCATGCTGTTTTTCATGGGGGCCGGTAGTCATTTCAGATAGAAAATTTGATGCATGGCCGGAGGGGGTACCCCCTCCGGCCACGGTTTCCATCTCTCCCCTTCTCCTATCTTCTGCCCCTCCCTGCCTAGGCTTTGACTAGGCCTCCTAGGCCTAACTGTTTGAGATTCAGGCCCATTTATGACTGGTTGCCTTGACGGAATAAGAGGCAGAACCGTATAGTACCCGCTCAACCTTGAAGAATTCAGAGCGGATAGCTATGTCCACGCTTACAGAACCTCGCCTTGTTCAACAGATCGAAGGAGCCCCTTGGGAGATCGAGGGGTATCTCAAAGTCGGCGGCTATGAAGCCTGGAAACGGTGCGTGAAGGAATTGAACGCGGCTCACGTCATTGATGAGCTGAAAAAATCAGGGCTTCGTGGGCGGGGTGGCGCAGGATTTCCGACAGGGATCAAGTGGGACAAAGTCCTTAACCACCGGGTGAAGGAACGCTATTTCGTGTGCAATGCCGGCGAACATGAGCCGGGCACGTTTAAGGATCGTTATTTGTTGAAAACGTTGCCCCATCAACTGATTGAAGGTTGCTTGATCGCTTCCTTCACGGTGCAAGCGAAAGCGTCCTTCATCTACGTGAACCATGAGTACCATGAGGAACAGCAGAATCTGAAGAAAGCCATCGCTCAAGCGAAGGCACATGGATTCTTGGGGAAGAATGTCCTGGGCAGCGGCGTCGACATCGAGTTGGAACTCTTTGACGGTCATGGCAGCTACGTGGCCGGTGAAGAAACGGCGATGTTGGAATCGATGCAAGGGCGTCCGGCTATGCCGCGACAGAAGCCTCCGTTTTATCCGACCGACTTCGGCCTCTATGGCAAACCGACCCTCGTCAATAACGTTGAGACCCTGTGCAACATTCCGAGGATTCTGCACAAAGGCGCCGGGTGGTTCACCCAGATTGGGACGGAGAAGTGTCCCGGGACAATGATGTTTTCATTGAGTGGATCGGTGAATCGACCCGGTGTCTATGAGATGCCGATGGGTGTGACCATCCGTGAAATGGTTGAGGAGTGCGGCGGCGGAGTGCCGGGTGGTCGCAAGATCAAGGCCGTCTTTCCGGGTGGCCCCGCCTTCCCGATGGTGACGGCGGATCAGCTCGATCTCACGATGGACTTTGATTCACTGAAGAAAGCGGGGACTGGGCTAGGGTCGGCCGGAATGATCGTCGTCGACGATGCGACGTGTATGGTAGCGAAGACGCTGCATTTTTCGAATTTTTTCAAGAATGAGAGCTGCGGACAGTGCCCGCCGTGCCGTATGGGTACGAACAACCTGGCCATCCTGATGACCAAGATTGAATCCGGACAGGGCACTCAAAAAGACCTCGACAGTATGTTGCAACTCTGTGGCTTCGTCAAAGGCACTGGCTACTGCACGCTTGTTACCGGTGCATCGGTGTTGGTGCAAAGCAGTTTGAAGCTGTTTCGTCAGGAATACGAAGACCATATTCGTCTGCAGCGGTGTCCTTATCAGGAAACACCGGCTGGGATCGTGACCCACTCCTAGGAGACGTCATCATGCCACGAGTGACGTTTCTGCACACGGATGGGCGAAGCGGAGAGGTTGATGAGAACGTCTCACTGCTTGATGCCGCCAAGGAATTGGGATTTCGTCTGAATCACGATTGCGGCGGGAACGCATCCTGTACGACGTGCCGGGTCGAGGTTCAGATGGGGCAAGAGCATCTCTCGGAGATCGATTTCGACGAGCAGGACCTGCTGGATCGCGAAGCATTGACCGAGCCATGGCACCGCCTGGCCTGTCAGGCGCGCGTGTTGGGAGATGTTGTGGTGCGCGTGCCGGAAGCCAAGTGGGAGCAACCACAGCGAGCGGCATCAGAGGCAAGGGGTTGATATTGGAAGAAGAGGTGTTAGACTAACATTCTAGCCAGCCGAGCAGGCTGGAACGATCCATAGAGGAGGATGACAATGGTTAACATTACGGCGGTGGCAGAACAAAAGATTAAGGAATTGATGGCGGAGGAAAAGGACATCGTCGGGTTGCGCGTCTACGTACGCGGCGGTGGATGCCATGGCTATCAGTATGGGATGGCCTTTGAATCCAAGATGGCCGAGGATGATACCATCATCGAAAAGGGTGAGGTGAAACTCATCATGGATTCACAGAGTGCTCCCTTGCTGCAGGGCGCGGAAGTGGACTACGTCGACAGTGTGCAGGGCTCGGGATTTTCGATCAAGAACCCCCAGGCCAAAACGACGTGCGGCTGCGGCAGCTCCTTTAGCGCGTAAGCCTGGCTACGGGATGACCGTAGGAATGCCGATCATGGGCTCTCCTGTCTAAGACTGCTCGAACATCGGGCAGTCTTAGCTTTTTCACCCACACGACGAGTGACCGGATTGAATGTCACAGATATGTGTGACCAGACGCTATCGCTTTTGCGCCGCCCATCGGCTGCACACGGATCTCCTCTCCCCTGAAGAAAACTGGGCTGCCTTCGGCAAATGTAACAATGCGAACGGTCACGGGCATAACTATGTGGTCCTGGTGACGATTCGTGCCGGAACGGCAGAGAGTTCGACCAACCTCGATTCCCTTGACCGCCTCGTCACCGACACGGTCATCGGACGCTTTGATCATCAGGATCTGAACAGTGACCCGGCGTTCTCTGCATTGACCACGACGGGAGAGAATCTTGTCGCAGTGATCTGGGACATCCTCAACCCGCTGCTGCCTGCCGGTCGTCTGTCCAAAGTCGGGGTCATTGAAACCAGAGACAACTATTTTGAATATACGGGCGCCATATAAAGGCGAAGGGGAACATCGTGAGAAAGTCACCAAAACGAGAGAAACGACCGACATCGGTGGAAGACGTCAACGGAAGTGGGCAAGCTCCGGACTTACCGGTTCTCCAATCGCTGGTCACGGAGATGCTCCTCGCCCTCGGTGAGAAACCCGGTCGGAATGGGCTTCTCAAGACCCCTGAGCGCGTGGCCAAAGCCCTGGCCTTTATGACGCAGGGATACCAGCGTGATATCGATCACCTCCTGAACGGTGCGCTGTTCCCGATTGAATATGACGAAATGGTTATCGTCAAAGACATCGACTTTTTCAGCATGTGTGAACATCACTTGCTGCCGTTTTTTGGTCGAGTCCATGTCGGCTACTTGCCCAACAAAAAGGTGGTCGGTCTCAGCAAGATCCCGCGGATCGTCGACATGTTCGCCAGGCGTCTGCAAGTTCAAGAACGGTTGACCGTGCAGATCGCTGAAACATTGAGCACGAAGCTCAATGCCCATGGTGTCGGTGTTGTAATCGAAGCCAGACATCTTTGTATGATGATGCGGGGAGTGGAAAAGCAAAACACCGTCGCCGTCACGAGCTCGATGCTGGGAGCGTTCCGCAGTCAATCGCAGACGCGCGAGGAATTTTTGAAATTGATTCGGCGAGGCAGCATCGGCGATCCAGAATGAGTCACGGTGATTCCCCCTGGCAGCTCACGTTTATCTCGTCAGATGTAAACCGAAGGAACGGATCGCTTCGTTGAACAGTTCCGGCTGTGCCAGGTTCGAGAGATGGCCTGCTCCTGGAATGATGGCCAAACGGGCGTCGGGAATCCTGTCAGCCATGAGTTTGGCGTCGGAAGGCGGCGTTGGAAGATCAAGTTCGCCGACGATAATCTGAGCAGGACATGAAATCTGTGGTAAGAGAGGCTGCGAATCAGGCCGCTCTGCCATCGCCATCAGATCTCCGCCAATGCCACTGACTTGATTGCCTTTGATCATCGTGCGCACCTGTTGAACCAGCTCCGGCCTCGTCTGAATCGTGGCAGGGCTCAGTAACTTGGGAATCATGATCTCGGCGATCGCACCCGCCCCTTGTGTGTACGCAAGCTGAGCCATCTCAAACCGTGCCCGTTTTCCATCCTCTGTATCGGCCTGGGCCCTCGTATCGGCCAATACCAATCCTTTGACACGCTCGGCATACTTTCGGTAGAAGGCCAAGGCGATATAGCCTCCCATCGACAGGCCGACAAGGATGGGCTGCCGAATCGAGAGATGATCCATCAGGCCGCAGACGTCATCGGCTGCTTGATCGAGAGAATAGTGCCAAAGCGGCGCATCGGATTCCCCGTGTCCGCGCAGGTCGATCGTAATCACGCGAAACTGTGTTGAAAGGGCTTTTTCTTGGTCCGCCCACATGGTGCGATTGAGTGGAAACGCATGAAGAAAGACAAAGGGAAGTCCGGTCCCCAGATCGTTGAAGGCGAGGGAGATGTTATTGACCTGAGCGAGCATGAGAGAGTCCGTCCTGGTCAAACGTCGTACCATCGGCTGTCGGCATGGTCAAGAGGTCATTTGCGCTCGGGTGGCCCGGCGTATACAATTCCCGGAAAGTTGTGAGGAGTGAGATGACCCGTTCTCGTGATCAGGCTCCAGATCTATTCACCGTGCACCATGAACAGGTCGTTGACGCTCCGCTTGCCGAGCGGATGCGCCCCCGTGCGTTCGAGGATTTCGTAGGGCAAGACGATATTACCGCAACGGATCGACCGCTACGACGGGCCATTGAGGCCGATCAGCTCTCGTCCGTCATCTTCTGGGGGCCACCGGGATCGGGAAAGACGACACTCGCTCATCTGATTGCCAGGTATACGAAGGCCCAGTTTGTATCCTTTTCGGCCGTCACCGGCGGGGTGCCCGAGTTGCGCATGATCATCAAGGCGGCCGAGCAACGCCGGTTGATCAACGGTCAACGGACCATCCTGTTTGTGGATGAAATTCACCGGTTCAACAAAGCGCAACAAGATGCCTTTCTTCCCCATGTCGAGCGAGGTACCGTCATCCTGGTCGGCGCAACCACGGAAAATCCTTCGTTCGAAGTCATCAGCCCATTATTGTCTCGCTCGATTTTAGTGGTGCTGAAACCTCTGAGCGAGGAAGCCCTCGGTCGGATTCTGGATCGGGCACTGAACGATTCAGAGGTCGGTCTGGGACAATTGAAGGCCGCGGTGTCATCACAAGCCCGTCAGCGCTTAGTCGCGTGTGGCAATGGCGATGCGAGGGCCATGTTGACGGCATTGGAGTTTGTCGTGAGGCAGGCGCCCAGAGGGTCTGACGGCACACGCGCGATCGATGTAGGGATGTTGGAAGCTGCGTTGAATGCGAAGGCCCTGCGGTATGACAAGACCGGTGAAGAGCACTACAACACGATCTCGGCCTACATTAAAAGTCTGCGGGATTCCGATGCAGATGGGGCGCTCTACTGGTTGGCGCGGATGTTGGAAGCTGGAGAAGATCCGACGTTCATCGCCCGTCGGATGGTGATCTTTGCATCGGAAGATGTCGGCAATGCCGACCCGCTCGCTCTTGTCGTGGCTGTCTCGGTGGCACAGGCCGTCCAACTCGTCGGGCTTCCGGAGGCCCAGATCAATCTGGCCCATGGGACGACGTACCTCGCCTTACGTCCGAAGGACAACGCGTCCTATATCGGTCTCCTGGAAGCGCGCAAGGATGCACAAGCTCATGGAAATCTAGGAGTTCCGCTCCATCTCCGGAATGCCGTGACGTCTGTCATGAAGGACTTGGGATATGGAACCGACTACCGCTATGTGCATGACGACCCACGTGCACGAACAGAGCAAACTCACCTCCCGCCGATGCTCAAGGACCGCCGGTACTACCGTCCAAAGCCGTCTCCATAGGGCCAATTGCAGGGGTTTACATTCTCGTCCTATTGATTATACTTAGAACGATGAGGCGAGGAGAAGGAAAACTGTCGGGCCATGCCACCGCGCTGAGTGAGCGGCGGAAATTCGTCCGTGCCGAATTGGTCGGGTCTGCCTTGGTGTCGCCGAAGAGCGGCAGGCGCGCCTGTACGGCGGTTCTGGATAATGTGAACAAGATCGGAGCGGGGTTTCACACTAAAGAACGGTTCCCGTCGAATGAGCGGGTCACCGTCTCGCTCGCCTTCCTGGATTCCGATCGAGTCGAGCAGCAGGAAAAACTCGACGGAATGGTCGCCTGGGTGAGGCCATGGGAAAAGAAGAGATTCCTCATCGGAGTCGTATGGGATGAATTGGTGACGAAAGACAAACACCGCTGGCTGTACTACTATCTGGAAGAAACCCTCAAAGCCTCCGTCTGAGCCCACTTGCCTGAGACGCCGTCACCCATCGACGGCAACGACATCCTACGCCACCGCGAGCAGACCTCGCTAACCCATCGACACCAGCTGTTGCTTCACACTCTCGAGTTCAGCCGAGAGTGATTCCCAGCGAGCAGTCAGTCGTTCGAGATCCCGCTTCCAGCCGTCCTGTTCCTGATGCAGAAGATTCCAACGATCGAACTCAGCGTAGAGTTTCGGATCAGAGAGCTCAGACTCACGCGCTTTGATTTTGGTCTCCGCCTCGGCAATTTCTGTTTCTGCTCGGGAGATCTGCTTTTCCAGTCGGGCCTGCGTCTTCGTCAAGTCTCGTCGTTCGCCGCCCTTCCCCTTTGGTTGAACCTGTTGAACCATCGCACGGGTCGGGCCCGAAGACGTGGGCGCTGAACCACCCGCGAGCTCCTCGCTCGTTTCCTTGATCGAGTCAAACTCCTGCGCCTTTTTCCAGAGATAATACTCGTAGTCTCCAATGAAGTTCCGGGCGTTCCCCTCTTCAATCTCGACGACTCGAGTGGCGATGCGGGCCAGAAACGTCGGATCATGCGAAATGAAGATGATCGTCCCTGGGAATTCAGCCAAGGCGTCCGTGAGCACGTCGACGGAGGCAGGATCCAGGTGGTTCGTCGGCTCATCGAGCAAGAGGGTATTGGCCGGTTCCACCAGCATACGGGCGAGGGCGACCCGGTTCCGCTCACCACCACTCAACGCCTTGATGGGTTTCTTCTGATCCTGGCCGGAGAACAGGAACGCACCCGCAATCCCCCGAAGAAAATTCATCTCCGCATGTTTGGTGACCTCTTCGAGCGACTCAAGAACTGAATGTTCCGGGTTTAACGTTTCCGCCTGATGCTGAGCAAAGTAGTGCACGGTCACGCCGTGGCCGACCGTTCGGGTGCCGGTATCGGGCGCCAGGACGCCGGAGAGCATTTTTAAGAGCGTACTCTTGCCGGCCCCGTTTTCACCGACCAGCGCGACACGCTGACCACGCTCCACGGAAAAGTCCAGCGTCTTGTAGACGACCTTTTCGCCGTAGCGCTTACTGGCTCCGGCGAGGTCCAATACCTGGCGTCCGCTGGTCGACGGAAGCGGAAACCGGAACTTGACGCGTTTCGGGTCCCGCTGGATTTCAATCCGCTTCACTTTGTCCAACTGCTTCAATCGCGATTGCACCTGACTGGCTTTATTGGCTTGATACCGGAACCGATCGACGAATTTCTGAACGCGGGCGATCTCTTTGGACTGCCGGGTTGCCGAGGCGTGGAGCTGGGCATCTCGCTCCTCTTTCAGCCTGGTGAAGAGCGAATAGTTGCCCCGGTATTCCTCGATTTTATGGTGGCGGAGTTCCCAGATGTGTGTCACCACGCGGTCCAGAAACGCGGTGTCGTGGCTGATGATCAGGAGCGTCATGCCGGATTGGATCAGAAACTGTTCAAACCAACGCTGGGTCGGTTTATCCAAATGGTTCGTCGGCTCGTCGAGCATCAACACATCGGGATTCGAGAGGAGCAGATGGGCCAGGGCCACCCGCATCCGGTAGCCTCCGGAGAGTTTCTCGACGGGGCGATCGAAATCGGCCTCGGTAAACCCCAGCCCCATCAGGATGCGCTTGGCTTCGTGTTCAGGGTATTCGTCGCGATGGGCGGCGTCGAGTGCGGTCTTGCCCGTGATGGTTTCCAACTCTTGCGGGAGATAGCCGATGCGAAGGCGAGGCCGCTTGCGAATCGAGCCGTCGTCGGGGGACTCTTCACCGAGGACCATGCGAAAGAGCGTCGTTTTCCCGGCGCCGTTCGGACCGACAAGACCGACCCGTGAATTCGGGCGAAGATGTGCGGAGGCATCCGTCAGGAGCACCTTCGTGGAATATTGCTTGCTGATCGATTCAATTTGGAGCATCGGCACAAACCTTCCGTGTGAAGTGGAATCACCAGATCATCAGAGATGAACTCGAACGAGAAGCGTCAATAGGTAGGGAGGCGAGGCCACGGAATGAAGTTGAGAGGCAGCTTCATGTGGAGACAGCTGGGTATGTGACGACTAAAAATCATCCGACCATGGAATGCTGGCCTGCCAACCGAAGCGGGGAGCCGTGTTGCCCGCCGTCGCTCAAGCTCTGGCGGGCAACCCTCGCTGCCGGCGAAGGTTGGTGGAGCTGGCCGGGATTGAACCGGCGACCTCGTGAATGCCATTCACGCGCGCTCCCAACTGCGCTACAGCCCCACTCTCACGCGAAGACTAAGGGAAATTAATTCGAAAAATGAAGATGTTGAGAACGAATCGGCATGCTAACACGCGGACCAGGGCCAGTCAAGAAACCACCGGTGGGATCTTTTCCAAGAAATTATGAATACAAACAGTTCTCGATACCATGCGCTGCGACGAATGGCTTGACAAAGCAGTAGGTGATACCTACCATGAGCCCCCGTGGCTCTGATCTCTCAATCAGGTCGGAGCCATTTTTTCGTGCCTCAATCGGGACCTGGACGTCGTTGATCATATGGGAAACCTTGTCATTATCGGTGCGCAGTGGGGCGATGAAGGGAAGGGGAAGATTGTCGATATCTTAGCTCGTGATACCGACATCGTGGTGCGCTATCAAGGTGGGTCCAATGCCGGGCATACCGTGATCAACGAACGGGGAACCTACATCTTCCATCTCATTCCGTCAGGAATCTTATACCGCGGAATAACCTGTGTCATCGGCAACGGAGTGGTCGTCGATCCCGGATCCTTGATCGAGGAGATGGATCAACTGCAGGCCAAGGGCATCACGTTCGGCAAGAACTTCGCCATCAGCCCGCGGGCGCACTTGATCCTTCCGTATCATAAGGCCATCGACCGGGCATCCGAACAGTCGAAAGGATCCCGGAAGATCGGCACGACCGGACGAGGGATTGGACCGTCCTATGCGGACAAGATGGCACGGATCGGCATCCTCATGGGGGACCTGCTGAATCCAACCTTGTTCAAGAGAAAACTTGAAGAGAATCTCGTCGAAATGAACTGGTTCTTGGAACGGCTCTACAAAGTCGACACTTTTCAGGTGGACAAAGTCTTCGACCAATACATGGACTATGCTGATCGACTCAGGAACCATATTGTTGACACCACCATGTTACTGAATCGGGCTATTGAGAAGAACAAGACGGTGTTGTTTGAAGGCGCGCAGGGGACACATCTGGATGTGGACTTCGGCACCTATCCCTACGTGACCTCCTCGAGCGCCGCAGCCGGGGGGGCCTGTACCGGGACCGGTGTCGGACCAACAATGATCGACGCCGTGATGGGCATCGCGAAGGCCTACACCACCAGGGTCGGGAGCGGACCGTTTCCGAGCGAACTGACGGATGAGGTCGGACGAGGGCTGCAGGAACGAGGGAAGGAGTTCGGCTCAACCACGGGACGTGCCAGACGCTGTGGCTGGTTTGATGCCGTGGTGGTTCGCCATGCGACGGTCGTAAACGGGCTGACCTCGCTGGCGCTGACCAAGCTCGATGTACTGGATGGTTGCAAAGAGTTGAAACTGTGCACTGGCTATCGGCATGGCGGCATCATCCATAAGACCATGCCGGCCGATCTGGATGTGTTGGCCAACAGCGAGCCGATGTATCAGCGAATGAAGGGGTGGAGCACGGCAACCACGGGAACCACAAGCTATAAGCAGCTCCCCGCCGAAGCGAAACGCTATGTGGCACGCATCGAAGAGCTGGTGGAGTGCCGCATCGACATGATTTCGACCGGGTCGAAGCGTGCGGAAACGATTATGTTGCGAAATCCGCTGGATTGCTCCCGCCGACGCCCCAAACGCCTCAAAAAATAGTCCATAGTCACCGGTCATCCGGGAATGTTAGGATGGGCGGCTTGTTGCGTCACCATTCATCGAGCACCTAGAATGGTGGGGTGATTTGAGTTAGAAGATATTGAAAACGGTTGCCAATAAGGCTGCAGCGAGTGAAAGCCTGAGGCGTACGGCCGCTGGTACGTCGCAAGGGTTGAGCGACGCGAGAACGAAGTTGACGACAGATTTCAGCGTTCGATTGTGAGCCGGTAGCTCAGTCGGTAGAGCATCGCCCTTTTAAGGCGAGGGCCCTGGGTTCGAGTCCCAGCCGGCTCACCACTTTTCATAAGGGGGCATCGTCAGTGACGCTGTCCCTTTATCAGCCTGCCAAAAGCCGCTTCTGACCTCACATCATAAACTAGGTATGAGCACCACCTTTCCCAATTAAGCGCTCTCTCCCTATCGCGTAATAATCCGTTCTCTTATTCAGGATCGCTGAATAAGCCGTAAGTCCGCCCTTGGAAGCGCTCCCTAAAGTGGACCCCTCTGTCAAGACAGCTTTTATCCGAGTTTAAGCTACGCCCCT
>CABVSA010000070.1 GCA_902500805.1 uncultured Nitrospira sp. | reverse complement strand
GGCCTGAAGAAACGGTTCCGGATGGGGTTTGCCATGTGCCACATCCTCCGCGCTTGTGATATGACCAAAGGCCTTGCGAAGGCCGATCTGTTCGAGCACGAGTTCTATTTCTGGTCGAAGGGCACCGGAAGCAATGGCGAGAGGATAAGTGGCCGCTGCTTCTTCAATGAACGCGCTCACCCCGGGGAAAATCACAAGGTGTTCCTTGATCGAGGCCATATACGCGATGGCCTTTTTGGCCATCAAGTCTTCGACCAGCGAGCTTGAAATTGGATGGTGATTGACTCGAAGTGCCTCCAGGATGCATCCGCGATCATCAAACCCAAGATAGTCAGTGTAATAGTCCTTCTCGGTCAAGGTGATCTGGATATCGGCCAGTGTTCGGCGGAGGCCTTCAAAGTGCAGGGGTTCAGTGTCGGCGATCACACCGTCAAAGTCAAAGATCACAGCGCGCATGGAGTCCTACCAGTTGTGATGTCGTACCTACGAATGTAGACGGGCGGCATTATAGCACAGCGAGAGGGTAGTGGTAGGATTACCTACCCTCTCGCGGAGGATGAATCGTGGATGATCAGGGTTTCAGCTTGAGCTGCTTTTCGGCCAACCACCCCTTGGTGCCGAAGTCGGAGCGAATGGAGTAGACCCAGCCATTTCCCTGGAGATCGCCGTCAAGAATCGTGAATACGGTTCCTGGGGGAATAGCCGGTCCTGGTTTCGTCCCTTCGGCGTCTTGACTGAGCTGCACTTTCTGACCGGGAGCGGCTTGATTGTGCACCACACTGACCCGTTGCCCTTCGCTGAAAAGTGGCGCTGGAGTTTCGACAACCGGAGCGGCTGGAGTCGGCGCTGGACCGGAGGCCGAAGTCGGTAATGCCGGTGCCGGAGTTGAAGCCGTCGGCAGTGGTGGCGCGGCCGGTGCTATGGGGGGTGATGCTGGAGCAGGCGCTGCCGCTTGCGGTGTCTCAATTGGCGTGATAGCCGGGGCAGGTGGCGGCGTCACGGCTTTAGGCTGTGCGGCTGGGGGAACAGGGACCGGAGTTGGGGGCGCCGGCTTTCGAGCGACAGGTGCTTGAGGCTGCTGGGCTGGGGCGTCGCCAAGGAGCGGGCCAAGATACTCCATGATCATGTCCGGCTCCATTGCAAGATAGGCGCCGCCACCGAGCAGGAGGACCAACAGGGCCAGTAAGAGCGGACGCTTGTTTGATGGCTTGGGTGGCTTTACGGGTGACGGTGATCGAACGGTGGTCGTCTGCTCCAATTCCTCTTCGGTGAATTCTAGATCCGGTTCAGGTTGACGCGCGAAGAACACGCTCCAGGTGAGAGGATTGCCGGCGAACGACGGACCTCCAGCAGTAGCAAACATCGAGCACCTCCCTCTAGCAGACGGTATCGTAATCTCTCGAAAAGTACTTATCATCAAGCGCGTAGACTGTCAATTTTGCGAGAAGATCTCGCAGGATTCTATTAGCAGGATTGCACATGGGAGCAGGAGAGTACCTGATGTTCTCGACTCCCGGCCCGATACACCGTCACGCCTTTGCAGCCCAGTTCATAAGCCAGCGCGAGCGCAGCGGCCACATCCGCGGTCGTCGCGGAGGGAGGGAGATTAATCGTTTTGGATACCCCGCTGTCGCTATGTCGTTGAAAGACGGCCTGCATTCGGACATGATGAGCCGGAGCGACATCGTGGGCGGTGACAAACAGTCGGCGAAGATCTTCCGGGATCTGTGACAGATGCTGAATCGATTCATGCCGACCGATTTCTTCACGTAACTCGCAGAGAGAGAGGCCTCTGGCTCGAGCTCGTCGAAGGAACTCCGGGTGAAGGCGTTGGAGCCGGATGTCCTCCATAATCGTATGGGCGACACTGACGCCGTAAAGCGGTTCAATCCCAGCGGAACAATCGGCCAGAATACTGATGGTCCCGGTTGGAGCAATCGTCGTGACCGTTGCATTCCGACGGGGAAGACCCTCAGCTTCCAGCTGACTGCCCTTGTAGGCTGGGAAGGGGCCTCGTTCCTGCGCCAGCTGATGCGATGATTCGTGAGCCTGTTGGCGAACAAATCCCATCAACTGATCCGCGATGTGCAACGCGTCATCGGTATCGTACGGGACCCCCAGCTGAATCAGCAGATCTGCAAATCCCATGATACCGAGCCCAATCTTCCTGGTGCGTTTGGTCCTGGCCTCGATCGATGCCAACGGGAAACGGGTTCGGTCGAGCACATTATCGAGAAAGCGAACCGCCAGCTGGATGATGTGTCCGAGTCGTTCGTAGTCGATGCCGCGCGTGCCTCGATGGGTCGTCAGGCATCGGGCGACATTAATCGATCCGAGCGTGCATGATTCATAGGCCAGCAGCGGTTGTTCGCCGCAAGGGTTCGTGGCTTCGATCGTCCCGAGGTGGGGTGTGGGATTGGCCTTACTGATGGTATCAAGGAAGAGGACACCAGGCTCACCTGATTGCCAGGCCGCTTCGACCAGCCGATCAAAGACCATCTTGGCGGGAAGGCGTCGTACTGGCATGGCATTCCGTGGGTTGATGAGCGCATATGACCGGTTGTGTGTGACCGCCTTCATAAATCGGTCGGTCAGTCCCACGGAAAGATTGAAGTTTGTCATTTCATGCGGCTGGCCCTTTAACGCGATGAAGTCCAGGATGTCGGGATGGTCGACTCGTAGGATGCCCATATTGGCGCCTCGTCTGGTGCCGCCTTGTTTGATGACATCGGTCGACAGATTGAACAGGCGCATGAACGAGATGGGACCGGATGCAAGGCCATTGGTGGTGGCGACTCGATCAGCGTGAGGGCGAATATGACTGAAAGAAAAGCCGGTTCCCCCGCCTGATTGATGAATGAGCGCTTGATGCTTCACCGCGTCGAAGATCGATTCCAGGGAATCGTCCACTGGTAAGACGAAGCAAGCCGAGAGTTGCTGAAGCGGACGTCCGGCGTTCATCAAGGTCGGTGAATTCGGAAGAAATATCAGAGATGCCATGGCATCGTAGAAGTGACCGGCGAGACGGCGTCTGTGCGCGGGCGGCTCGATAGAGGCGACATCATCAGCGACGCGGTGAAACATCGCGCTGGGGGATTCGATGACCACCCCACGTTCGTTCTTGGCCAAGTAACGCCGGCGCAAGACTGCGAGTGCATTGGGAGACAGTCGCGGTGAGTGATTTCTGGTGCCCATAACGCGATGAGGTCAATTATAGCTCTTTCCAGGAAAGAGGAGACATTCGGCCGGAGGTTGAATAGGCCGAAGCCTCTTGCATGTCTTCCACACCGGAAGGCAGAATGCGGCGGTCGATCATCATGAAATCCTATCGAGAAGAACTCTGGTTTGAAACCAAAACCAGGCGTGCCTACATCAACATCACACCGCAGATTGAGGCGTTGATCCACAAGAGCGGGGTACGGGAAGGGCTGGTGTTGGTGAATGCCATGCACATTACGGCGAGTGTGTATATCAATGACGATGAACCGGGTCTTCTGAAGGATTATGACGACTTTCTCGAACGACTCGCTCCCCATGAGGCGCGCTACCGGCACAATGACACCGGTGAGGACAACGGGGATGCTCACCTCAAACGGCAAGTGATGGGACGAGAAGTGCTGGTGGCCATTACAGAGGGCCGACTCGACTTCGGTCCCTGGGAGCAAATCTTTTACGGCGAGTTCGACGGTCGTCGACGCAAGCGCGTACTCGTCAAAATCATCGGGGAGTAAGGGAACCGCTGTGCATAAGCACTTCTGTCATGCCGGCAATGTTGTTCGCACTTGCGCGGGGTGCAAAAGTTTGGCAACATGCAGTCTGAGTTATCGGCCCATTGGTCGTGGCTCGGATGGTAAGGAAGAACAATGCTAGCCTGGTCTCGTCCCGACCCACTCACGCGCGATCTCATCCATCTCATCAACGCCCGCCGTCATGAGCACGGAGATGCCGATGATGCGATCGACACCCTGCAAGCCTTTCTCGAGCAGGGGCGTGAGCACGATCTGCTGACCGTTCTGGCTGCGCTCGATGAAGAAATGGCCGAATGGCTGTTTGATCTGGTTGCCGAGGCGAGTTGTACGCTGCTCTTGGATGGGCCGCACGATGAAAAGCCAGCCTATGGTACCATTGCAGCGCTGGCGCTTCCGCTCCAAGCGAATTTGACTGCGCCGCTGAAGCTCAAGATCGACCCGATTGCGACGGCTGATTTGCTGCACAAACATCTGCAGCTTCCTCCAGGAACGGTCGTTCGCGTTGAATCGCGATTGTTGACCGATGCCACCTTGGAGATGTTGAACCTCCAGATGTTCCATGACCATCTGGTGACGGTCGCCGATTCACGACGCGTACAGTCCGTCGCAGCGCGATTACTCCCACCGGTTGAAAACACGGCCTTTCTCTTGTTTGAGATGATGGGGGCCCCGGATCCAGGATTGCCGGACTCCTGGGAAGATCAGCAGCGCCGTGAGATTCTTGAAGGACTCGTCAAGCAATGTCCGGAGCTTGCCTGTGCACCTGACATGATCGAAGCACCGGTGTATGCCGCCTATGCGATGTTTGATGCACAAAATGCCGTACGGCTTCATCACTTGGCGGATGAGACCGCTGCGGTATGGCGAGAGTTGGACCCGCTCGTCAGGTCTCGCACCATCGTGCATCTTCACACGCAATGTGGGAATGGGGTCTATATGCCGGTCTGGACCGACCTGTTCGATCCAGAGCTTCCCGAAGAGCATGGTCCGGTCTGGACCTCGCCGGACGTCTGGGTGTTCACGGCGGATCTTCCGATCGAATGGCCGGGTGAAATGCTGACTAACCGTCTTTTGGCCGAAGGCTGCACCAGGTTTGAAAATCATATCGTAGAAGCTCCGGAGAACTAGCTGTCCTCTTCCAGTTCCGATTCTCGAGATTCCCTTCAGCTTGTGTTGTATTACTTCAGGTAGAGGTCCTGCGCAAAACGCCAGTTTCGGTGATTTTCCAGCGGCTTTATTTTATTCTCAGCACGATGATGCAGCCAAAACAGACGGAGCAATCTGCGAAGGCTACTGCGGGCCTCGTCACGGGAGGCGGGTTGATCCTTGTCTGGGCGATTATCTGGACAAATATCCCGCCGAAAGATGAACTCGTATCTGCTCAATCTACAACACCATCCGTGGAACGGTCACGCCCAGTTGAGCTCGACCTGACGATCCCCGGTGCACCACGTCAGCCGGTGCAGGGCTCGACCGGAACTGGAGAGCCGTCGGATGGCGCCGCGAGTAGCGGAGATGTGGCTCTGCAAGACGGTCATGCGAGGCAAATTGCGGAAGTGCGGTGTGATGCGCGAATCCAGCAACTGTGCCCTGATGCACTCACGGGAGAAGAGAGACGGCGCTGTGTGATGCAACGGGCACGGCAGGTGGATCAGTCCTGTCAGCAAATCATCCGACAGCGTACGGCGCGATGGAAAGCTGCCGATGGATATCGGTTGGCCTGTGCGCCAGACGTCAAACGCATGTGTCCGACAGTGGAACCTGGGGAAGGCCGCATTCTCACGTGTTTACAAGAACACGAACAGGATCTCTCTGAAACCTGCTACCAAAGCCTGCCGAAGGGCCAGCTCCATTTCAGAAACTGAGCACTCCAACCCGCAAGGTATTCTGATGTGAACCCTGGCTTTCACGATACCGAGGGTTCACGGGCTTCGTCTTTATGCCGCCAGTCCTTGGATGCAGGAGCGGAGTGCCGTGGCGAATTCGCTCGCACGGCGGTAGCGTTGGGCTGGATCTTTCTGCAACGCACGATCCATGACGTTTTTGACGGTGGGAGGTAGATCAGGTCTGAGCGCCTTCAGGCTGGGATGGGGCGTTTGGGCGATGGCGAATAACAGCGCGGATACGTTGTCTGCCAGGAACGGCGGCCGGCCGGTCAGCAGTTCAAACATGACGACAGCTAGCGAGAACATATCAGAACGTCCGTCCACCTTTTTTCCTGCGATCTGTTCCGGGGACATGTAGGTCGGTGTACCCATCACGATATTCGTCTGCGTTTTGGCGGACATCGCTATCTTGGCGATACCGAAGTCCATGATCTTAATGACCTGTTCCTTGGTCAGCATGATGTTGGCCGGTTTGATATCGCGATGGACCACGCCTTGTTGGTGCGCATAGTCCATTGCCTCGGCGACGGTGGCCACTATCGAAATGACTTGCTCGAACGGCAGCAACTTCGGTTTCCGCGACCAGTCCTTGAGCGTCGTCCCTTCGAGCAGTTCCATCGCGATGTACCCAAGAGGCCCCTCCTCGCCTGCATCGAAAATCGTGACGATGTTTGGGTGTGACAACCGGCCCGTCGATTCAGCTTCCCGAAAGAACCGTGCCTTCATTTCCTGGAGTTTATCGGAATCGTCGTTCTCGTCGAGTCGCATGGTTTTGATCGCCACGAACCGCTGGATCGTCGGATCTTTTCCGAGGTACACCACCCCCATGGCCCCACGCCCCAGCTCTTTCAGGACCTTGTAGCGACCGAGTATTGCAGGGGAGCCTGCCTGTGTGGTGGAGTGACGAGGTGAGGTGTCCACGTCACAGTCGTCCTCTTCCTGTCCGAGCGGCTCAGTTGTCGTGAGGGATGCCGTATGGTGAGTCGGCTTCGGTGATGTTGCAAAGAATCGATGGAGCGCATCAAAGTTTACCAACCAGATCGTCGTAATCCAGAGACCGGTAAGGGTGAGGACTGCCGTTTGTGCGATGGCATAGCGTGCTGTCCCGATGCTGTCGATCAATGAGATTCCGAGCACTCGAAAGGTTTTGTCCACTGTCATGACAATAAAGAGGGTCGTGACGGGAAGGGTCATCCGTTTGAGGAACGACTGGCCTCGTCCGTCATCCGGTATTGAGTGAACTATGCGAGCTGCGATCAGGAAGAGGGCCGTGACTCCGACTGCGTGAGCGATCAGGTGAATAGTTTGGGTGCTGCTCAGACCGAAGAGCGTGAACGGGAATGATTGAGCTGCAGGCAGTTTACTGAATGCGGGACCGGCGAAAAAAGCCGCGCAGGTCATCAGAACGTAGTGTAGGGCCCAGCGTGACGTGTTGATCATAACCGACGTGCTGAGGAGACAGGCAGAGTCTAGCCGATCTGGGAGGGGAGTCAATGGATAGAAGAAATCATGCGTATGGACGTGAGTCGGTTGATGCCTATCATTCCAGTGTGCTCACACCCTGCTAGCAGGCTGTTGACAAAGGCCGCCAGCGGCGTTCTCACGTCGCTCAGAGGCTCAACGTACGGGCCGGAGTACGATTCGCCCCTTCGCTCGCTGCGGCCTTGCTGGACAGCCTTTCTGAACAGCCTGCGGGGCATCTCGATTCGGTCAATCACGGGGAGGGTCGGCCCGTTTGGAGAAGGGCGTAGGGTTTGTCAACATACTGCTAGACTCGTCCAACGGCGGCCTTCATCTTCGTAAGCAGCGAAGTGGGGACATGCAGAGTACCCTTGCCGATTCCCACGTCAATGTCGGGTTTCGTGAGACCATGGAAGTCGCTTCCTCCGGTGACCAACAAGCCGAGTTGTTGTGCGAGGCTGAGATACTCGCGTGTTTGCCGGGCCGCGTGGGTGCTGTAGTAGACCTCCACACCATCGAGTCCAGCAGATTTGAGATCTCGAAGCAGCTCGATTAATGAGCGATCTGCAAGTTTGACCCAGGTCGGATGGGCCAAGACGGCGAGTCCTCCCGCTGCTTTGATCCATTGAATGGCTTCAGCGGGACTTGGAAGATCTCGAGGCACGTAGGCAGGTTTTCCATCGGCAAGAAAACGATCAAAGGCTTCCTTGGCCGACGAGACCACCTGTTTGTCCATCAGGGCACGGGCGATGTGAGGTCGACCCACGGAGTCACTGCCCGCGAGAGCTCGAACTTCCTCGTAGGTGATGTCAATACCGAGCGATTGGAGCCGTTCAATGATTTGCGGATTGCGCCGGTGTCGACTGTCACGCAAGGTCTTGAATCGTTCATTGAGGACAGGGTCGTGCCAGTCAAGAAAGTAGCCAAGGATGTGCAACTCTGATCGGCCGCTGATCGAGCTGACCTCGACGGCTGGGATGATTTCAATCCCAAAGGGCTCTGCCGCCGTGATTGCCTCCGCGACACCCGTCATGATGTCATGATCCGTGATGGCGAGGGCTGTCACGCCGGCCTGATGTGCGAGGCCGATGACCTCCGATGGGGTATGACTTCCGTCCGAGTGGGTTGTATGGAGGTGAAGATCTAAGCGGCTCATGTTGAAGTTCCTGGAGTGAAAGGTTTTTGTGCCACGAGTTGCGCAGTGTACGCCGAATCTCCGTCTCGAGCTCCTTCATGCAGTCCTTCATCATAATGGAGGACACGAAGTCCGGAGGTAAGGCCCAACAGCTCCCCATGACCCAGGCAGAACTCCCGGCGTCGTGGATGCTGGTAACGGAGGTGATGATCGATCAGAAAGGTTTCATAGATGAACAGTCCACCAGGTTTGAGTACGCGAAAGAGATGCGGAAAGATCGGTCGATTCAGATAGAAGAAGATGAGGATGGCGTCGTATCGTTCCTCACCGAGATCCGGCGGATGCGGTGACTCCAAGTCGAGCGCTCGTGTCGTGACGCCGACGAGATGTCTCGTGCGCGCATCGGCCAACAGCTGTGTGAGCGCTTGTTCATCTCGATCAACGGCCTCGACCTGGTATCCGAGGGATGAGAGAAACAACGTGTGTCGTCCTCTTCCCGCGGCGAGGTCGAGGATCAGCCCCTTGGGGAGGCGATCCAGCTGCTGTACCAGAAACCTCGATGGGTGTGGATCTGCACGGAGCAACAGCTGGGTCAACCTGGTTCGCTCAAGGGTGATGCCGACGGATGATGTGATCTGCACGATTGGCGGATGCAATTTTCGTAACCAGAGCTTGATTCGACCAACAGGGAATTCAGCAAAGAGAGCGGCGACAAGCTGTTCCGCGATTGATTCAAGAAGTTGCGCCTCTCGACCGGTTCCGATTTCGACGATGCGGCGGGCCACGGCCGCGTAGTCGATGGTGTGGTGTAGATCGTCAGAAACTCCCGCGTGATCGATCCGACAATCCAACTCCAGATCGACGGCGAGGAGTTGTGCGCGCGCGCGCTCTTCGGGTGTCACGCCGCAACGACTACGAAATTCCAATCGCTCGATACGGATCTGGTCGGTCATAAGGCATTGTCGAAGATCCTCTTTTGACCTGTCAAGCCAGGCGAAGGAGAATGGAGCGGGAGTTGCTGATCAGGGATGCTGCCGATCTGCTCAGACAAAGTACCGGCTGGTATCGATCTTATATTCGGTGGTATCGACCAAACGGATGATGCTGTGGCGGTAGGTGCCGGTCTCGTCCTGTTCAGTGAGGTCCAGCTCGGGCCCGTTGTCGACGGAGGTACCGTGCTGGTCGGTAATCACTTTGACCAGAGGTCGTTCAGCGTTGGCTTTGTCGACTGCTGGTTTGAGGACTACGGCCAGCTCGTCGGTATCCAGCGTGACCAGGCTTCCGATCGGGACGATGCCGACACAGTTGACGAAGAGTTTGAGGAGGGTGGGGTCAAAGCTCTTTCCGGATTTCGAAAACATAATGCTCAATACTTTGGATGGAGAGATCGGCTCTCGTCGATAGACGCGTGACGAGGTCATCGCGTCGTAACAATCCGCGATCATCAGAATCCGACCAGTCAGAGAGAGTTTCCACGGTGTTTTTAATTTCGGATAGCCGGAGTAGTCCAAGTTCATGTGGTGCTCGAACGACGCTGCGACCATGCGCGACGGAAGATTCGTGATGCCACGGAGCTGGGTGAGACTCAAGACACCTTCTGTCGGATGATTGCGCATCATCGTCCACTCGTCTTCCGTGAACTCACCCGGCTTATTCAGGACCTCAAGCGGAATGTTGGCTTTCCCCATGTCATGAAACAGGGCCGCCAATCCAAGGTCGGCCAGTTCGACCTTGGGATACCCGGCGCGGTTTGCGAGAGCAATGGACAAGAGAGAGACGTTGACGGAATGGTTGTGGGTGTATTGGTCGTGACAACGGAGCGTCGTGAGGCCCAGAAGCGTCGACTCATCCTGCATCATGAGATCCACGATGTTCTGAATCGCTCGTTTGGCTTGCTTGAAGTTCAGCGTTCCGCCATCGCGCACGGATTGTGTCAGCTGTCCGACTTCGTTCGCGGCTTTACCGTACGCGGCTTTCGACTGAGCTTTCTGCTGAGCTTTTGAGGCGGATCCTGTTCCGTTGCCGGACGTCGATCCTGGGCCCGTTTCAGCAGGGTCCTCTCTGAGGGCAAGCTCGCGAGGATCCTCAAGTTGGATCGCGGTCACCTCGTGGGCCGTGAGTTCCTGTCGGAGTTCTTCCAGTGACTTTGTGGCCGGGTCGAGCGTGACGAAGAGATAGGCAAACGCGCGAAGGTCCTTGGACGATGTTGAGGAGGTAAACGTCAACCCGCCGATCTTCCATTTGGCCATGGTGTCGATCATGCTCGATGCTACGAGCATTTGTTGTGCATTGATCTTGAGGTGGCGTTCCCCGAGAAAGAGAAAATCATTCTGAATCCGCAGCGTCACTGGGTGGTCACTGGCCAGCGTCTGAATCAGGGTCAACATGGTTTCGACCGGTTTATCAAGGGCGGCGTTCGTTCTTCCATGAATCCGCGATGTCTTGATGAGCGTATTCAGTTGCGTGATAAGCTGGAACCCCAGCATCGCCAGCTGTTGGTCGAGAATGTCGCCGGCTTCGGAACCTTGTCCGATTTTCTGGGACAAGGATTTTTCATGTGTCAGGAGTGGTTCTGCCTGGGCGGCGCGTCCCTTCGACCGTGGCTGTGCTGTCTTGGGGACTGTCATGAAGGCTCTCCCTCCGTCGAGTGGGTACCGGCGCGTGGTTCCTGAATGGGCTTCACTGTCTGGGTCAGCGCCATGCTGCAGGCTTGGCGAACGGCCGAACTTCCTTTTTTTGAGCCTCGTTCCAGGGCGGCGATTGCAGCGGGTGTCGCAAGTTTCCCGAGTGTTTCAGCCGCGAGTATCGCGAGCTCTTCCTTTTTCCTGCGATTGGTCCAGGCCCAGGCCGTCATGAGTCCCTGCCAGTACGGCACCGCTTCGTCTCCGCAAGAGACCCGCATGGCCTGGAAGATGCCGCGACGTTCGCTGATGGGCCGGTCCATGAAGTCATTGTCGGAGAGCAGAGGAGACCATTGAGTAAAGGGTGCGGTATATTGGCCTGACATGAGGAGTTTCAGCGCGGCAAAGCGGACGCTTTCGTCCTCATCGCTGGTCAATGGCACCAGTCTCAGGCCCGAGCCGGTCGGACGTAGCCGACCGATTGCGCGCACGACGTCACGCCGGACCTGTGCGTCGGGATACCGAGTCAACTTTTCGATCGGCTCAACGAATTTTGGACTATTCCAGGTCAGAAGAATGGAGATGAGGTTGCGGACATAGATCGGTCGACGGTCCATTAATCCTCGGACCACGGGATCCGGCTTGTCCTTTGCCAAGTGGGTGAGGGCTTCGACGACGATGGCCTGATGTGCCGAGGAGGTGAGATTTGCCAGGAGCGTGCAGAGCGCAGGTACTGCTTCCGGTTTCATGAGGAGTAAAATGGTCGGCAGGCCTTCGACATTGGCATCCGGACTTTGATTCAGATGGCTTTCGATGGCTTTGATGCGTTCAGTGCGTCCTAGCCCGTCCATGATGGAGGTGAGCTGCTGCTTGTGTTCCGTGCTGATATCTGGTCGCACTGCCTCAGTTTCATGCAGCAGGCTTAATACATGCTCCAACACCGTCCATTTGCCCTCGCGGAGGAGCGTGTCGACAACATGGCCCCACAGTCCGAACAATTTTGTCAGCAATACTGGGGAGGTCTCAGAGACTAGAATCGAGGTCATGGCATCTAAAATGTAGGAGAGGCCATCTTGTTTGCTCTCCGCTTCAATTTCTCTTGCGAGCGTCGCCAGTTCTTCTTCGGTGACTTCGTAGCCGACGAGCCCTGATTGAAAGCGGTTCCTTGGAGCGCTGCCGGAGGTTGTCGTGCCGTCTGCCTCTCCAGCCCCTGTGTCTCCGTGCCGGCCGCGACTTCGTTCACGATCCAACAGTTCTCGGAGTGTCGAATCAGACAAACTCATTCCGCTATCCAGACGAAAGAATCCCTCATTCCCGACGGAGGCTTTTGCGACTTCTTCGGCCGTGACGATAGAGATGCTCGAAAGGTTCTTTTCCCAGATGCGCGTCACAATGTCATCATCGTCCTTGCTTGGATCAAGCCCACTCCACAAGGAGTCCAGGAAGAATCCCAGATCTTCTTCGGTCAGGCCTTGCTGCAGCGCCAATTCTCGAATGCCGTCCGCGTACAGCTTAAATGCAAGGCTTTCCCCACCGCCATCCTGTTCCGCCTGATAGACCACACACTCTTTGCACAGGAGCGCCGTTCGTTGGACGAGGAAGGTGAGCTTGGAGTAGGTGATCAGGTGCGTGGTCAGTTCTTCGAACAGCTGATGCGAGAATTTCTGAGCAACTGGGTTGGCGGAGCCGTACGTTCGATTCGACTTTGCGGTTTTGTCCAACAACTTCAGAACGCGCTTGATTGAGACGATCTCTGGATCTTCCGCGCCTCGTGCTGCAACGGCAGCCGCAAGCATCTCCTGCGCCGACGTGACGTTCGTGGACATAAGAGTAAGACCTACCGAGAGATCCAGTATTCGTCAAGAAAATCACCATTCTTCGCTGTTGGATGTACTGAAGTGATGCAGCGTGAGCGGCTTGTATGACATCGGAGGCATCGGTAGAATCAATCTGCACAATGAGTCGATCACCTCTCATTATCTGTTTTGGAGATAGTCTGACGGCGGGATTCCAATCTCCGACGAGAGAGAACCCGAGCGGACGCGATACTCCGTATGGGCAGTTCCTGCAGTCGCACCTGCGTGATACCGTAGAGATTCGTGTCAGTGGAGTTTGTGGTGAGCTGACGGGGGAGATGGTTGGACGGTTTCGACGAGACGTCCTCGATCACCGGCCCAACTACGTACCCATTCTTGGCGGCACGAACGATCTCGGATGGAATGCCTCACTGCAAGATATCTTTGATAATCTCATCAGCATGTACGACCAGGTTTTGCGAATGGGGAGCGTGCCGATTCCCGTGACTATTCCCTCGATACGTGTCGAGGACGCGGCCGGCAGCCGAGAGGGACAAGAATGGGTCCAAGAGCATGTGGGGCGCCGACGTCAGGTGAACCAGCTGATCCAGGAGTATGCCGATTCGAAGGGTATTGCCCATGTGGATCTGTTCGCTGCGACGGCGGAGCATGAGAGCGGCCAATTGGCGGCGAGCTACTCAAACGACGGCATTCATCTGACCACCGCGGGCTATCAGCTCTTTGCTGAGCGAGTGGCACAGGTTCTGAGGCCGTTGTTAGCGAGGCCTGTGCAATCATGAGTTCCAAGCTCCAATCCGTGACCGATCGAGAGTTCGATCGGGTGGTAGAGGGGAGTCACGTGCCGGTGTTGGTGGAGTTTTGGAAGCCGGGCTGTGGCCACTGCCGTGCCTTGATGAAGGAGCTGGCGCAGTTGCAGGAAGAGTTGGGTGATCGGGTGCTGATCCTGACGATGAATGTTGACGAACAGTTTCAAATACCCGCTGAGTTAGAGATCTCGTCACTTCCCGCGCTGGCGCTCTACACGAATGGCCAGTTTGTGAACTTCATCGGCGGGCTTGGGAAGAAAGAAGCCATACGGATGAAGATTGAATCCGCTTTGTCCGGCTGATTCTGCTATTCAGTGCGCTTCTTACAGCACTCGCCAGGTCCGGCCGTCGTTTTGGATCAGGCGGTCGGCTTCGACCGGCCCCCAGGTGCCGGCTTGGTATTCCGGGAGCCAGCGTTGGCCAGATTTTTCCCATGCTTCGAGGATCTGGGTGATCCAGGCCCAGGAAGCTTCGACGGCGTCGCGACGCATGAAGCGGGACGCATCCCCTGCCATCACGTCGAGCAAGAGGCGCTCATAGGCCTCTGGGGATGGACGACCGAAGACTTCTCCGTACTTAAAGTTCATTTCTACCGGATGGGTCTGCGCACGTGTGCCAGGCACGCGGGAGACGATACGAAGGGACAACCCTTCTTCCGGTTGAATTTTCAAAGCTAAGACGTTCGGAGCTTGAGGGTTTTGCTGGTTGGCATTGAAGAGGATCTGCGGGATCTCTTTAAATTGAACGGCAACCTCGCTGGCTCGTAAGGGCAACGCCTTCCCTGTGCGGAGGTAGAAGGGGACTCCTGACCACCGCCAGTTCTCGACGAAACATTTCACTGCGACATAGGTTTCGGTAGTGGAGTCCGGCTTGACCCCTTTTTCACGGCGATAGCCTGGCACTGATGTTCCATGGGTCTTCCCTTCCGTGTATTGCGCTCGCACGGTGCAGGCGTCCACATCTTTGACAGTGATGGGCCGCAGGCAACGAAGGACTTCCATCTTGGCATTGCGCACGACGTTGGGGTCCAACGAATAGGGCGGTTCCATTGCCACCAGGCAGAGCAGCTGGAGGAGGTGATTCTGAATCATGTCTCGGAGCGCGCCTGCTTCTTCGTAGTAAGTGGCTCGCGTCCCCACTCCTTCGGTTTCGCTCACGGTGATCTGGACGTGGTCGACATACTTGTGGTTCCAGATCGGCTCAAAGATGCTGTTGGCAAAACGGACGACCATGAGATTCTGAACGGTTTCTTTGCCCAGATAATGATCGATCCGGAAAATCTGCGACTCGTCAAAGACACGACCGGTGACCTGGTTGATGGCTTGCGCGGAGGCCAGATCGCGCCCGACAGGTTTTTCGACGATGATGCGTGTATAGGGTGCACGAGCTCCGGGTGTTCCGGCGAGTCCGGAACGGGAGAGCCCTTCGCAGACGTCGGTGAAGGAGCTTGGAGGAATGCTGAGATAGAAAATGCGGTTACCCGGAAGTTTGAATGTCTGTTCTAATTCCTCGACACGTTCCTTCAATCGGTCAAACGTCTGTGCTTCGTCATTGCCTCCTGCCATATAGAACAGATGTTGAGAAAATGTGTTCCAGGTATCTTCGATAAGCGCTTGCCGAGAGTGTTTGACGACGCCATCGCGGACGGACGAACGGAATTCCTCATCGCTCATGGCCGTTCGGCCGAGGCCGAGCACGACATAGTTCGAAGGGAGCAACCCGTCAAGGAGTAGATTGTAGACGGCAGGGATTAGGCGCCGACGAGCCAAATCCCCTGAACCACCGAAAATGACCAGGGTACAGGGTTCGACTGGTGGCAGTGGTTCCTGTGCAGGGCTGATGTCGATGCGAGGACCATTCGTCGGCGCCATAGAAATCTCCTCAATGAAATCATCGTGTTATCGACGAACTGCGTGACCACCGAAGGCGTTGCGGAGGGCCGCCAACATCTTTTCTGCAAACGATTGCTCTTGGCGCGATCGAAACCGCGTGAAGAGTGCGGTCGTCAACGTGGGGACCGGGACGTCTTTTTCAATGGCATCGGCGATCATCCAGCGGCCTTCCCCGGAGTCTTGCACATACCCTTTCAGTTGGTCGAGTTTCGGATCCTGTTTGAGCGCGCCCACGGCGAGCTCCAGCAGCCAAGAACGCACCACGCTGCCGTGCATCCAGAGATCGGCGACGCGCCCCAAATCCAGTTTGTACTCGCTTTTGGACATCAACTCAAAGCCTTCCGCATAGCCTTGCATCATACTGTATTCGATTCCGTTATGGACCATTTTGACATAGTGACCTGCCCCGACGGCACCGACGTGGGCCCATCCATTGTCCGGAGCCAGGGTCTTGAACAACGGAGCGAGCCGTTGCACTGCGGCCTCTTCCCCTCCGACCATGAGGCAGTAGCCGACTTTCAGTCCCCAGATTCCTCCGCTGGTGCCTGCGTCGACGTAGTGGATCCCCTGTGGTTTCAATGCTGCGGCTCGCCGCACGTCGTCGTGAAATCTGGTATTGCCGCCGTCGATGATCGTGTCCCCTGGTTTCAACAATGCCGCCACGGCCTGTACTGTTTCTTCCGTCGGTGCGCCGGAGGGAACCATGATCCAGACGGCACGAGGTGCACTGAGTTTGCTTACCAGGTCGGCAAGAGACGTGGAACCGACACAGCCATGGTCTTCGGCCTGGTGAATGAGGTCGTTCGATCGGTCATAGACGACCACGCGGTGCTGATCACGTCGTAGACGGATGACCATGTTCATGCCCATCTTGCCTAACCCGACAAATCCCAGTTCCATAAAGGGCTCCTTGGTATGAAGGTCGGTGACAGAGAACCGATGCCCAGTGATCGATGGTACGATCAGAGGCAGGCCTCTTCCATCGTATGCAACACAACGTCGTGATAGGACGCTGCCGGTTCTGTACCTTCCGGCGGTCAGTCGATACGAGCCGGATTCGGGACATCCTTAAAGAGGAGATCGGCAAACTGCCGGCCAAAGTTGAGCCGGTCGGCGAGAGTCGTGGAGGTCAGGAACTGTCCGGCTAGGTCGGCGAGAGTGGGCTCGCGGGAAAACATGAACCGATGGACATCCACCGGCGCGACCAGCCAAAACCCTCTCAGCCGAAAGAAGGCGGAAATGCAATCTTCGTAAAAGAGCGTCAATAGGTAGTAGGCGGTGCCCGGTTTGTCTACGAGATCCTGCGCCTTCCCTAAGAGATGGTAGCACTCTGCTTTGAGGCGAATCTGCTCATTGATGGATGCCGACGGTGGGCCCTGGCGGAAGCGCTGATGAACTTTGTCGAGGAGTTTGGCGCAGACACCGTCATGATCGTAGAGGATCCGACTTTTTCGCAAGAGGGAGGGGAGTCGGAGAGAGTAGGCGAGGTCATCTTCAACCGAACGGTAGCCATGATAGCGGATATCGGCGAGTCGATCGCCGACTCGGAGAATCTCATGACCCTCTGTTTCTCCCTTGACGAGGGCGAGCAGATCGATATCGCTATGAGGTGTGAGTGTGCGCCGCGCCCCGGATCCGACCAGGAGGATGCCGACCAAGTCGCCTCCTCTGCGGCCCTTCACATGCCGGACGGCCACTTCAATGCCGTCTTCAAATCCTGGAGGAGGAGGACTCTCCGGTTGTTCCGGCGGCTCAGGCACGTCGAGCAGCTCGGCGTTCAGTTCTTCACGAGTAGGAGTGGTGGTCGCTGTGTTGGATTCCATAGACATCAATAATTATTGCGGAGTGGTTCTGGATGATGCTTGTCTTGCGCATTCGTGGTGCGAGGTCCGCCTGCCACGACATCACTTCGGCATTCTATGGATCGAGGAGTAGCCTGTCAATGTCGAACGATCATCGAGGAAGAACCCGCGTGAACGCTGTGACGGCTTCTTCAATCTGAGTGTCCGTAATGTCCAGGTGTGTGACGGCGCGATAGCTCTTTCCGCCGACCGAGTTGATGAGCACACCCTGCTCTTTGAGTGCGGCGACCAGGTCACTCGGCGAGCGTCCCTCGTCGAGGATGTCGAAGATTACGATATTCGTTTCCACATGCTGCGGAGCGATCTGGATGGCTGGAATTTGCTGGAGCAGCCGGGCCAGTTTCTTCGCATGTTCGTGGTCGGTCTTGAGACGGGCCACATGTCGTTCCAGCGCATAGATGCCGGCGGCGGCCAACACGCCGGCTTGACGCATGGCGCCTCCGTACATGCGACGAAAGCGACGCGCTCGCTCGATGAGCTTGGGATCGTTGGAGAGGAGCAGGGATCCGACGGGTGCGCCGAGCCCCTTCGAGAGGCAGAGGGAGACGGTTTCAAAATGCTGGGCATACGCGGTCGGAGGGAGTGTCGTGGCAGCCACGGCATTGAAGAGCCTGGCGCCGTCCAGGTGCATCGGGATGCCGTGTCTCACCGCGACCGTGCGAATTTTTTCGATCGTTGAAAGAGGGTAGATGGTGCCGCCGCCGGCATTGTGTGTATTCTCCAAACAGATCAGCGCGGTCGTGATGCTGTGTGGGTCAGTCGGCCGGATCGCGGCTTCCACCTGCTCAGCCGTGATGATGCCGCGCTCTCCCGGCACCCAATGCAGCTGCACCCCGGCCAGGGCACCGGCTGCACCCTGCTCGTATCGGACGATATGGCTTGTGCTTTCGACGATGACTTCTTGTCCCGGTTGGGTCTGAATGCGAATTGCCAGTTGATTAGACATGGTGCCCGAGGGAACGAAGAGGCAGAACCGCTTGCCCAGCATCGTTCCGGCCATGTCTTGAAGCCGATTGACGGTCGGGTCTTCGCCATAGACGTCATCGCCCACGTCCGCGCGGGCCATCGCCTTGCGCATCTCATCGGTCGGTTTGGTGACGGTGTCACTACGAAGATCAATCATCCTTACGGCCTCCCCAACATGCGGCAGCGCATTGTAGCAGATCTTCTACTTGCAGGCGACGATACACCTGATACACTGCGGGCGCATGGATGATCCACGGTATGCTCGACTTCAGCGATGGGCCGACTTCCTCGGGGCGAGACAGGAAGAGCTGGTGCCGTTGGCCTGGGCCTTCGCCTATTTCTTCTGCCTCCTCTGCGGATATTCCATCCTCCGGCCCGTGCGTGACGAGATGGCCATCGAAGGGGGACTTAAGCATCTCCCGTGGATGATGACGGCGACGTTTCTCACCTTGCTTGCGGCCACGCCGCTATTCGGGTGGCTCTCCGCTCGGTGCTCACGCTATCGATTGCTGCTGACGGTGTACGGGTTCATTATTACGAACCTGCTCGCGTATTACGTGTTGATGACAAGTCATGTGTATCCCGAGTGGGTGGCCCGCAGTTTTTTCGTGTGGCTCTCGGTGATCAATCTGTTGATCGTGTCCGTATTCTGGAGCTTCATGGCCGATCTCTTCACAACCGAGCAGGGGACGCGACTGTTCGGAGTCATTGCGGCAGGAGGGAGCAGCGGGGCATTGGTCGGCCCGTTGATCACAACAGGACTGACGTTTGTCGTCCCCGTGCCGGTGCTCATGCTGGCCTCGGCGGGGTTTCTGTTCCTCTGTCTGGGATGTATCTATCGACTCGAGCGATGGGGACGTGAACGGTCCGCGGCTCACCAGTCGCGGCCTGGTGAGCCGCTTCACGGCAGCTTCCTGGCCGGCATTCGTCTGACACTGTCCTCACCCTACTTGATGAAGATCTGCGGGTACCTGGCTTGTCTGACGATGACGGCCACGTTTCTGTATCTCGAGCAGACTCGCTTAGTGTCTGAATATCTCGATCAGCCGGAAGCCCGCACTCGGCTGTTCTCCAGTCTGGACTTCACGACGGGGCTGTTGACGTGGTTGACCCAGGTGTTTCTCACACAGCGCGTGATTCGGCGCTTCGGTCTGGTCGCGCCGTTGCTGTTTTTGCCCGTCATCAGCGTGATTGGGTTTTTAGGCATTGCCTTATGGCCGACTCTTGCACTCTACGTCGTCTTTTCCGTTCTGCGGCGGGTGGGGGAGTATGCGCTCTCGAAGCCGGCGCGTGAAGTGCTCTTCACCGTCGTCAGTCGAGAAGAGAAATATAAAGCGAAGAATTTTATCGACACGGCCATTTCTCGCGGCGGCGACGCTTCAACCGGATGGCTCGTCACGGGTGTGAAAGCTCTCGGTGCCACAACGACTCACATTGCCTTGGCGGTGGTGCCAGTGATGGTTGTCTGGGCCTGGCTGGCGACGATGCTGGCTCGGGAAGAGAGACATCGGTCGTCATCGCCTTCGCAGAAGACGTTTTGAAACTATTTTGTCTCGTCCTGAAAAGAGCAGAAGGGGGTCTTCATCCCGTTGCGATTCTCGATTATGCTGTTTCGACTCTGGTGCTGAGGGACACTCTGAGCAAGCGTGGCGCGACGAGGTGGCACGTGGCCGCCAAGCCTGCCAGGAGTTGCTGTCACTGATTCTGAACCCAGACAGGCGTCTCCGCACGTGTCAATTGACGCTGAGGCGAACCCTCAGACTTCATGCTTCGGCAAGCATGGAATAGGCTCGTCGAACCGCATGAACGCGTCGGAGGGACGCGGTGCTCAGTCCCGGATCGTCACCGAGCCGATGATGTAGGAGCTGGTTCGGCCTGCTCGGGCTCCTCGGATCCGCACTTCGGAGACATCGCGCACATGGTCACGGAGCGTCCAGGTAGTGTTGGCTTGCAGCTCGGGCCAGAACCACCAGGTGCCATCCCGCTTTCGGAACCAGAGCTGGATCGAGGTATCGGGGAGCACCTGAATCGAGTCCATGTCAAAGTAGATGGGCGCATGGGTATCGGTTGTGCTGAGCCATACCTTGACCCATTGACTTTGGTCATGGGAGGTCAGGACGCGCGGGGTTCTGACCCAATCCACATCAGTGCATTTCCATTCCACGAGTCTGCCGAATCCTCGTCCCAGGCCGTCTCCCGGAT
>CABVSA010000069.1 GCA_902500805.1 uncultured Nitrospira sp. | reverse complement strand
TGGCCGAATGCCGACGGTCGCAAAGTAGAGAGTCACACGTTCTGTGCAATAACCAGTCGGTCATTGCACAGTGTGGGCGCTCCCCACTGTGTCCTATCCCTGATAGTTCCGGTAAAACCACCTGTTTATAGAGAACTAAGCCGGAGAATTGAGGTTGGATCGGAGCGTTCGTAAAGGAATCGCTTGATCGGCAATTCCCCATGGCTCACTTGGCTAGGTGCGACTTACGCCAGGTTGTTAAGTTGAGACAGGTTCACGTCGAACGCCACCACTGGCATAGTGATCTGCCAACGCTCCAGCACTTCGGGATGGATCTCCCCGATGATGCCGACAGGCTTGTCGGCAATGAGAATACGTCCGGCACGGCCTTCCAAGAACGACGGGTGCGGCACCGGCTCCAACCGGTACTCCTTCCCCAAGTAATAGAACAGCGTATCCAGACACGAATGAATCTCCGAAAAATGCGCGGCAGCATGGGCGATCACTGCCCCCAGAACAGTCTCGGTCCGAGACCCCGACTCGTGAGTGGCGTCCGGAATAGCCACATCACCGGCTTCGAACAGGCGATGCGGATAAAAGGCCCGACTCGAAGCGGCTTCAATGCGCAACAGCGAGGGCAAAATCCATTGCCGTAGGCAGGAAAAGTTCAAGGTCATTACATTATCGACCTTGACCATCTGCCCCCATTCCGTCTCGTCAATTCGCATATGCCCGGAATACTGTTCCGGCGAACCAAGGATATTGGAGATAATCTCCTGAAAGCCTAATCCCACCATCAACTCTCGGGCACGATCGGAGACTTGTTCGATACGGGATAATCCGCCGACGGTAAACTGTGCCGGCATGACCGGCGTAAACTCCGCATATCCACGGCTCATCGCGACATCTTCCACCACATCCATCGTGTGCATCAGATCCTGTCGGTAGGGCGGGAGTTTGACCCGAACAGATCCCTTCCCAGCAGACACCTCATAGCCGTACACCTCAAGCGCTTGCTGGACGACCTTGATGCCAAGTTCTTGGCCAAGCGCCTGCTCGATTGTATGGATCGGAATCGTCTTGCTCCTCTTCAAATCCTGTGGCGTGGTCACGCGTTTGCCCAATGAGGTACGCGTGGAATACTCCACAAGGATCGGCTCAATCGTCGCTCCTCGGTCGGCAAGGTTGGCCGCAAAAATGTTCAAGGTCAGCACAACCATCGGCAAGTCCGTTCCGGTGACTTCGACGAACAGCTGATCGTCACCCACCTGCACTTCCCCGACCTCTCGGCTATTGATGATCGGCGGGAAGGACAACGGTTGGTTGGCCGCGTCTCGCAGGATCGGGACACGGCTCGATCCAGCCAAAATTCCCCCATATTCCAATCCCTTGGGATGGACCATGAGCATCTCCGCCAGGGTCATCACGGTCTCCATTCCCAAGGGGGTAAACCGAGCCTCACCGGGTTGCACCAATTCATAGGTTACCGGGAAGGTAATCTTGGAGAGCTGGTAGATACCGATAGAAACTGTTTTTCGTTTGTGACCGAAGATCTCGGCCAATTTTTCTTGTGTTTGAATCAACTGGGCCAACCCCTGCGACGTCACCTGATAGCCCCGGGCTGCGCAGGCAGCCACGTATGGGCGGACCTGTTCCATCCCAGGCTTTACCACGATTGTTGCTTTGGGCTTTGTCTTCCCCGTCAAGAAAGGATAGTGCGCAATCTTCCCCTGTTGCTTGATCCGAATCTGCCGTGCGATACCCTCGCAACACCACAAATCCGGTCGATTGCTGTCTTGTAGTTCGATGCGCAATTCTCCGGTGTCGGGATTGTGGCCCTTGAGTTCACCCTTCACGAGCATCAACCACTCTTCCACTTGCTCAATCGAGACCGTGCGATTTGTGGTTCGAGTTCCCTTCAACAGCGATTCGAAATCGTCTTTGAAAATGGTGATCGTGGGCATGGCGGTAACTAGAACAATCCTCGGGTGGTCCGAATCAACTCTAGGTTATCGGTGAAGAGCTCTCGAATATCATGGATCCCCAAGGCCACCATCGCCATTCGATCCAGCCCCAGCCCCCAGGCAATCACGGGTGCTGTGACGCCAAGCGGCACGGTCACTTCCGGACGGAATAGGCCAGCTCCTCCAAGTTCCATCCAGCCCAACCGAGGGTGGCGAACGTGGAGCTCAACGGACGGCTCGGTAAAGGGGAAATAGGCGGGCAAAAACTTGACCTCTTTCGCTTGCGCCACCTCATGGGCAAACAAATTGAGCAACCCCAAGAGCGTACGGAAGTTGATGTCCTCTCCAAGCACAATTCCTTCGACCTGGAAAAAATCCGTCGCATGGGTGGCATCGACTTGATCATAGCGAAAACATCGGGCGATCGAAAAATATTTCCCGGGGATGTCGGGCGAGGCGGCCAACGTCCGCGCCGAAACCGCGGTCCCCTGGCTGCGCAACACCAGGCGTTTAGCGCGCTGCAGATCAAATGCATAGCCCCACCCGGAGGAGCCCGTCTTCCCGCCGTTTTCATGCACCTGACCTACCTTCGACAGAATGGATTCGTCCGCCATGGCGGCATGAGTCGGTTGTTTCACGAAATATACGTCATGAATGTCTCGGGCTGGATGGAATTGCGGCATGAACAACGCATCCATGTTCCAAAACTCGGTCTCCACCAGGGCTCCACGCATCTCTTGGAATCCCATGCTCACGAGCTTCGCTTTGACCGTATCCAAGAACTCTCGATACGGATGTTTTTTCCCGGTTCCAACACGTGGCGCCCGAAGACTGATGGTGTATTTCCGGAATCGCTTCTGGCGCCAACTGCCGTCCTTGAGCAGTTCAGGGCTCAGTTGTGAGACTTCCTCCACCAGTCCTTGATTCATCAACTGCTCGACTGCGCTGGCACCAGATGGGGACAAGACAAACGAGCGTGTCACACGTTCATCAACCCGGAAAGGCTCCTTGGCATTCCCACGCTTCACCGAGTAGTCTTCGATCAGCTGTTGACGCTCGGGTGAAAAGCTTGTCAGTTCTCGAGAAGCCCCATGAACCTCTTCCAAGAGCGGCCGAAGCGCGTCGACAGTTGGACTCGAACGTCCGGTCGTCTCAATGCACCCACCCTGAATGATCAACAAAGCGCCTTCCTTTTTCAGCCGTCCCACGGCTTTGCTGACATCGGAAGGATCCAATTCCGGTTGGGCTTGAAGATCGCCGATCGTAAGCCGCTTTCCGGTTCCGGCTGCGTCACGTGCGGCTGCCAAAATGCGTTCGATCGGGGCGGCTGTTTGATGATACTCTTCGCCGATCTTTGTGAGCGAAACGACCGGCGTGACGATTTCCGATTGAATCTCGATCAAGGCCTTCGCCAGGAGCCACTCAACCGCCATACTGAGTTGCGACGGCTCCAACTCCGCGGCCACGGCCAAGTCTTCGCTCTTGAATGCAGCGGCAGGCTGTCGCGCACCCATAGTCAGTAAGACTTTGATTTCGAGAGGATGCAGGCTGTCGATGAGGCTGGAGATATCCACGCTGAATGACCTATCGATTCACTGCCGCAGGCGGCGTGGATGGACTGGCTGTTTGAGCGGCCGCCCGTAGGGCGGCGATCGTCGCCTTGTAGTCTCGTTGAGAAAAGATCGCTGACCCTGCGACCAACGTCGTGGCACCGGCGGCCACGATTTCCTGTGTATTCTCCACCTTCACACCGCCGTCGACTTCGAGGAGTGCATGGCTGTTGATCCGATCCAACATGGCTCGCGCGTCGGCAATTTTCTTGAGGACCGACGGAATGAACTTTTGCCCACCGAAGCCCGGGTTGACGGACATGATTAAGACGAGATCGACATCGCCCAGGATGTCTTGTAGCGAGAAAATGGGAGTGGCCGGATTCAGAGTCACCCCTGCCTTGATCCCCCGTTCCTTGATCGACTGAATGGTGCGGTGAAGATGTGGACAGGCCTCAACATGCACGGTCAGATAGTTGGCACCGGCGTCGACGAAATCAGAAATAAAGGCATCTGCATTGGTGATCATGAGATGCACATCAAGGGGAAGCTTGGTGACCTTCTTCAGGCTTTCAATGATGGGTGGCCCCACCGTCAGGTTGGGCACGAAATGGCCGTCCATCACGTCCACGTGCAAGAGATCGGCGCCGGCCTCCTCCACGGCGGCAATTTCTTCCGCCAGTCTGGCAAAATCGGCTGAGAGAATCGATGGGGCAATAAGGATCGGTTGCGCCATTAGCTCATGTTCCTCAGACGAACGGCATAGAATCCGTCCATTCCGACACGATTACACATGGTGGAGAGCGCCCCCTGCTCAGTCACGAAGGGAAGCGCAGTGGGAGGAAGCCAGGGAGCCACAGATTCACGCATCCATCCTGGATAGGCCTTGCAAAACCGGTTGATAACCTCTTCGGTCTCCTCCGTTTCTGTCGAGCAGGTACTATAGACCAGCACGCCGCCGGGCCGCAAGCAGGGAACGACCGATTCAAGGATCTGCCCCTGTAGTATCTGATGTCGAGCGAAGGTGGATTCCTGTCGCTGACTTTTTGATTCCGGATGACGCCGCAAGACGCCAAGCCCACTGCAGGGGGCATCAACCAAAATTCGGTCGAACATGGGCAATCCGGCATGACGAGACCGCGTCATGTCCAACGGCCAGTCAGCAGGCCGCCTTGCGTCACCCACGATGGGGACAATACATCGCAACCCTAACCGCCGACAATTGTCTCGGAGCAGTTCCAGCCGCGAGGCCTTGAGATCCAACGCGACAATCGTTCCTTGATCGCCCATCAGTTCGGCAAGATGAGTGGCCTTGCCTCCTGGAGCGGCGCAAACATCTAGAATCGATTCACCGGACTGAGGGGCAAGGATCGGAGGAATCAGTTGTGCGGCTTCATCTTCGACATAGTAGTCACCGGCCTCAAATCCAGGGAGCGAGGATACTTCCTGTCCTTTTTCCAGGCTCACCCCCACGGGACTAATCGCCGTTGGGTGGGCTTCGACTCCGGCTTTCGCGAACTGTTCCAGAAGACCGTCCCTCGTCAATCGCATCCGGTTGACCCGAAAGGTCAGTGAAGGGGTTGCGTTAGCCGCCACACAAGCTGATTCCGCCTGCGCATACCCCAGCCGTGCCAGCCACCGTTGACTCAACCACAAAGGGATGCCGTAGTTGATTGACAGATACTTCTCCGGGTCAATAGCCGGATCTGGGAGTGTCGGGATAGGCAGACGGACGAGGTTGCGCAAGACCGCGTTCACCAAGGCACTCCAGTCCCGTCCCAGCTGTTTGGAGGATGCCTTAGCCAGCTCGACGGCTTCGTGGACCGCAGCTGACGCAGGAATACGATCGAGAAAGAGGAGTTGATAGGCGCCGATCCGAAGCAGCATCTGCACCAGGGCTGGAAGTCGATGAAGAGGCTTGGTGAGTACTGCCCCTAGACGCCAGTCGAGAGTCTCCTGCCTTCGAAGAACTCCATAGACAAGCTCCATAATCAGCGCCCGGTCACGCGGGTCTAAAACAGACCTCACCCGTTGATCCAGCACTTCATCAAGAGCACGATCACCTCGCTGACTTGCGAGAAGAATAGACAGCACGACGGACCGAGGTGAATGGCTTGCGGAACTCGGCAGCTTGCGCGGGTCTGGCATGGGAGGTTTGAGGAGGTCCAGCCGAGATAATAATTACCCGACCAACGTGATTGGCGGTGGACCCAATTGTTGCCCAACTGTCACTCTGTGGCCCGCCAGGAATTGGGCTACCGCCAGGCGCTTCGAATTCGCAGTTTGGATTTCGCGGATCTCGAAAAGCCCATCGCCGGTTGCCACCACGATCGCTTGTTTATTCACGACGACAATCGTCCCTGGTGTATCAGTGGTCGCACTCACCTGTGCCACCGCCTTCCAAATGTTCCAACGCTCAGCACCCAGAAACGAATAGGCCCCCGGCCAAGGAGATAGCCCTCGCACACGATTAGTCAGTGACATGGTACTCATCGTCCAATCGATGAGACCGTCTTCTTTTTTGAGGAGTGGGGCCATGGTGGCCTGCTGATCATCTTGCTTGGTCGGCACCAATGTCCCAGCTTTTAGCTGTGCAAGCGTCTTAATGAGCAGTCGTCCACCCAGTTCAGCCAGGCGAGGTGCCAGTGTTCCGGCCGTATCCTCAGGCAAAATCTCCACCTTCTCCTGAAGCAACATAGCGCCGGTATCCATGCCTTCATCCATGAGCATCGTCGTAATGCCCGTCTCAGTCTCGCCATTAATGACGGCCCATTGCACCGGAGCAGCCCCGCGATATTTCGGCAAGAGCGACCCATGCACGTTCACACAACCCATCGGAGGAAGCTGAAGAATCGGCTTGTGCAAAATGCGGCCATACGCAGCCACCGCAATCACATCCGGCTGCCATGACGACAAGGCTTGTAAAAACTCAGGTGTACGGATCTTGAGCGGCTGCAACACGGGAATCTCGGCGCGTTCTGCCACCACTTTCACCGGCGGTGCGACAACTTGATGTCCCCGTCCCTTTGGCCGATCCGGCTGACACACAACCCCTACGACCTGATCACCTGAGCTCAGGAGTGCTTCGAGCGACGGGACGGCAAACTCTGGTGTACCCATGAAAACGATTCGCATATCTTGGCTTTATCATCGTGATGGGCAGAATGCAATCAGGCGACCACGAAACTTGACTTGTCATTCAACGCTTTGTTAGTCTCCCTTCGCGGGGTGGAGCAGCCTGGTAGCTCGTTGGGCTCATAACCCAAAGGTCAGAGGTTCAAATCCTCTCCCCGCAACCAAATCCTGTCCTGTCCTCTTCATCCTGATTCAAGATCAGCTGCCGACGCAAAGCCGAAGAATTCGTCCGTTCAAATCTCGCTCTGCAAAAAAGTAAGGAGCTGGTTCGGATTGGAAGACAATGCTGTGTCCTTTGTACGTGACGCTTCTCCGGGGGAAGATCGAGGCCGCGCGATCCGGGGAGAAAGCCGATTCTTCGGGAGCGACCCTAGCGGCCTCGGAGAGGACTATAGCGTAGGGAAGCGTAGGGACTCGCGTAAGGGAAACAAGGTCAGAAGAGGAAAGCCGGTCACGGTCACCATGCTTTGCATGGCTAATTGAGTTGGTGGTATATAGCAGCAACTTACAGATTGGGTTTTGAGTAATTCAATGCCTAAGTTTTCTCAACGACACGGTTATTCTCCTCTGGAGCAGGCCTTTCAACGTGAACAAATTGATGAGGCCCTTCGGACAAGCTTGTGGAACATTCTGAAGGTTTTCATCTGGGACAAGTATGAAATAAGTGACTACTACACTGAGATCAATAAGCGGATAGAGGGTTTGGTAAAACGCCTCTGGTTCCATTTTTTCAATAATGATCTTGATGCACTCCCCGCATTCAAAAGTCGCTACAACGAAGAAAAACAATCCTATCACAGAATTAAAAATTTCTTTTTCGCATGCAAATGGTTTGAAGCCTACGATCTGATCGAGGAAATTTCCACAGACGTGGACAATCTCTTGTCTGACCAGGCTCGCGCTGCCTTGAATCTCGCCCTAGAGAAGCACAATGCCGCCTATCGTCTGGTTGGCAAGACGATCGTTGAGATCACAGATCAGAATGAGATTGCAGCGGTTGAAGACGGGCTTGAACACCCTGATGTACCAGTCCGAACTCACCTTGAGGCGGCTTTACGAATGCTGAGCGATAAGGAAACGCCGGACTATCGGAATTCAATTAAAGAATCGATCTCGGCTGTAGAAGCTGCCTGCCCTCTGATTACCGGTGACAAGAGTGCTTCATTAGGGGATGCGCTAAAACAAGTAAAGCATCTGCACCCGTCGTTATCTCAAGCCTTCACTAAATTGTACGGATATACAAGTGACTATTCAGGCATTCGGCATTCGCTAGTTGATGATCCAAATACGAGTTACGCAGACGCAAAATTTATGCTTGTCACCTGCTCGGCATTCGTTTCATATCTCAAAGTGAATGCGAGCAGCGTCGAACTAACCACATGACTGACCCTGGTGGGAATAACAGTCTAGCTGCGTTGAGTGTGGCACCAGGCGTCCTGGTTCCTGCCTTCTCACCAAACACCCTGATTTACACAGTGAACGTGACTAGCACGGTCACGAGCGTTAATGTTTCTGCAACAAAGGTCGATGCGAATGCCGCGATGTCGGGTGATGTATCGTCTTTGGCAGGACATGGATCAGGGCAAAGAACTGTACAGCTGCAGCCTCCCGGAGTTACCACCCCTGTGACGATCTGGGTAACTGCACTTGGCGGCAGTCAAAAGACTTACACCGTGAATGTCACTAGGGCCGCTCTGGGCGTGAATAACAACCTGGCGGGTCTAACAGTTTCGCACGGCTCTCTGACTCCCTCCTTTAATGTGGCCAGCACAAGTTACACGGTAAGCGTCGGCAGCGGCGTCGGCACCATCAACGTGACTCCGACTCTACAGGATCGTCACGCCAGCGCGATCGTGAACGGTCGGAATACCAGTTCAGGACAAATACGATCCATAAGCCTTAATGCTCCAGGATCGAGCACAAAAATAACAATCACTATTGTTCCATCGAGTGGAGCCGAAAAAACCTATCTCATCACGGTGAATCGCGGAAAGCTCTTAGGAGCCCCCATCTCGCCAAAAGAAGCTTTAACCTCGCCCGAGCATCGCGAGACAACTAAGAGTTCTAGGACCATGAGCAGGATCATGATCTCATACCGTCGTGACGATAGTGCCGATGTTACCGGTCGCATCTATGATCGGTTAATCCATCAATTTGGCCAAGAGACAGTCTTCAAAGATGTCGATTCAATTCCGTTCGGTGTCGATTTTCGAAAGTATCTCGATGAACAGGTCGGTAGGTGTGATGTGTTCCTTGCAGTGATCGGACGAGACTGGATGAGAATGAGAGGCAGTAAGCAGAAGTCCAGGCTGTAAGACCCAAAGGATTTTGTCCGCATTGAGATTGAGTCAGCATTAAGACGATGCATTCCGGTGATTCCCGTGCTAGTTAGGGGAGCTAACCTCCCATCAGCGGAACGACTTCCAGTCAGCCTCCAGGACCTGCTTTATCGAAATGGCATTTCGATAAGGCCGGATCCGGATTTTCATAGAGATATGGACCGCCTGATCGAATTTTTAAAACAATCCCTAAAAGGTTAAATCGCGACCGACTTGTTCCAATTCTTTTCACCAACTTCCCCTCGACATCCCCACAGACGACGCAGTCGATAGGATCACCTGCGGAATACCGGTGAGTACATAGGGATTCCGCTAGGATTCCAGACGAGCCAATGCAGCTAGCATGGAGATAGTTGAATCGTCCGTCATTAAATTAATAGGAGGGCGTGATGATAGGACTTTTGATCGCAGCTATTGAAAATTTAACAGGGAGGGCCAAGGGCCCAGTGGAACAACCCAAAGGAGAAATGAAGGAGGACGAGGTGAATGCGGAAACGGAAAGAGCGAAAGGCAATGTAAAGGGTACGGGCGAAGCCAACGCAGCCCCATAAGCAAGAGCCGGATCTATGAGTTCGGCCAAGAACGGCGAAATGCTCGGTGCTTATCGAGTCATCACGCCGTCAGGGTGATGGTCACCGATGGGTTAACTCGTAACCGAATCGAGTCATCAGGTGGGCACCTGCCCGTTGCCTCCTCGATCCCACTATGATATGTAGTGCTCCCGGAAGGAAACCAGCGTGTACCGGTCTGGCGTACCTCCTAGAATCGGTCTACCTGTGGACCTCCCGATGCCCTTAATGCTTCCGAGCGTCCTACATCACTACAAGGAGCACCGACATGCGAAATCGATCAGTTTTGGCCTTAGCCGTTCTTATCTTCATCACTCTTACACAGGCCGCTGGCGCAGAAGCGGATCGTGAGAAGTTATTAAAAGACCCAGGCGTCTACGCAACCTTCGCCGTCTTCAAGGTCGGAGATCAATGGGCGCAAATGGAGAAGGAGGCCAGGGCTAGCAGTGTGGGGGAGGTGAAAAAGGTTTTTGAAAAGCATGCGGACAAGGTCGCCGTGGATACATACTTGTTGCGTGGATTGTCCGAGCGAGCGGACTTTTTTATTAGGGTGCACTCCAAGGAAATGCTCGACAACCAGAATTTTTTGGTGGACTTCATGGGCACGACATTTGGGAAAAACCTTAAGAACACCGACACATTCAATGGCATCACGAAGGCGTTGAACTATGTGCCGAAGTTTCCAGAGGATCTGAAGACCGAGCTGAAGACGCCACCCCCTCAGGGCAGTCCATACGTCGTAGTGGTCCCGATCCGCAAGGATGCCGAGTGGTGGCTCATGCCACAAGATGCCCGAACCACCTTGATGAAGGAGCACACTGATGCGACGGTGATCTATCTTAAAACCGTGAAGCGCAAGCTGTATCACTCCAGCGGCTTGGACGATCTGGATTTCATTACGTATTTCGAGACAGCTAAGCTGGATGATTTCAATAACCTGGTCACCGCGTTGCTGCAGGTGAAAGAGAATCGCCACAATAAACGGTTCGGTGAGCCCACACTGCTAGGCACCCTCCGTTCCCTGGATGAGATTCTGGAAATCCTGAGCCACTAAGTCCTGCGCCAACAGGCTTATGGCTTGCTGTTAATGCGCTGGCCTCGCTCTCAAAGAGACGCGACTCGGTGGGGTAAAATAAAGCAGGTTATGAGTGCCACCCACCATCACGAAGACCACGAACTCCGCTCCAGAGCGAGGGTTCAAGCCGTCAGGACGATGGTCACCGATGGGTTAAATCGTGACCGAATCGCCTCCCCGCAACCAATCTCACAATTCTCCGGATTCCAATTCATCAGCAATTCATAATCAAGTAATAACGTTCGTCTACCCGAAACCCATACCAAGAAACCTTTACCACACCACTAGTTGAGCACAAGCACGTCATCCCCACAAACGACACGAACTGCTTAGTACACGCTCTTCGTCGCCCGCTCCACCTGGGCCAGGAACGGATCCAGGATGGTCTTCGGCGCGCTGTTCCAGATCACGTCCGCCAGATTCGACATCCGGCTGGCGATCTGCGCGGCCACGGTCGTTCATGTACTGGTTTTTTGATCAGCCGACGGGGCATGGCACGATAGTGCGGCAACAAGTCGGGTCGCGGCTCGCACGGGATGTGTCCATTCCCACAATGCCCATTCCGGAGAGAGGATACGCAGTTAGGTCATCAATCGGCTATCGATGCCGGTGGACGCAGGATGAGCAATGTCAAAGACAGGAACCGTTCTGCTTGAACCGACATACATTTCGTAGTGATTAGAACAACGTATAGATGAATGGCGCAACCGCAGACCCCTGCGTAAGAACGATGAGCGTCCCGAATAGCAGCAATACCACGAGAATCGGTAACAGCCAAAACTTCTTTCGCTCTCTCATGAACGCCCACAATTCAGCCAGAAATTCTCCCATACGTTCTCCTTCTTTTAACCTAGAATTGATTCCGCATATGCTGACGGGGCCGAGGGGCTCGAACGACGCGATAGGTCTCGGCGTCTCGCGCGAGTGTGCGATGCATGGAATCCTTACCCATCAGACGCATCGCAAGACCCATTGGAGTAATGAGAAGATAATAAATAACCCCGAGTATGATTCGGGTATTGATCGAACCGAGAACATGGCCGATCTTCATCCATCCGGCATGAACCTGTTTCAAGCTCCTCGGGACAATTGCGCCGAGGGCAATAAGTAGACATCCGGGAATCACCGCCCAAAGCCGAGGCGACTCACTCCGAAACACAATCGGCCACACTCCGATCACGGTAAACACACTTCCCACCAGAAGCCCAAACTGCCGCAAATCCTTCTCCGTAGCGTGACGGTGTGCTGAATTCACGGTATGATCTCCTAGTCAAGCTCAAATTCTTTTTGCCAGTTTGTATCGTTCGTCAGCGGCTTTTGCTGGGTCTTGTACAGTACACAGTTCTCAAGTACGAGGACATCCATTTCCGTTCGCATGAAGCACCGGTAGGCGTCCTCGGGTGTGCTCACGATTGGCTCTCCGCGAACATTGAAAGACGTGTTGACGAGCACGGGATAGCCGGTTTGGGCTTCGAATGCCTTGAGCAGTCGATAATAGCGAGGATTCGTGTCTTCATGCACCGTTTGAATCCTGGCTGAATAATCTAGATGTGTGACAGCTGGAATATCGGAGCGCGGGACATTCAGCAGGTCAATCCCCCAGAGCGCGGCATGTTGTGCCGGAAGCGGCAGGCATCGCTTTGCCTGCACCGGCGCAACAAGCAACATATAGGGGCTATCCGTGTTTATCTCAAAAAAATCAGATGCGCGTTCCCGCACGACCGAAGGGGCAAAGGGGCGGAACGATTCGCGATGTTTGATCTTGAGGTTCATCACCGACTGCATTTTGGTATTTCGGGCGTCACCAAGAATGCTTCGACCACCGAGCGCACGAGGTCCGAATTCCATCCGACCCTGCAACCATCCGACAACTTTTCCTTCAGCGAGATTCTCGGCAAGACGATCGAAGAGGTGTTCATCGTCCAGAACTTCATATGGAGCATCGGCTTGTTTGAGGAACTGTTCGATCTCAGCATTCGTATGTTTCGGCCCCAAATAACTCCCCTTCATGCGGTCAACACCCGTCGACAGCCTTGGTTGATCATCATACCGATGCCAGGCAGAGAGCGCTGCACCAACTGCTCCACCTGCATCCCCAGCGACCGGCTGAATCCAAATTCCCTTGAACGGACCTTCTCGTAGAATCCTCCCGTTTCCCACACAATTGAGCGCCACGCCGCCGGCCATACAGAGATACTCGACCCCGGTCTCACGGTGCAGAGTCTTCGTGACCCGAAGCATCACTTCTTCGGTTACTTCTTGGATTGAACGCGCAAGATCCATCTCCCGTTGTGTCAACTTACTCTCTGGTTTCCGCGGAGGGCCACCGAAGACCCTGTCGAACTTATCTCCTGTCATGGTCAACCCGGTGCAATAGTTGAAATACTCCATGTTCAAGCGGAATGTCCCATCCGCTTTGAGGTCAAGCACATGATCATAAATCGCTTTGACATATTTAGACTCCCCATACGGCGCTAAACCCATCACCTTATACTCACCCGAATTGACCTTAAACCCGGTGTAATATGTGAAGGCGGAATACAGCAGCCCCAATGAATGGGGAAATGGGATTTCCCACAGCGGGGTGAGCTTATTTCCCTCACCAAGCCAAGCGGAGGTCGTGGCCCACTCCCCGACGCCATCCATACAGAGCACGACCGCCTTGTCATAGGGAGACGGATAAAAAGCCGAGGCCGCATGGGACTCATGATGCTCGCCAAACAGCAACATGGGGAGCTCAGACTTTTTCAGCTCCGGAGCAAGCGCCAGGAATTCCTTCGCAAGCAGATTCCGGAGCAAGAGCTTTTCTTTTAGCCACACCGGCATGGCCGCCACAAACGATTGCAGTCCCTTTGGAGCAAAGGCCAGGTACGTCTCAAGTAATCGCTCAAACTTTACGAGCGGCTTATCATAAAAGACGATATAGCGGAGGTCCTTCAGGGCGATTCTGCCTTCCTGCAAACAGTAGGTCACGGCATGGCCGGGGAACCCTGGGTCATGCTTCTTACGGGTAAACCGCTCTTCCTGAGCAGCGGCAATGATTTCTCCATTCTGAATCAAACATGCCGCGCTATCATGGTAAAAAGCCGAAATCCCAAGGATATTACTCATGCCCCTGCTCCCTCACACATTGATAGGACTTCTCGCATGGAGTCCCCCTCGCTTTCGGAACACCACTTTCTCAAAGAGATTTTCTGTCGCTATTGATGATGTTCCTAGATTTGAGAAACCGACCCAGAATATCGGCGATCGCCGCATGACCTCGTTCATTCCAATGGTCATCATCGCGAAAGTAAAGAAGTTCGTTGGCAGCGAGCGGCCGCAATAACTCTTCTAGATTAGCGACTTCGAAGCCAGACTGTCCAGCCAGACGTTCAATAAACATGTTGAAATGAGGTTTTTCCGACAATCTCGGAAAATCTTCAAACTCTGCTCCATGCAAGCGCGAATCACTTGGAGCGATGACAACCACAACTCGAAAACCTTCTTGATTCGATAGCGCTTTCATACGCTCAAAGGTTTTCTGAAGCAAACTCGCATTCGGATGCGACTCGACATATTGCGCAGGACTTTGCGCACGCTTCAGTTGATTGGAGCTAAACAGCTTCGCTCCAAAGCGGGACGACACATAGAGGGGAAACGCTGATACTTGTCCATCTATCACGTAATGATTGTTCGTTTGAGCAACTCCTCCAAGAGCAGAGAATACGACTTGTCCGTTTCTGAACTTCGTCACTACGGCCTCTCGCTTGAGCATTGAGGGAAAACTCAGCGCCGTGTCAATGATCGTGTCTTTGAACAGTCCTCTGGATTTTGATCCAGAGTTCTTAAATGGACCTTGATCCTCATATGAATCTTCTAAATCATTGCCCTCAAAAATCATCCAAAGCAGAACCCCTCCCCTAAGATCAAGCTTTTGTTCGTCGATGACATGCTCAAGCAACAAGAATTCCTGCTTAGGAGAGGAATCATGTATACCCATGTTATAAATCGGTTGACCAATCGAGCGTTCCAGTAATTCTACCCATGTGAGACTTTGCTCGATCCCCCAACCAAAAGTAAACGAGTCTCCGATTGCTAGAATCTTGTGCCCTTCTAGCTTGGCCGTCTCACGAAATCCCTCCTCGTTGATCGAGATCGTTACATGTTTTTTTGAAAACACCGATGAAGATAGTGTGGGGGAGCTGAGCAACCCTGGTCTATACATGTCACCGTAATGGGAACCAATGATGGTTCGCCCTGGTTTGTGCAGACGAAAATTCTTTTCGGTTGGAAAGTATAATTCCGGATAAAGTTCTCCGATCCAGGTATTCTGATCTAATGAGCGGTCTTCGGAAGACACGGGAGGCTGAGACGTATTCAGAAAGATACTATATCCGACATCCAGGATGACTAAGCTCAGGAGAACCGTTGAAAGGCTAAGAGCGGCATCTCGAAGCGAGGTTTTGGCAAAAAGTCCTCGTTTTTGGCTCCAGACGGAAACCAGGCCAAAAACGACGCTGCCTCCCAGGGTAGCCATCATGATATGTGTCCCGGATACCTTCACGGCGGCAACCGTCTCATCAAGAAATCCCACAGTCAGAATATAGAACCACAACAATCCAGCGCTCATGGTTGCCCAAAGGGCAGTTGGGATATTGATGGACACATCCCTGCCAGGATCTTCAACGTTGTACAATGACATTGCCTTTTAACTCCTCCTAACCTACTGGGAGTACGGAGTCATGGGGTCTGGAAGTAGTCAGCGTCGCCCAATTTGCGGCCAACCAGCGGTCAGCCCTTTTAAGCTACTCTGTCTCATATCGTCAATGCCACCATACTAATGGAGTAGAGTTCATGAATCATGACTTACGCATTTCTATTGAATAGCACCTTTTGCAAAACCTTCATGATCATCGCCATTCTTCCATCTTGAAAGCAATAGTTTATCCATTAGCATGGCTACAAAAACAAGGAGGGGCTGCGTCAGAAACGACACAGCCCCTCCTGTTACTCCCTTGCTTGTTTATTGTTCTACCACTTAGTACACGCTCTTGGCGCCCTGCACCTGAGCCGGGAATGGTTCCAGGATTCTCTTCGGCGCGTTATTCCAGATCACGTCCGCCAGATTCGACATCCGGCTCACAATCTGCGTGGCCACTCCACCCGCCGCTCCGAACAACCCGCACCAACCCAATGTCACGCAACCCCAGCGTAGCGGCGCCGCAAGCAGCTCGCCGACGAACCAAGAACAAACGTCCCCACCACACCTACAAACAAGTGTGCGGAAACCAATGTTGGCCTGAATGACGCCCATCTTTGGGGGAATGGCAATAATGACGGTCATGCTTTATGACAATGTTCGACACCATCCAGTTGAGCTTCTTACTAAAACTGAGGGATCAGCAATGGAACAGGCTGTTCAACCAGCATGGAGAATGATGCTTCGGGACAAACTCCAGAATACCTGGCTCGCCGATCAATACCGAAAAGGCTGCAGCTTCAAACGTCAAGTCATGTGGCGATCAGAAGGCGAGGCGATCTTGCTGCAAAACTATCTTCGGATCCATGGCAAACCGCTCAATCTCACAAACCCACAGGCATTTACGGAAAAGCTGTTCTGGCGCATGATTATGTGGAATCGAGGGCACATGCCCGCTCGATTTACCCGGCTGACGGATAAGTATGCCGTGCGAAGTCATGTTACAAGCGCTGTGGGTGAGAAGCACTTAATTAAACTCTTATGGCATGGGAATGACCCGCATGCGATCCCGTTTGATCGGCTACCTGAAAAGTATGTGATCAAATCGACTCATGCATGCGAGCAAGTAATCATCGTCCAAGGACATGTAAACCGACATGCCATCATCGAGACAGTCTCAAGCTGGCTGGGGAAGAATTATTACTGGAGTGGGCGGGAGTATCAGTACTACGACATCAAACCCCGGATTGTCATTGAAGAATACCTCAGAGATCAGGACGGCAATCCACCACTCGACTATAAGTTCTATTGTTTTAATGGCGTACCTGATCTGATCATCGTGCGCAATCACACACACGATATCCACCCAGTTTTTGACACATCGTGGAACCTTCTGGATCTTGTCCTCTCAAACTGCACCGTACGACCGTTGATACCAAGGCCGGTCAATCTTGAAGAGATGCTTGGCATTGCTGCGAGGCTTTCAGCTGGGTTTGGATTTGTTCGTGTGGATCTGTACAACGTCAACGGGCGAGTCTATTTTGGCGAACTCACATTTACACCTGCGGCAGGGAATTTTAAATACTCCCCTGAAATCTGGGATTTAAAGCATGGAGGAAAATGGGAACTGGAGTTAGACATGGGAGCTAAGCCGTGAGCTAAATACTAATTCTTCATCGAAGGCAGGCAGAAGGTGACAATGATTGCATCCATGTAATCCGGCGCATTAGCCCTCTCTTATCTCCTGGGAATAGGAACAGCACATGATGATAATTCCCCAGACGATCAGCATTCCACCTCAGAGTGGTCGTTCTTTTATAATCAAAAAAGGCCAAATGTTACGAGTTATTGACCCACTGGGCGAACAGGTATCCGACCTCTTCGCCTTCGCTGAACAGAATCATGATTGCCGTCTGTCTTCAGGTCGTTCGCTCGATTATGCAGGGAGGATCTATCTCACAACAGGCGATACTCTCTATGCGAACGACAGCAAGCCTATGTTCACGATCGCAACAGACACTGTAGGACTACACGACTTCTTACTGACTCCGTGCAGCCAGGAAATGTTTGAGATCCTGTATAAGCACAAAGGTCATCATCCCAGCTGTTTTGAAAACCTTTTTCTTTCCCTGAAAGAACATGGCATTGCGGAAGCTGATATCTCTACGACATTCAATATATTCATGAATGTGAAAATCGACTCTCAGGGAAAGCTAACCGTCGGCGTGCCAATGTCAAAAGCCGGTGATTACATCGACCTGCGAGCAGAAATGGACATGGTGTGTGGACTAACGGCGTGCTCGGCTGAAGGGTCGAATAACGGCAATTTCAAACCGATCCAGTATTCAATTCTCGGCTGATAGGTCGCAGACTGTTCATTCCTCTACTGCATGAGATATTCCAATTCATCCCGCTAGGTGAAGCAGTCCTCAGATCGAGCCGCAGAAACCTTCTCTCCCCGACTCGATAACTCCAACTGATTTGTCCTACCGCTACGCCCCTTGCCTCGAACCTGAGGCTACGACCACCTTGACCTTATGCTGACGTATCAGCATCCGAAAGTACTACATGACAAGCCTAAAGCATGATTGCCGTTGGGCTTGGCTTAGCCCAATGTAACCACCTGTGAGGCAGAGAACACTCGGACGAATGCTCATCTGCTGTGCGTGAACGGTTTCATCTAACCCAAGGCGGCAACGGAGATTCACCATGCAACATGATTCCCACTGCCGATCGGTTTCCGAAATCGCCCCCCCCAGTGTTATAGGTTCGTGGAACCCCCTATCGTCCGACCCAGTGGCTCGCCAGTTTTCAAGCTACGCAGCCTTTAATGGGAAGTCGGTCACTCGACCCTTCTCCTCTGAAGTCCTAGTCGATCGGGAACTCCTTGATGCCCATGACCAGTTACGACAACAGATCTTAGGTCAATCCTATCCATGCACAGGCGCAATCTCGGCATTCAGCCAAAAGACTTATCGTTTCGGGCTATACCCGAATCTTGCTTCCGACGAGGCCGTCCGAGCCGTTTGTCATGACCTGTACTGCTTCTCCCATGAATTTCCAGCCCTCGGCGACAATTTCATTACCTTCGTTACAATGTTTCGCGGACCAGTTATCGAGTCAGAACAGCACTTTGAGGATCTACTCTGGAATCAACTACAGTCCATGCACGCACTTGATTCCAATTCCTTCAATTGGGATCAGAGCGTCGACTCCGACCCTCTGAGCCCTCGATTTTCGTTCAGCATCGGTGGACGAGCCATGTATGTCATTGGAATGCATCCCAAGGCTTCACGGCTCGCACGAACACGTCAATATCCGACCATGGTGTTCAATTTGCATGAACAATTCGACCGTCTACGGGCGCGCGGAAAATTCGATACTATGAAACAGACTATCCGGGCGCGAGAGATGACCTTGCAGGGCTCAATCAACCCAATGCTATCAAGCTTCGGCGACAACCCTGAAACACGTCAATACTCAGGACGAGCCGTCCCCGCCAACTGGGTATGCCCCTTCCATCCGCACAAGAAGTGATTGATTAACGCTATGATCAAAAAAACGGCCCGGAACCCCTTGAGGAGTTCCGGGCCGTTCGATTCACGTCGTACGCGACCTGCTTAGTACGCGCTCTGGCCCTTGGCGTTCGCCACCTGGGCCGGGAACGGATCCAGGATGCTCTTCGGCGCGTTGTTCCAGATCACGTCCGCCAGATTCGACATCCGGCTCACGATCTGCGCCGCCACCCCGCCCGCGGCCCCGAACAACCCGCACCAGCCCAACGTCACGAAGCCCCAGTGTAACGGCGCCGCAAACAGCTCATCCACAAACCAGAACGCATGGCCCCACTCGTTGAGCCCCACGTTCGGCAGAATGAACATCGGCCCCACCACCGCCGCCACCAACGGGAACGACGTCGCTTGGCTATACAGCGGCAACCGCGTCTGCGCATACAGGTAGCTCGACACGCCGCACGTAATGTACAGCGGGAACGTCCCGTAGAACGCCACAATGTGGCTCGCCGTAAAGCTCGTGTCCCGGATGATCACTTGGTGCCACGCCGCATCCTGCTCCAACGTGTAGCTCCCCGCGTAGTACACGCCCCAGATGTAGCACACCAACCAGCCCATCCAGTAAAAGTACCGCTTCAGCTCCAGCTTCGGGTCCAGGTTCGCCAGGTTCCGATCCCGCGTCACCCAGATCCAGCCGATCGACGTCGCAAAGAACAGGGCATTGGCCACAATGTTAAACCGCCACAGCCCCATCCACACCGACTCGAACTCCGGGGTCATGGAATCCAACCCGTGCGAATACCCGAAGGTTCGCTGATACACCACCCAAAACACCCCGATCGCCAACATCGCCAACCAGCCGATCTTCACCGGCTTCGAATCGTACCACTGCGAGACGTCATACCCTCGCTCACTTGATGCTGCCATAATGATACCTCCTTGTTAGACCCACTTCTCCGCAGACTATTTCAGGCACGACTGGAGACCCACCAGCTTTTGAATCGCGTTGACTTAGAGACCTCATAGCCGATCACAATGAGCAGCAGAAGGATGGTCAGGGGTCCAAGCGCCTTTCTTGCCACATTGGCGTAGTCGATCTGTTGGACTCGCAACAGATACGACGATGGACTGAAGCCTTCTGGTGTGATGATTAACCGATAAAGTCCCTTGGCCAGCCTGGCCTCTCCGCGAAGGACTCCGTCCGGATGAATCATGGGCGGCCAGTCGGCAACGGTCTCTTCCTCCGAGGCCTCATTCATCCCTTTGATCACCCGCACTCCTATCGGAAGATGACGCAGGGCCGGATCGACAAGATCCACAACGAGAAACGTATCGCCTTCAGCCGGGATGTCTGTACAGTATTGTGCCTTGGCGGCATGTTGCGGTTGATAGGCGTTGAAATGAACGAGATTTCCTCCGACCCGTTGAACGCAAACATCGTCTTCGAGACTCACATTACCATGCGCGTCAACGATGCCGGGTAGCATCACTGGAAGAACCAGGAGTACGGCAAACAGCTTTCGAGAGGTTGTGAACCGTTTGAGCTTGATCGGGACGAGATGCACGGTCCCTCTATATGTGATCGCCGCGATAATACTTAGGGCAACAATTGCAATGAAGATCGTCGTCATCGATGTTCACCTCCTCTCATCCCTATACCAGAAGCATACTCCCCGCAAGATGAAGGTCGGGTTAGAAGTTCATGAAGAATTCTTCATAATCATCAGGTTGCTCGTGACCAGTTTTACCTTGTCGCCGGTTTCGGTTATCGCTCCCGGCATCACGCTGCTCGGACTCTCACACTCTTATTGGCGCGGCAGTGGACTAGATCGAACTCCATTGCAAGGCCGTTGACGCCTGAGCACGAAGCCTCTTCTTTCACTCAGCCGCCAACCCATGTCGCCCTCAGTTGAAGAAGTGTCGTTTATACTACTATCATTATGTCCATAGTTTGTCAACTTATATATT
>CABVSA010000068.1:19926-22149 GCA_902500805.1 uncultured Nitrospira sp. | reverse complement strand
AATTCATACGCTTCTTTCAGATGAAAACCTGTGCAAACAATGGGGGGAACTTCAGATAGCCCATGGTGGGGCATGCACAACCTTGCCTTGCTCACAACGTGATTGCGGCTTAGAGACAGCCCCATGACCAAGACGCAGAATGATGACATCGAAGCAGTGGCGTTTTGGCCAATCGATATACCCACCACAGACCCCTTTGTCGTCGCAACTGGAACGCGAGACGTTGCAGAAAATGTCTTCATCCGCATCACTCTCAGAAATGGGCACTGCGGCTATGGAGAAGCAGCCCCATTCCCTGAAGTCGGGGGGGAAGATCGTGCATCCTGCCTCCAAGCTCTCGCACACCTTACCCCTTCACTCATTGGCCGGACGGTTCATGACTATCAAGAATTAGGTCGTCACCTGGCGCAGCAAGCCCCTTCCCAGCCGGCTGCGCGCTGCGGTATCGAAACCGCTTTGCTTGATGCATACTGTCGTACCATGGCTATTCCTTTATGGCGGCTCTGGGGTGGTGCTGACGTGCGCTCCCGCATCACCGATATCACGATTCCAATCACCACCCAAGAAAAGACCTTGTCCCTTGCCCGCAGCTGGTATCAACGCGGGTTTCGCCTGTTTAAGATGAAAGTCGGAAAAGACGCCGATGCAGATATCCGTCGACTCGAGGCCCTGCACCAGGCGTTGCCCGGCATTTCATTCATCGGGGATGGGAATCAGGGGTTTTCTCGGGCGGAGTGCCTGGCCTTTGCCGATGGCGTTCGGCAATTCGGCGGAACCCTGGTCCTGCTTGAGCAACCAGTCGTACGCGACGACCTCGACAGTCTCGTTGCTATTCGGCGAGAAACCGGCATTCCCATCGCCGCTGATGAATCCGTGCGCTCACTCGAGGATGCGCGGAAGGTTATTACACAAGGGGCGGCGGACTATATCAACATCAAGATCATGAAAACCGGCGTCCTGGAAGCGGTGAAAATCGCATCTTTCACGCTGCAGGCAGGATTAAAGCTGATGGTCGGAGGCATGCTCGAATCACGCATTGCGATGGGTTGTTCTTTTGGGTTGGTCTTGGGCATGAAGGGGTTTGATGTGTTGGATCTGGATACTCCATTGCTCTTGGCAAGCGATCCCGTCCAAGGCGGCTATCGCTATGACGGCCCCACGCTTCAGCCTTGGCATGAGCCCGGCCTAGGATGCACTGTGTCCAGCCCAGCAGATGCCCACACGGCCGGCAGAGCCTTAAAGAGATTGTAGGCCTGTGATTATGTGTGGCGTTCCAGGAACACGCTCGTAATGTCCGCTTCGACGGGGCGAACGGATCATGACAAGCGCCTTTTGGCCTCAATGCGAAAGACTGGAACAGCTTTATTACTTAGCTGAGAGAGCGGACCAACCCATTGATTTCCGCCGATCCTAACCCGTATCCTCCTGCCATGAACCTCTCATCGTTGTCGATGGAACAGTTAAAGGAACTGGTCCAAGGCCTTGTGGACGACCGGCTTCGCGAGTTGATCGGCGATCCGGATCTCGGGCTCCAGCTCGGCGATTCACTCCGAGCCCGACTCAAGCAATCACTGGCGAGCAGTGAGCGCCTCTCCGGCGAAGACGTGGCGGAGCGGCTCGGCCTACGGTGGTAGGACACGATGCCCTGGTACCGCCTCGCCTTTAAACCCGGCATTGCTCAAGATCTCGCCACAATTGACCAGCCCATGGCCCAACGGCTGCTCGACAAGTCCAAATGGTTGGCATCCAATGTCGATAATCTGCGCCATGAACCGATTGCGGACGACCTTCCGGGACTCTCCAAGTATGCCGTGGGGGAATGGCGGATCTTTTATGCGATCAACCGCGCGGAACAGCTCGTCGACATCCACGCGATCATTCCACGATCAAGACTGAGATAGCGGCTGAACGATGACCACAGCCCTAGCTGGGATAGCGTTGGAGCACTGCACCCAACTGAAGTGGGAACTGGTCGGTCTCGGCATTGCACACGTAGCAGCGGAGCGCCTCAGCCACGACGGGGAAAGCCATCTTCTCTCAGGGAATATCTTCCCGCTCGAAAAGATCCACTTCCAGGCCATCAGTCCCGACACCAAACGTCGGCCCGCACATCCGGCCACGAAACACCGTGTAAACCTAGCGATGTTCGGCATGCTCGGTACGGCCAAGAACGAGAGGATCGCCACGTCGGCCAACGCCTCTTCCTTCGTCTCTCGGATCGCC
>CABVSA010000068.1:0-19826 GCA_902500805.1 uncultured Nitrospira sp. | reverse complement strand
GAACGAGAGGATCGCCACGTCGGCCAACGCCTCTTCCTTCGTCTCTCGGATCGCCCACTGGCACAGAAGAAGCCGGTCCTCTTACTCAGAAATACAACCTGCGACGATCTTTGGATTATGGTCATGAATCGCCGGACGGGAGATTTTGACTGACCGGATCCCCACAGACGCCACAGAATTGCATGGCGGGTTCTCATAAAGAAATGGATAGGGATGGATAGTACAAAACGACGGTTCTTTGCACCCTGCCCACGTGGACTGGAAGGTATGCTTGATGCAGAGCTTCAGAGCCTCGGCGTGCCGTCGGCGACCAAAACCGAAGGCGGTGTCGGCTTTAGCGCACCCTGGTCGACCATGTACTGGATCAATCTCAAATCGCACATCGCCAGCCGTGTTCTGTGGGAAGTCGGCCACAGTGCCTACAAATCGGAACAGGATGTCTATCACGCCGCCTCTGCACTCGCCTGGCCCGAGTGGTTCACACCTGAGCAGACAATCAAGGTGAAGGTGAGTGCCCGTCGCTGTCCCCTCCCCAGCCTGGACTTTCTGACCCTCCGCATCAAGGATGCAATCTGCGATAGATTTGTCGCCGGACGGCACAAGCGACCCAGCGTCGATACGCAACGCCCCAACATCAAGGTCGATGCCTTTCTCGATCAAAACACCGTCACGTTTTACCTGGATACCTCCGGAGAACCACTGTTCAAACGCGGCCATCGGATGGGTCCCGTGGAAGCGCCGCTCAGAGAAAATCTAGCAGCAGGCATCCTGCGTCTGGCTGGCTGGACATCCCAGGACGTGTTGCTCGATCCCATGTGCGGGAGCGGAACTATTCCTCTCGAAGCCGCCCTCATGGCTCGCCAGATTGCGCCGGGAATCTCACGACCCTTTGGCTTTGAACGGTTGCTCATCCATGACGCAGTACAATGGGAACGACAACGCGAAGCAGCCAGAACCCAAAAGGTCGCCGCCGTCCCATCAGCCATCTATGCCTCTGACCGTGATCCCGCGACGGTAAAGATTGCGCAGCGAACGTTTCACGGTGCAGGAATGGCCAACGATATTCAGTTGAAGCAGAGCGACATTCTCAAACTCGACGCGCCCTCCGCACAGGGCGTAATGGTCATCAACCCACCCTATGGCGTCCGCCTCAGCCGGCCGGATGAACTAGAATCGTTCTACCCCAAATTGGGCGATTGGCTGAAGCAGCGCTTCGCTGGATGGCGCGCCTACGTACTCACCGGCGATGCCCGAGTGCCAAAGCTGATTGGGCTGACGCCGTCCAAGCGCATTCCCCTTTTCAATGGCGCTCTGGAATGTCGGCTCTATGAGTTTGTGATCGTCCAAGGCGGCGCGAGGCGACGCCTTGCTCCGCCGGTCAAGATCTAGCCGGAAGAACAGAAGGTGGCTCCAGTTGTTTAGACAGTTTCTGCCAGTTTATCAGTGGTGCCTGGCAAATGAGGCCTACGCGGCGACATGTCGTGTAGGTAGGTGGTTATCAATAGATGTCCTCCGGTGTGCGTCGCTACAGCGCGCGATGCGGCCGGACCTGATTATAGAACGTCAGGTAGCGTGCCAGCCAGGAATGGTCACTGAATTGCTCCGCCAACTCGGCCAGCGTCTTCTCACCGTTAACCGCTGCCAAGACCACCTGCGCCTTGAAGGTCGCCTCGTGATTGCGTCTGGGTCTCTTCATCGCCTCGCTCCTTTGGCTCGCCACCACCCGTGACCTTGATGAAGCCAGGCTACCACGTAGCACACTGTCAGAATTTCTGTAGCCCCCTCTCACTTTATCGACCAGGAAACACCACCATGGATTCACTCGGGACTACGAGGGTATCACCAGGCTTCAATTCAAAATTATCCGCTATTCCGCTCCGGAGCACGATATCGTCATAACTCGCCGTAAATCGCTTCAGCCCAGGGGCAACGTCCGTAAACCGGAAAATGACGATTTGATTTCTCGCCGCCGTCTCCTTAAATCCTCCTGCGATGGTAATGCCCTGCAAAAGCGTCGTCTTGCTTTTCAGTGGATATTTGCCTGGATGCGCCACCTCGCCGAGCAGAAAGATGTTGGAGCTATTGACCTCCTTCAAGGTCACGGCCACGACCGGATTTTGGACATATTCTTTGAGTCGATTGGTCATTTCTTCAGCCAATTTGGTGGGCGTTTTCCCCACGGCGACGACGTCGCGGATGATCGGCATTGAAAATCGCCCATCAGGACGTACCTGCACTTGTCGCGACAAGTCCGGATTCCTCCAGACGGTAATGTCCAATACATCTTCGGCACCGATCACATACTCACTGCTGACCGCATTGGAGAGTTTGTCCATCATCGCCTGACTAATCACCTTCTCAGCCTGTAGTACCGTGGTGGACAACATGGGAATATCTGTCGGCGCTTTACCGGCATCCGGCTTACTCGCCCCCGATTCGCAAAACCCGGACTCTGTGAATACTGCACCTATCAGCACAGTCAGTAGAACCCATCGTGAGTATCTCATGAACATGATTTCTCCTGTCCTAATGTCCGAATGGGGGCACTCTGTCTCGCACGTTTCTCTTTCACCAGTTATGTCTTAGAAGTAACGGGACCGGCTCGACGGCTTCTTGCTCCTCAAGCGAAAACACAAGGCTACAAGGACAGACTTTGGCCAGAATCGCTTAGCTCATGCATCTCCCACAAAGATCCAGCACTGTCGTGAAGAGGCTGTGCGATCGTGCATTTCAACGGATCCACCATAATCTAGAACTAGACTGTAACATAAGATCCCCTCTCAACCTACCCCCCATTCATGAATGGTGATGCGATCCTACACGCGAGCGGTGGAAGCATCTTATTCATACACGAACCGTCCTCCACCTAACGGAGATTCGCCCCCTCACAACGATACCCTCCCCGTGAGCTGCGTCGTGATACCAGCTTGCATGACGCACGTGGGGATAAGCCTTGATACACCACCACACGACAGAGCAGTGCCGGCAGAAGTGCCTCCGTTGTGTTTGTAATCAAGAGTGAGTATCTGTATTGGCACAGATCTAATTCTTGCCAACAAGAACCCAGTATATAAAGACTCCCGACCCTATTATCATGACAACCACCCACTAATAGTCTACAGAAGCGCCGTCATAAGATTGACGCACCCGACCTTCTTGCGCTGTCAATATTTTGAATTATTACTAATATAACTTAACTATGTATTATATAAATCACTGCCGAATCGTGGCGTGACGATCAGGCGCGCTTCTTGCGTGTCCACCACCGAGAGTGGTGGACCAACTCAACCTAGGGGGGACCCATGGATTGTCCAAAGTGCAAAGGAACAATGTTGCTTGAACGATTCTCTGATTTCTTTCTCGTGTTCTACGCCTGGAAATGCCTCAATTGCGGCGCGATCATCGACCGCACCATTTCCAAGAATCGCCGAAAGAGTCTTGCGGCCAAAGAATCTGAGACCGTTGCCGCAAACTAAAAACAGTTTGCGTCTTTCCTTGACTTATTATGGGGTCGGGTCTCTTTTCTTGACAATCCCATGATGAGTCGGATACAAGATCCCCTATGCCACGTCGTCCTCGCCTTGCTGCCGGCAACCTCGCCTATCATGTCTTGAACCGACGGGTGGGCCGACTCCCGTTGTTTGAGACTCCGTCCGATTACATGGCCTTTGAGACCATTTTGTCGGAGGCCCACGCTACCTTTCGCATTCGCATCGCCGCCTATTGCCTCATGCCCAATCACTGGCACCTCCTCCTCTGGCCACGCCAGGATGGAGAACTCTCGGAAATCCTCCGCTGGATCACCGTGACCCATACGCAACGCTGGCATGTCCAGCATGAGACAGCAGGCACTGGCCCCGTTTATCAAGGCCGCTTCAAGTCCTTTCCCGTTCAGACAGATGAGCACTTTTTGACCGTGGCACGCTATGTGGAACGTAATGCGCTCCGGGCCAAGTTGGTCAGACAGGCAGAAAACTGGCGATGGAGTAGTCTATGGCGACGTAGCCAGGGAGACGCGAAACTGACGACCTGGTTGAGTGACTGGCCAGCCCCTCCCCCTCGCAATTGGATCACTCGGGTGAATCGACCTGACCCCGGCGAAGAACTGGAAAGAGTTCGAGTGAGCGTACAGCGAGGACGTCCATTCGGCAACGACGCCTGGGTGAACCGGATGGCAAAGCGGTTTGGTATGGAATCGACGCTCCGTCCTCGCGGCAGACCCAAGGGATCGTAACCAACCAGGAGCATTCCCCATCTCCGCAGTACCAGCCATGAACTGGTTGACTGTCGGACAGATCTCGTGCGTTCAGAGACTCAGTTGCAGATGAACGATCGTTCCATTTTCCCCACTCGCCCAGCCGTGCTCAGCATCGGGAAAACTCAGGCCAAATAATGACGCAGGGGCAATCGATTTCCCCTCGCTCCAGGTGAGACCGGCATCAGTCGTCCGATACAATGTTCCTCGTTCACCTACGATCCAGCCTTCTTGCCGGCTCGTAAAACGGATCTTCAATAAATCAGTGAGTTTTGTGCAAGTTTTCCCACAAGGCAGAGTTTGATCCACCCATGTAGCGCCCCCATCCGTCGTTTGAAACAGCGCGCCTGCATTGCCGACCGCCCAACCGGTTGTGGTATCAGTGAAAGAGACGTCGAACAAGGTCACTGCACTCTGGGTGCCTTGTGACGTCCATGTCGTGCCGCCATCGGATGTCGACAGGATCGTTCCGAGTGCGCCTACGATGGTCCCCCGCTGCTCATCAAGAAACTGTACGGCATAGAGGGCCGCCATCGTGCCGCTGACCTGCTCTTTCCAATGCTGGCCTCCATCCGTGGTATGAAAGATGGTCCCGCCACCCCCAACAACCCATCCGATAGTGAGAGAGGGAAACGAGACGGCGTACAGCGGCTGCTGGGTCGCGAGAGACTGCGGAGACCAGGACTCTCCCCCGTTCATCGTGCGACTAAGCCATCCTCCAGCACCGGTCACCCACCCATTTGACGAGTCGGCAAAAAACACGCTCGTGAGCAAGGCAATTGTTCCACTGGCCACGCGTTTCCATTTTTTCCCGCCGTCAATGGTCTTTAGGGTAGTTCCACCAGATCCCACCGCCCAGCCCTGTTGAGGCGTAGGAAAGTGAATACTCAGCAAGGTGGATTTTGTCGTACTCGCTTGGGTCGTGATCGAAAGAGTGGTCTCACTGCTTGTGGCCAGTTGCGGAAACCCCAGCACCACCAGCAACAAGGAGATGATACGCGATCGGACGAAGACACCGTGCAGCGGAACCAACATTATTGATTGGTACTCGCATCAGGCCTGTTATTCGTCCAATACCCATCGTCAGGAAGCCCCTTCGCCTCGATGGTGAACTGGCCGGCTTCTACGGTCATCCATTTTTTCGGTGAGCAGCAAGTGCCATCCGGCAAGAGATCCCAAGATCCTCGACGGACCACGAGAGGCCCTGTGGCAAGATCATCGAAAAAGTCGCCCTTCTTTCCAATCCCATACAGGTTCCTGTGGGGAACTTTGACCACGATCTCCTGATCCGTCCATGACTGCACTAAAGCGGCAGCGCCATTGAATAGAACTTCGGTGCGGGAGACGTTCGACAACACGGTCGCCCCGGCCTCCGGCTCGTTGATCTCAATGTCAGAGCGCCGTTTGTACGCCTTCTGATTGAGTCCGAGATCGGCATGTTCTGCGGTCTTCAAGAACGTCCCAAATCCACTTCCCTTAATGGTCACGGTCGCATCCAACCCAGCTGACTTGGGGTCATACGCGTCAACCGTGGGCGTCACCAGCGTGAAGTCTCCTGCCTCAATCGCCATCGCCCCTCGCTCGACGCAGCAGAGCCCCCCCAGATTCGGCCTGGTGGCACTCCGGTAGATCACCACCTTCCCGCTTTTTGCACTGAATGGTACCCACACATCGATCCGATCGTCGTTCCATCGATAGATGACGGCCGGGACCCCACCGATCTCCACTCGATTCTGACCCGTATTGAAATCCATGAAGTTGTACGGAGTCGCCCCGCTTTCCGAATAGAACCCGAAATGTTCACCGCTGATCCTGAGCAATGTCCCAATCGGAGCGCTGGCAGGGCTCAGCGTCGTGATATGAGGAACATGAACCGTAAACTGTGTCAGTACCCGCTCTTGCCCCTGCCGTCGCAACACCAGCGGACCAGACTCGGCATCAAGGGGAACATGGACCACGATCACATCGTCCTTCCATTGGGCAATCGTCGCAGGTTTTCCGGCAATCAGCACACCGTCATCCATCCGCTCTTTCGATTGACCGAATCCTTGGCCGAAAAGCACCACCTTCGTCCCGACAGGCCCACTGACCGGATCCACTCGAATGGAAGGCATCAATTTCAATGGCACCGCATTGCTTTTGACATACTCGACAGGCGCACAGCACGACCCGTCAGGAAGGGGGTCCGAAGACGCCAGCCGAACCACCACATCGCCGCTCGTGGCATTGGCAGGGATCTCAAGCTCGATGGTGTCATCCTTCCAGCGCCGAGGTCGAACGACCACCCCTCCAACGATCACATCGTTCACCCCGAACATCGTATTGGGGTCGCGCGCGCCGGCGGACAGACCAAAATTCATCCCCGTGATTTGAAGCGTACCGCCACGTTCGGCTTCCGTCGGTGTGATGTCCTCAATCTGTGGCATGACAATCGTCAACAGCCCGGCGAGCACCTTCTTCTTCCCGATCATCACCTCGATAAATCCGCTCGTTGCCTTGAACGGAACTTTAACCTCAATGAGCTCGGGTTCCCATCGTTGCACCAGAGCCGACTGGCCATTAATGATCACTCTGTTGAACGCCGTCGACTTGTACGGCCCGAATCCCTTTCCGTTGAGCGTGACCGTCGCGCCAGGAGTTGCCATGGTGGTCGAGAGTTCAATGACAACCTTACTCTCGATAGGCTTACTCTTACCCGCTGCATGCGTATTGTTTGAGGACAAAAGCAACAACACGAGGCATGCGGTAAACGCGGCAATTCGTTGCATGGGTGACCTTTCAGACAAGAAACGGGAAGGGCAAAGCCATGATGTGCGTCATGCACGACTTTAACAAGTGGTTTTTTGAAGAGTCAAGGCGGACTAGGAGAGAAGCTGAACGATCAATTCGATTTCGACTGGCGCCTGGCGGGGAAGCTCAGCAGCCCCGACGGCAACGCGAGCATGTCGACCAGCCTCTCCGAACAGGGATACCAGTAGATCGGAAGCACCATTGAGCACTTGCGGTTGATCGGTAAACCCCTGGGCTGACGCAATGTGGCCCACCATTTTGACGATACGCTTCACACGATCCAATGACCCGGCTTCGCTTTGAATGATGCTGAGCCCATTCAGCACGGCGATGCGGGAGGCTTCCATCCCCTGCTCGATAGACAGATTCTGTCCAAGCTTGCCAGTCATAACGAGCTGGCCATCGCGCGACGGCAGGACACCGGAGAGAAACAATAGGTCACCAACCCGAACGACCGGCACGTAATTGGCGACCGGTTTCGGCGGATCCGGCAGCGTCACTCCTAACTCTTTGAGTTTCGCTTCATACGACATACAAATGATTCCGGCTAATCTTTCCCGGTTGGCCCCTCACCCTTCACCCCCTACTAGTCACTCCTTACCTTTTACTTTTCACTTCTCACTCCGCACTATCCAGACTTCAGCGCACTGAGAAAACTTTCGCCATGGAGCACCCGATCAGCACCCAAGGCTTCAGCAATCGTTTGCCCCACGTCCGCAGCCGTCACCCTGGTCCCTAAATCGACACCTTGGGCCAGTTTGGGACCGGTGACGCAGAGGGGAACATATTCGCGGGTCACCGTCTTGCCGGGTAATGAACCGTCCCGGCCATGATCACCTGTCACAATGACCATATCGCCGGGGCGTAACTTTTCGAATAACTCCGGCAACCGACGATCAAACTCTTGCAGAGCCGCGGCCATCTGCGTCGGCTCTTCTGACCACTGGTCCACACTTGCAGCAAGGAGCCCGCGCGGAACCTTGTTCAGCATACCGACCACTTCTTCCAAGCCTGCAATCCCCGATGCAATTGGAAAGGCTTTCGTAAATCCGCGACCGCTGAAGAGATCATAGACTTTCCCGACCCCCATCGCAATCTGACCCGATCGACTCAACACATCGAACATCGTCACACCAGACGGCTCATGCACACAGTCCTTTCGTCCAGCGTACGGACGAAGGTGATCATGCCCCCCACTCACCGGCTGCGCGACGACACGAAGCAGGATCCCCGAATCCTTTGCCGCTTTTCGCACTTCGCGGCAGCGATGCTGGAATTCCGATACGGCCATGATGGATTCATGCATGGCCAGGAAACAAGTATTCCCTCCATCAGCCCAGAGTATGGGCGCTCCCGTCGCCATATGCTCCACGCCATATCGACGGAGCATCACCGCCATCAGCGCCACCTCTCTGCCGATCGACTTTCTTCCGAATACTTGCTCGATCAAATCCACGATCGACGTGGGCACACCGGAACGGCAGACAGCCGCGCCCTCATGCTGAACCACCCCGCTCATTTCCCAATATCCCACCACGGAATCTTTCCCCGCCGATGCGAAGGCCAGACGCCCGAAGCATCCGTTGGGTTGTCCCATGGCCCGCACACCCTTGATCTGAGCGATATGGCCCAGTCCAAGCATTTCTAAGTTGGGGAGACTGAGTCCCCCAACGGACTCAGCCAGATGAACAAGGGTGTTCGCCTCAGCATCGCCGTAGTCTGCCGCATCCGGCAAAGCTCCGACCCCACATCCATCCATGACGAGGAGGATGACGCGCTTAATCATCGGCTGACCTTAACAAAATGACCATGAGTCAACATAGAGACGTATGGAACCATCAAGAGGATCTATAGGGAGATAAGGGAGATAGGGCAGAAAGTTCAGACAACTAAGGCCGCAGAATTCATCACCACATACCGAATACTGATAGACCCCTTGCGATAATCCTATCCGCCCTTGCCAAACGATGCGCGCCATTGCTCAAGAATCGTCAGGCCGGCACTCGTGCCGATTCGATCCGCGCCGGCCTCGAGCATCGCGAGCGTCGTCTTCCAATCCCGGATCCCGCCTGAGGCTTTGACCTTGGCCCTCCCCGCCACCGTCTCTTTCAGTAAACGCACATCTGCCACAGTCGCTCCGGCAGCACCGAACCCCGTCGAGGTCTTCACATACTCTGCTCCAGCCTCCACGACGAGATGACAAGCGGCTCGCTTTTCATCCTGAGTCAGATAGCAAGTTTCAAGGATAACCTTGTGTTCGACCCCGGGTGTCGCCTTCACAACTTCAGCAATATCCGTCCGCACATAGTCGTGGTCACCGGATTTCAGTCTGCTGACGTTCAGCACCATATCCAACACCCGGGCTCCACGAGAGACCGCATCGACCGCTTCAGCGACTTTGGTGTTCGTCGTGTGGCCACCCAGCGGAAATCCGATCGGGATCCCAAGCTGAATGTTCGTGCCCGCAATTGCCGCTGCCGCGTCATCGACGTAACAAGGCGGGATAAATATGACGGTAAACCCGTGGGCCTTCGCCTCCTCGCAGAGCCGAAGGACATCGTGCTTCGTTGCCTCCGGTCTCAAGACGGTATGGTCAATCAGTGCAGGAAGATTCCAACGTGACATGCGCTATGAGACTCCTTCTTCGTGATGGATCGCATGGCTCTTCGGGGCCATGAACGTCTGCGAATGCCGTTCTTTTCTGAACGGACGCTTTTGGTACCGTTCCACCGCCTTGTTGTGTTCAACCAAGGTGGCGGAAAATTGATGGGTCCCATCGTTTCGAGACACGAAATACAGGTACGCGGATGGAACAGGATACAGGGCCGCACGGATCGCCTCTGCTCCAGGACTGGCGATCGGACCAGGCGGCAACCCCGCCCACCGATAGGTATTGTAGGGACTGGGGTGGGAAAGGTCCTTCTTATGCAGATTCCCATCGAAGTTCGGCAACCCATAGATGACGGTCGGATCACTCTGGAGCGGAATATTTTTCTTCAATCGATTGTGGAACACAGCTGAAATCTGTGGGCGTTCCCCCCCCACCCCCGTTTCCTTTTCAATCACCGAGGCAAGGGTCAGGACTTGGTGGACCGTGAGGTTGATCTCTTTCGCCCGCACTTTCAACTCTTGGGTCATGACATGATCCAATTGATCCACCATGGCTCTGATCACGTCTTTTGCCGCCGTCGGTCTCGCAAACCTGTAGGTGTCGGGGTAGAGATAACCTTCCACTGAGTCAGCAGCAATTCCCAGCGTCTTCACAAATGCCTTGTCTGATGCCAGCCTGAGAAATTCCTCGCGAGTGGTGATGTGATGTTCCGAGAGGACATCCGCGATCTGACTCATCGCATAACCTTCAGGAATCGTGATGGGATGCAAGATCACGCGACCGGCCAGGAACCTCGACAGAATCTCCGCCGGCGGCATCGCGGCATTGAGCGCATATTCCCCAGGATGAATCTTACGATCCGCCTCCTGGGATTTCCCTAACAGGAGAAACGCCGATCGACTCCTGATCAATTGCTCCCGTTCAAGGAGCGTCGCAGCTTGGTTGAATGTGGCCCCTTCAGGAATGACCACAATCTTCTCAGGAGGATGATCGGCCTCGGACAGGACGGGCGCTTCAGCCCATCGGATCATTAGATAGCCGACCACCCCGGCGAGCACGACGAGAGTGACGGCGGTGATGAGGATCCCACGAACCATCATGCGATTGGTCGATTGACGACGACTCTACCCACGCTTCCTCTGTCTCTTGGACCGAGCGGTGTTCCTCGCCAGAGCCTGCAGAAGCCGTGTTGGCTTCGAGATAGCCCTGCAAAAGAATGGCCGCAGCGACACGATCGATGACTCCCTTGCGTTTTTTTCGACTGACATCGGCGGCGATCAAGAGTTCTTCCGCCGATCGAGTCGTCATCCGCTCGTCCCACATGATGATGGGAACCGACAACACCTCACCGAGCCGGTCGACGAACTGATGGACGGCCTGAACCGCCGGTCCTTCTTCACCATTGAGTCGTAATGGAAGTCCGATCACAACCTCTCGGACATCGTGCGCGTTCACCAGCTGTTGAATATGTGCGAAATCCCGATCCAGCGTCCTCCGTTCGAGCGTTTCAAGCGGTTGAGCCGTCCACCCAAGCTCATCGCTGAGTGCTACTCCGATCCGCTTGGTCCCGTAATCGAGGGCTAGGATCCTGGTTGCCATGACAGTTTACCGCTGGAGCACAGTTTCGACCAGGCTAAAAACCTTTTCAAGCGCCGCATCAAGACGTGAGGCATCTTTTCCTCCAGCTTGAGCCATTTCCGGACGGCCACCGCCCGTCCCGCCGACCTCGACCGCCATCGGCTTAATGAGTTCACCCGCCTTGAGGCGACCGATCAGATCTTTCGTCACGACCACAAGCAACGAGACTTTCCCGGCTTCGACTTCCGCGCCAAGCGCAATCACACCGCTCTTCATCTTATCCCGTAACTGGTCGGCCAGTGTCCGCATCGCCGTCCCGTCCAATCCATCAGTCCGTTGCACATGAACCGACACACCGGCAATGGTCTTGAGCGTAGAGGCAGCTGCTGCGCCCCCGGCCATCTTGAGCTTCACGTCTTCCAGTTCACGTTCCTTGTCTTTGAGCTGTGTCAGCAGTTTTCTCGTTCGTGCGACAATCTCCGACTGCCCCACTTTCAGGAGATCAGATAACTGTCGAACCTCAGCCTCCAATGTCTTGATCTGGTTGTACGCGCCGCTCCCGGTTTGGGCCTCAAGTCGGCGCACACCGGCTGCCACGCCGGTCTCGGAGACAATCCGAAAGAGTCCGATCTCACCGGTCTGCCGGCAATGCGTCCCGCCGCAGAGTTCTTTACTGAAGGACTCAACCGACACCACACGAACTTGCTCGCCATACTTGTCACCGAAGAATGCCAATGCGCCTTTGGCCACGGCATCCTGAATACTCATCACCTCAGTAGACACCGCCTCGTTCTTTCTGATTTCCTCGTTCACCGTCGATTCAATCTCATCGAGATCACGCGAGGACAAGGGCCGGAAATGGGCGAAATCAAACCGAAGCCGACTCGGCCCGACTAATGACCCGTACTGTTTCACATGAGGGCCGAGCAGATCGCGAAGGGCTGCATGGACCAGATGTGTCGCCGTGTGATTGCGAGCCGCATCTTGGCGTGTGGAGGCATTCACCGTCAGGTGCAGACGCTCGCCTTCACGGATGCGCCCTTGGCGAACGGTCCCTTTGTGAAGGATCAGCGTCGGCGCAGGCCTCGTGGTCTCCGTGAGGTCCACCAACCCTTCCGGCCCCGACAAGGTTCCCCGGTCTCCGACTTGCCCTCCGCCTTCGGGATAAAATGGTGTGGCATCAAGCGCCACCTCGACCTCGTCCCCTTCCCTCGCTTCCTTCACCAACTGTTCGCCCTTGAGAATCGCGCGGAGCAGTGCGTCACTTTCCTGTCGATCATAGCCGATAAATTGTGTGGCACCGATCCGCTGCGCTAACTCCGCAACGGCCGGACGAGCCGTATCTCGCTCAAACCCGCCGGTTTTCCGTGCGCGAGTCCGCTGTTCCTCTATCGCCGCATCAAACCCCGGCTCATCGATGGTCATGCCCTGTTCGCGACAGGCCTCGGCCATGAGATCCATCGGGAACCCGTAGGTATCATAGAGTTTGAAGACATCCCCACCAGTCAAAACCGATTGCCCTGCGGCTTGCGTCTTCTCGATCATCTCATTCAAGATCGGCAACCCCTGGTCCAGCGTCGCAATAAACCGCTCTTCCTCCCCGCGGGTGGCTTCGGTAATCGTGTCGGCCGCACGGGTAATCTCCGTATAGGCACCGCCCATCTGGCTCACCACCGCCGCAGTCAACTCATGGAGAAACGGTTCTACGATCCCGAGCAGGCGGCCATGCCTGGCCGCCCGACGCAGGATTCTGCGCAACACATACCCACGCCCCTCATTCGACGGTAACACCCCATCGGTCATCAAAAATGTCACAGCGCGCAAATGATCGGCAATCACTCGCATGGAACGATCCGAGACGTCTTTCTTGCCGTACTCCGTGCCGGCCCGTTCGGCAATCGCCGTCAACAACGGCGTAAAGAGATCGCTGTCATAATTGCTCTGGACTCCCTGAGCCACCGCAGCCAGCCGTTCCAGCCCCATCCCCGTATCGATACTTGGCTTGGGCAACGGGTGGAGGGTTCCTGACGCATCGCGGTTGTACTGCATGAAGACCAGATTCCAGATCTCGATGACTCGGTCTCCCTCGCCATTCGGTCGATCATCACCAGGGACGATCGCCCCTTGATCAAAATGGATCTCAGAGCAAGGGCCGCAGGGCCCGGTGTCCGCCATCTGCCAGAAATTATCCCTCTCATCGCATCGCGCAATGCGCGAGGCAGGAACACCGATTTTCTTCCATAACCGATCCGCTTCATCGTCTTCGCGAAAGATCGTCACCCAGAGCCGATCTTTGGCAAGACCGACGGTGTGTGTGAGGAACTCCCACCCAAATACAATCGCGTCTTCCTTGAAATAATCTCCGAATGAGAAGTTCCCCAACATCTCAAAGAAGGTGTGATGGCGCCTGGTATACCCGACATTCTCAAGATCGTTATGCTTTCCCCCCGCACGCAAACACTTCTGCACCGACACCGCCCGCGTATAGGCGCGTGTGTCTTCCCCAAGGAACACCCGCTTGAACTGATTCATCCCGGCATTGGTAAACAGCAAGGTCGGATCGGCTTGCGGCAAAAGCGAGGCGCTTGGCACGGCCTGATGCCCGTGCTCTTCAAAATACCGGATAAAGGCCCGCCGCAGCTCGGTTGCACTATTCGTCTTCATGGACAACGTCCTCACTTCTCTTGAACTCCGTCATCATACGATCGATCACCTCGTCACTGAAACCCCGCTGATGGAGGAATCGCGCCATGTACCCTGAGGCCAACCGCTTCCCCTGGTGAGATATGGCCTGTAGGGCCCGGCGCGCCACGACCTCCTCGCCATTCCGCCGAAAGACCTCAGTGAGAACCCGCTCCGCCAAGCCGTCCGAAATTCCCTTGGCCCGTAATTCCGCCTTGAGCCGTTCTTGGCCCATCGGCTTCGTAGCCAGGCGCTTCTCCACCCATCGCTGGGCATAGGCAAGATCGTCGAGGTACCGGAGGTCCGTCAGGCGACACATGGCCTGTTCAATGTGGGAAGAGGTCACCCCTCGTGATAGGAGAAACCGTTCGACTTGAGCAGCAGTCCGATCTCGATGTGCCAAAAAACGAACCGCGAGCCGGATCACCTCATCCTGGCTTGTGGGTGAGGCACGAGGGCGAGTCTGGGCCTTCCGCCCGTCACCGATGCGCCCGCTTTTCCTCACTTCGTGCAACCGGCTTATCCTCTTTGGTCTCAGCTTTGGTCTCAGCTTTGGTCTCAGCTTTGGTCTCAGCCTTCTTCTCACCACGGGCAGGAACGCCAGCCACCTCCCGCAGTTTCTGTTCCACTTCGCGAGCAGCGGCGACATTGGTCTTGAGAAACTCTCGAGCCGCGTCGCGTCCCTGACCAATCCGTTCGCCGTTATAGGAGTACCAGGCACCGGACTTATCAATGATCTTCTTGTCGACCCCCATATCCACGAGCTCGCCGGTTTTGGAAATCCCCTCGGCAAACATGATGTCGAACTCCGCCTGACGAAACGGCGGCGCCATCTTGTTCTTGACCACCTTCACGCGGACCCGACTCCCCATCACCTCCTGACCTTCCTTGATGGATTCCACCCGTCGAATATCCAAGCGGACGGAAGAATAAAACTTGAGTGCGTTCCCGCCGGTCGTCGTCTCTGGATTGCCGAACATCACCCCGAGCTTCATGCGAATTTGATTGATAAAGATGACCGTCGTCAACGATTTCGAGATCGCCCCGGTAAGTTTTCTCAAGGCCTGCGACATCAACCTTGCCTGAAGCCCCATGTGGGCATCGCCCATCTCGCCCTCAATCTCGGCACGTGGCGTGAGGGCAGCGACCGAGTCGATGACGATCAGATCGATTGCCCCGCTACGGACTAAGGTTTCTGCAATCTCCAACGCCTGCTCCCCTGTATCAGGCTGTGACACGAGAAGATCATCAGCCTGCACTCCCAACTTCTTGGCATAGGTCAAATCCAGGGCATGTTCGGCATCGATAAACGCGGCGACCCCACCTGTTTTCTGAACCTCGGCGATACAATGCAGCGTCATCGTCGTCTTCCCTGACGCCTCCGGACCGAAGATTTCAATCACCCGTCCGCGCGGAAGCCCACCGACCCCAAGGGCAATGTCGAGACCGAGCGAACCGGTGGAAATGGCCGGGACATCGACCTTCTCCTCGGCGCCCAGCTTCATGATGGCCCCCTTCCCATACGCCTTCTCGATCTGGGACAGGGCCAAGTCCAGTGCGCGCTTCTTGTCCTCTTTTTCAGACATACGAATCTCCTCGCAGGGTGAACGAACGCTGTCGGGGGATTATACCGAAGCAGGCAGGGGAAACCTAGCCCGATCTCAGGGGAGGGACACACTTCATACTCTTATAGAACACATGAGTATGGCACATAAAATGAACGCAACTACTAGCAGGAAACCGTCTAACCTCCATGCGCACATTCCTGAAAGCCGCGAACTTCTTCCGCGAACCGGCCTATCAGGCTTAGCAGGCGACTGAACCCACGCTGATGAGACACCTTGATACGGAGCACCTCGCATTTCTCGCAACGAGAGCACTCTCACGAATACCAATTCTGGAACCGCATCTCATTCAAGGTCCCGTAGGAATAGCCGCCTGCCCCTATTGTGTTACATCTCAGATGGGACCGGCCTGTACTCCAACCACACCCTGAGCATGCGTTCGTTGATATTGCCCCCGGCACCATGAAGCCAGATCCCTCGAACCACGACCCCAATGGACCAGAAGAGACTCGACCAAGTAGAATATTGCCGTGACGCTTCCGTGAAAGGATTTGATGGACTTCATCTCTCATGGCCTCTGGGGTTCGATTACGTTTGGTCGAAAGAGCCGATGGAGTTTCGGGCTGGCATTCGCCATCGGCATGGCGCCGGATCTTTTTTCATTCGGGGTTCTGTACATCGCAGCCGCGTTCGGCTTCTCGCCGAAGCCCGACTTCAGCCACGGTACTCCTCCAGAATCGACGATTCCTCACTATGTCCATCAACTCTACAATTGCACCCATAGTTTCGTCGTCTTTCTCATCGTCTTTGTCTTTGTGTGGCTCTTCCTGAAACGACCGGTCTGGGAACTCGGAGCATGGGGACTGCATATCTTGGCGGATGTGCCGTTACATACGTATGCCTTTTTCCCAACCCCGGTGCTGTGGCCCTTCTCCAACTGGAAATTCGACGGGTGGCAATGGATGACACCTGCCGTCCTCATTCCCAACTTTGTGCTCCTGTTGTTGCTCTATGCCTGGTACATCCGGCATCTCTACTTGGCCAACAAGGAAAAGCAGACTCAGCAGAAAGCCATTTCCACGTACCCGCTAAGGGAACGCAAATAGCGAGGCCATGATCGTCTCTGTCGTCACGATGAAAAGAGCATATTGAAAGCGGTCGGGAATCTTTTCTGATTACGGCTGGACACCCAACAACAAGAAGGATTAGGGTGAGTCATACGCCTACACGAGGAAGTCCATGCCTGGAATGTTTGGCAAAGATCCGCCGCTCATGCTGATCGCCATCGGAATCGTCGTTGTCGCAATTGTGGTGTTCGCCCTGATGACGGCAGGTTATTAGCCCGCATTATTCCCGAGTCGTGAGCAATGCGCCCTTCGGGCTTCGACTCCGGCCCTGTCAAAGCAGGGCCTCCGCTCAGGGCTAACCCTGAGCCGGTGCGAAGCACCCTGTCGAAGTCAGCCAGTGGTCAACGAGCCTGCTGGCTGACGGTTGTAAATAAACGCGCAGCGTTCATGAATTAACCGGGTTAGGCCGACCAGCGGCCGCTGCGCGATTCTTTTGGATTTCCGCCTGAAAGCACTACGGCCATGCTGTCTCAACAACAGCATCTGCTATCCAACATGATGAACTCATTCTTAATTAACCTTCTCGCATTCAATAACCCACTTCTTGGACTTGAGCCTTTACGGTTACCACTCCCATTCTCATCCCCTTCCGCGATCATGCCCACTTTGACCACAAGCATGTTCATTTGACGAGACCCTCCTTGTCGCTGTAGTCTAATGACCATAATTCTGGTCTCTTCGGTAAGAGGTCTTCCATGGCAAAAACCTTGTCGTTATCAGAAGTGAAAACTCGTCTCCCTGAACTGGTGGCGGGAGTTCAGGAGCGTGAAGAGGAAGTCATCGTGACGAAGAATGGCCGACCGGCGGCTATCTTGATGAATATCGATGAATATACCCGTCTCAAGGAGACCCTCGATGTCCTCAGCGATCCTGAACTCATGAGCCAGATTGCCGAAAGCCGAGCCTTTTATAAAACAAAACGTAAAGGGCTCTCGTTTGAAGATGTATTCGGCGAGCCTCTCGCGCCCGTCAAGAAGCGGCGTACGGCGTGATCTCTTTCCGTCCGGACATCCCTCCGCATGTCGCGGACGTGATCCGCGTTCTTCATCCTGAGCTGAAGCAACTGATCAAGGCTGCTATTCGTGCTATTACAGCTGATCCCGATTGTGGAGAACCGCTCAAGCGAGAACTCAACGGGTTACGCAAGAATCGCGTTCGCCGTTTTCGTATTGTATATGCGGTTGATCTGAAGAGACGAGTCTTTCGGTTGATGGCTGTGGGACACCGTCGCTCTGTGTATGAGGAGCTGACTGAGCGAATTCGCCGGAAGGCATGAAGGCAATCAATCATCAGTTGACTCCTTCCCCCTCTCACTCATACATTTTCAAACTCACGATTCACCCATTACGCAAAGGACCACCCATGCCGACATTGTTCACCCCGCTCCAAGTTGGAGAGCTCCTCCTACCCAACCGTATCGTCATGGCTCCCCTCACACGTGCACGAGCCGGCACGAGCCACATTCCCAACGACATGATGGTGGACTACTACTCCCAGCGCGCGTCAAGTGGCCTGATGATGACGGAATGTACGATGGTCGATGCCCATGCTTGTGCCTTCATGGGTGAAGGTGGCATTTACAGTCCTGCACATGTAGCCGGTTGGAAACGCGTGACGGATGCCGTGCATGCGAAGGGCGGACGGATCTTCATGCAGATCTGGCATCCTGGGCGTGCCGCGCATTCGTTGTTGAACGAGGGCGAGCAGCCGGTTTCCAGCAGCGCCAAGGCCATCCGCAATGAGATGACCCACACCCCTCAGGGTGACAAGCCCTACGAAATCCCTCGCGCGCTCCGCACCGAGGAAATCCCACGCTATGTGGAGATGTTCACACTTGCCGCCCAGAACGCCAAACAGGCCGGCTTTGACGGGGTACAGATCCATGGTGCCCACGGGTATCTGATCGATAATTTTCTCCGTGATGGTGTGAACGCACGCACAGATACCTATGGCGGATCGGTGCCCAACCGGGCTCGGTTTCTGCTGGAGATCACCGACGCTGCAATGAGCGTCTGGGGTGCCGGTCGTGTCGCCGTGCGAATATCACCACTGGTTCCCTTTAACGACATGACGGAGAGTCAGCCTGAAGCCCTCGTGACCTATGTAGCCCAGGAGTTAAGTCGACGCGGGATTGCATTTCTCGAAATCCGGCATGAGAACCACGCACTACCGGAAGAACAATCGATCTTGCAGGTCGCTCGACGACATTTCCAAGGTGCGTTGATGAGCAACGGGAGCTACACTCGTGAGACCGGAGAATCGACGGTTGCACGAGAGGCCGCTGACGCCATTGTTTACGGTCGACCGTACATCGCGAATCCAGACCTCGTCGAACGTTTTGCAAAACAGGCCGCTCTCACTGCTGTGAACTACGACCGGCTCTATGGAGGCGGCCCAGACGGCTACAGCGACTATCCCCCGTTGGCCTCCTGACATCCAGCCCATCCTATTGAGCCTGGTTTGTGTATCCATGCGCCTGACACTCCACGATGGCAGAGAGGGACTGGAAGGAAGCAATCGAGTTAGTTCATAATCCCCTGCCTCTACTCTCACCAATTTGGAGACTGACATGACCTCGCGACGGATCACACTCTGCACCCTCTGTGCCCTGCTGCCGCTGCTCCTGGCCATGCGACCAGTAGATGAGACCCTCCTGACAGCCGCCATGGATGGGCAGCTTCTCCAGATCAAGAAACTCGTCGAGGACGGAGCGGATGTCAGCGCGGCCAATGCTCAGGGAACAACTGCCCTCCATGCGGCAGCTTGGAATGGGCACCGCGATGTCGTCTCATTCTTACTTCGGAAAGCTGCGCCCGTGAATCACGTGACCAGTGAAGGAGCCACTCCACTCTACATCGCGGCGCAGAATGGTCACCCAGAGGTCGCCGCCCTGTTACTCAATAACGGAGCAACCGCGAATCTTGCTACCACCACAGGTGTGACGCCGCTGTTCATCGCCGCGCAGAACGGCTATCGAGACATCGTGGCACTCTTGCTCCGCCATAAGGCCGACGCAAATCAAGCTGCGGAAGACGGGGTGACGCCGCTCTTCATCGCGGCACAACGTGGCCAGCACACAGTCGTAGAGCTGCTGCTTCAACATGGAACCAGCGCGAATCTGGCCTTGGCCGATGGCTCGACGCCGCTGTTCGTCGCCGCCCAGAATGGCCATCTCCCAACCGTGTCACTGCTCCTGGAACAAGGCGCAACCGTGAACC